>NZ_CYTY01000020.1:0-37387 GCF_001298995.1 Achromobacter sp. 2789STDY5608615
GCGAAGCCCGCGCCGCGGCCGCGGCGGCGCCCGCCGCCGGCACGCAGGCCGACGCGCCCGCCGCGGCGCCGGCCCTCACCCGGCTGGTGGCGCTGGCCGGCACGGCGCGGGCCGCGCCCGGCAGCGATCCCGCCGCCATTCATGCCGCGCTGGCCGAACAGAAGCGCCCCGACCTGGACGACACCCTCAAGAACGCGCGCGGCTTTCCCGTGTTCAGCGCCCGCGCCGCGCACCTGGACAGCGAAGCCTTGCGCGAAGCCGCCGCCGGCGAAGACGCGCCCGCGGCGGCCCGCGCCGAAGACTGCCTGCGCGCCACCGCCCTGCTGTGCGAAGTGATCGAATCCCTGTCGCGCGCTGCCCGCGCCCACGTGCTGGAACACGGCACGCCCGAGCGCGACGACGACTGGCCCCTGCTGCAAGTGGAACTGCTGCTGCCGGCGCCATGGCCGCCGGCGGCGCGCGAGCATGCGCAGGCGCAGGCCCGCGCGGCGGCCGCCTGGCCCGAGACCCGCCTGCGGCTGCGGCCGCACGAGGCCCGCGACGCGCTCGCCAGCGACAGCCTGCTGCGCCAGCTGGCGCTGGAGCCGGCGTCCGCCGCGCGCGCGCCGCTGCGCCTGGTGGCCGCGGCCGACTCCTACATCGATGCCCAGGTGGTGCAGGACTGGGAGGCCGACGGCACACTGGTCGGCAACGCCACGCCGCAGGGACGCGTGCCCGGCGAAGCGGCCGCCGGCCTGCTGCTGGACCTGGACCAGGCCGCTCCCGACGCCGCCGTGGCGCCGGCGGGCGCCTTCGCCCTGGCCCTGTCACCGATGGCGCACCGCGCCACCGCCGCCGACGCCCGTGGCGCGGCCAGCGAACCGATGCTGGCCGAGCTGACGACGCGTTTCCTGGAACAGCACCAACGGCGCGCGGACGACATCCGCGCGCTGGTCAGCGACGCCGATCATCGCGGCAGCCGGCCGCTGGAAGCCGCGGGGCTGGCCAGCACGCTGTTCACCACCCTCGACCCCAACCAGGATTGCCTGGCGGTCGGCATCGCCTGCGGCTACACCGGCGCCGCCGCGCATCTGTTGACCCTGGCGGTGGCCGCCGAGGCCTGCGCGCAGGCCGAGGCCCCCCGTACTCGCCGTCATGACCCAGGATCCCGCCTTGCGCACGCTCGCCCTGCTGTCCCCTTCCCCCTCCGCCTGACCCACAAAAAAAGCCAGAATCATGCGTAGCCCTTCAGGTTTCTTCTCCGGTATCTCCAGCGCCTTGAGCGAAGGCCGACATTGGACATCCCGCGCGCTCGGCAGCCCGCGGCTGTTCATGGCACTCGGCCTGATCGCCCTGATCGTGTTCCTGTTCCTGTTCGCCGATACGGTCGAGATCGGCCTGGTCTGGGCCGGCATCGCGCTGGGCATCTTCCTGTTCCTGTGGCTGTGCGCCTACCTGTGGCGCCGGCGCCGCGCGCGGCGCGCCAACAAGAACCTGGGCGACATGCTGGAGCAGCAGGTGCAGACCGGCGCGGCCGCCGCCAACCGCGGCGACGTGGACGCGCTGCGCACCCGGCTGGCGCAGGCGGTGCGCACCATCAAGACCTCGAAGATCGGCCAGGTCTCGGGCAACGAAGCCCTGTACGAACTGCCCTGGTACATCGTGATCGGCAACCCGGCCGCCGGCAAGAGCAGCGCGGTGATCAACTCGGGCCTGCAATTCCCCTTCGCCGACAAGAACGGCGCGGCGGTGCGCGGCGTGGGCGGCACCCGCAACTGCGACTGGTTCTTCACCACCGAGGGCATCCTGCTGGACACGGCCGGCCGCTACTCGGTGCACGAGGAAGACCGCAACGAGTGGATGGGGTTCCTCGACCTGCTCAAGCGCCATCGCCCCAAGGCGCCGATCAACGGCATCATCGTCGCCACCAGCATCGACGAGCTGACCGGCGCCGGCCCCGAGTTCGCCATCAACCTGGCCAGGAACCTGCGCCAGCGCGTGCAGGAGCTGACCGACCGGCTGGAAGTGTTCGCGCCGGTCTACATCATCTTCACCAAGGCCGACCTGATCTCGGGCTTCAGCGAGTTCTTCTCCGACAGCGACCAGCGCGAGCGCGACCGCGTCTGGGGCGCCACCCTGCCCTACGGCGCCGAAGAGAACCGCGACGTGCTGGCCCTGTTCGACGAACGTTTCGACGAGCTGTACGAAGGCCTCAAGGAAATGGGCACGGCGCAGATCTCGCTGCGCAACAACCGCGATCTGCCGCCCGGGCTGCTGACCTTCCCGCTGGAATTCGCCGGCATCAAGCCGGCGCTGCGCACCTTCCTGTCGACGCTGTTCGAGACCAACCCGTTCCAGTACAAGCCGGTGTTCCGCGGCTTCTACTTCACCAGCGCGCTGCAGGAAGGCGTGTCGCAGAGCACCTCGACCGAACGCCTGGCCGAGCGCTTCGACCTGCGCCCGGCCGCGCGCGGCCAGGCCCGCAACGTGTCCTCGCACAACGGCTTCTTCCTGCGCGACCTTTTTTCCAGCGTGATCTTCGCCGACAAGAAACTGGTGCGCCAGCACGCCAGCCCGGCCAAGACCCGCATGCGCTACCTGACCTTCTTCGGCCTGGTGCTGGCGCTGGGCCTGGTGCTGGGCGGCTGGAGCTGGTCGTACCTGGGCAACCGCCAGCTGGCGCAGAACGTGCAGGCCGACCTGGACAAGGTGGTGCGGCTGCAGAGCGAACGCACCGACCTGCAGAGCCGCCTGGAAGCCATGGAGATCCTGCAGGACCGCATCGAGCAGCTGGACCGCTATTCGTCCAGCCGCCCCTGGTCGCTGGGCCTGGGGCTGTACCAGGGCGACGTGCTCAAGGAACGCCTGCTGGCCGAGTACTACAACGGCGCGCGCCAGTTCATGCTGAGCCCGGTCAAGGTCAGCCTGGAAGACTTCCTGGCCAAGGTCGACATGTCCGGCAACGCGGCGGCTGGCGGCGCGCCGAAACCGGCGCCGCAGGCGCTGCGCGCCGCGCACGGCGCGGGCGGCGACACGCTGTTCCAGGACGCCTCGCCAACCAATGCCGACGACGCCTACAACGCGCTCAAGACGTACCTGATGATGGCCAATCGCCAGCACGTCGACCCCACCCACCTGTCCGACCAGATCACGCGCTTCTGGCGCGGCTGGCTGGAGACCAACCGCGGCGCCATGCCGCGCGACCAGCTGATCCGCAGCGCCGAGCGCCTGATCTCGTTCTACGTCAGCCGCGCGCCCGACGCCGGCTGGCCGCAGATCGACACCAACCTGGCGCTGGTCGAGAAGACCCGCGCCAGCCTGCGCGCCGTGATGCAGGGCATGCCGGCGCGCGAACGCGCCTACGCCACGCTCAAGGCGCGCGCCGCCACGCGCTTCCAGACCATGACGGTGGCGCGCATCGTCGGCGAGAACGACGCCGGCGTGGTGGCCGGCAGCTACGCCATCCCCGGCACCTTCACCCGCGAGGCCTGGGAGCAGTACATCCAGCCGGCCATCAACGAAGCCGCCAAGAAGGAAGTGCAGACCAGCGACTGGGTGCTGGGCGTGAACGCGCGCGACGACCTGACGCTGGACGGCAGCCCCGAGCAGATCCAGAAGAGCCTGGCGACCATGTACAAAATGGAATACGCCCAGGAATGGCAGAAGTTCCTGCGCGGCGTGACCATCAAGCCGTTCACCAGTTTCGAGCAGTCGGTGGGCGCGATGAACCGCCTGGGCGATCCGCAGACCTCGCCCATCGCCAAGCTCATCAACACCGCCTATGAACAGACCTCGTGGGACAACCCCTCGCTGGTCAACGCCGGCCTGCAGCAGGCGCAGAGCGGCGTGGTCGGCTGGTTCAAGCGCGTGATCCTGCGGCAGACGCCGCCGGCGCCCGCCGCCGCCACCACCGCCAACGGCGAGGCGATTCCGATGGGCCCGGTGGGCCGCGAGTTCTCGGACGTGGCGCGCCTGGTGGTGACGCGCGAGAACCAGTCGCTGCTGGGCAACTACATGGGCGCGCTGTCCAAGATCCGCACCCGCTTCAACCTGCTCAACAACCAGGGCGACCCCGGCCCCGGCTCGCTGGTGCTGCTGCGCCAGACGCTGGAAGGCAAGGACTCGGAGCTGGCCGACGCGCTCAAGCTGGTCGACGAGCAGATGCTGGCCGGCCTGTCGGCGACCCAGCGCGAGACGCTGCGCCCGCTGCTGGTGCGGCCGCTGATCCAGGCCTACGCCGTGGCCATGCAGCCGGCCGAGTCGGAACTGAACAAGGTCTGGAACGCGCAGATCTACCAGCCCTTCAACCAGACCCTGGCCGAGAAGTATCCGTTCGCCGCGCGCGCCAGCGTCGAAGCCAGCAGCGACGAGATCGGGCAGGTGTTCGGCCCGCAGGGCAGCATCGCCAAGTACGTCAACGACACCCTCGGCCCGCTGACCGTGCGCCGCGGCGACATCCTGACGGCGCGCACCTGGGGCGACATGGGCGTCAGCCTGCAGCCGACCTTCACCGCCAACTTCGCGCAGTGGGTGGCGCCGCTGTCTGGCGGCGCGGCCGGCGCCGGCGCGGCCAGCCAGCCGCAGACGCTGTTCCAGATCCAGCCCAAGCCGGCCTCGGGCGTGACCGAGTACACCATCGAGATCGACGGCCAGCAGCTGCGCTACCGCAACACGCCGCCGCAATGGGTCAACTTCGTCTGGCCCAACGCGCAGGGCGCGCCCGGCGCGCGCATCACCGCCACCACCTTCGACGGCAGCGTGGTCGAGATCGTCAACGAACCGGGCCGCTTCGGCCTGGAACGCCTGATCGCGACCGCCCAGCGCACCTCCAACGCGGACGGCAGCTTCAACATGAGCTGGGGCAAGTCGAACGTGACCGTGCCGGTCAAGCTGCGCATCATCAGCAACGCCCAGGCGCCCGGCGCCGGCGGCAGCGAGCCCGGCGGCAGCCAGGGCCTGCGCAACCTGCGCCTGCCCTCCTCCGTGGTGGGCGCCACGTCCGAATCCTCCTCCGCCCAGACGCGACCCGGAGCGCCGCAATGAGCAACCTGCAGTCCCCCCTGTTCCGCACGGCCTACTTCGGCAAGATCCCGGCGCGCGGCGACTTCGTCAAGAACACCTCGCATCCGCAGCTGATGAGCACGCTGGACGGCTGGGTCGCCAACACCATGGAACTGCTGGCCCAGGACCCGCACTGGAAGACGCTGTACGACGAGGCCGAGCCGATGCCGTTCGCCATCCTCGGCTCGCGCGGCAAGCTGGCCATCGCCGGGCACCTGCAACCCAGCCGCGACCAGTCGGGCCGGCGCTTTCCGTTCCTGTCGGCGACCTCGGTCGAGGTGCAGCGGCCGCTGGCCTTCATCGCCCGCAGCCCGATGGCCTTCAGCCGGCTGTGGAACCGCATGAGCGGCGCGGCCGCGCTGCTGATGACCGATGCCGACCCCGGCGCGGCGCTGCAGACCCTGAACGAACTCGAAGGCGAGATCCGCACCGAGGCCGACGACGGCTTCGACGCCTTCGTCGACCTGCAGACCGTCGAGCGGCTGGAAGCGATGCTGCGCGGCAACGGCCATGCGGCCAACGTGCACGACATCATCCTGGCGCTGGGCATCCTGCTCGAACCGGTCATGTCCAGCGGCTCGTCGCAGCTCGATCGCGGGCTGGCGCTGCCGTTGCCCGACGATCCGCTCTACATCAACCTGGTGGCCTCGTACTGGATGACGCTGATCGCGCCGTTCCTGGCGCGCGCCGACTTCGAGATCGCGGTGTTCATCGGCCGCATCGGCGGCAAGCACCGCCTGGTGGCGGGTTTCCGCGGCGCCTCGCCGCAGACGCTGGCCAGCCTGCTGTCGACGCCGCAGGCCTTCGCCGAACAGCACATCGTGCTGGAGGACGCCCCCTGGGTGCGCAACCACGTGTCGGCCAGCCACGGCCTGGCCAAGCTGTCCAGCTACCTGGACCAACCGCGGCTGTCGCTGCGCATGGCGCTCGACACCTATCTCGAAGTCTTCACCGGAGCCTGACCATGCGCGTCTCTCTCCTGATCCTGGCGGCGCTGTTCTCGTGCGCCGCGGCGGCGCAGGACGCCGCCACCGTCGTTCCCGCCAACGTCATTCCGCAGCCCGGCCAGGTGGTGGCCAGCGGCGCGGTGCCCGACGAGGCCACCAAGGCCGACGTGCTGGCGCGTCTGCAACAGGTCTACGGCGTGGGCAATGTCATCGACCAGATCGAGGTCGGCGGCGTGGTCGCGCCCCCCAACTGGTCCGAACACGTGGGCAAGCTGATCGGCCAGCCGCTCAAGCAGATCAACCGCGGCCAGCTGGAAGTCGACGGCACCCAGATCCGCCTGCAGGGCGAAGTGCAGAACGAGGCCTCGCGCCAGCAGATCGCCAGCACCTTCGCCACCTCGCTCAACCCCACCTACAAGATCGTCAACGGCCTGCGCGTGGCGGCCGGCAAGGACGAACAGGGGTTGCTGGACAAGGTGCTGACCAATCGCGTGGTGGAGTTCGAGACCGGCAGCGCCACGCTGACGGCGCGCGGGCGCGAACTGCTCGACCAGGTCGCCGACGTGATTCCCAAGCTGCACAGCGACAAGGTGCAGATCATCGGCCACACCGACAGCTCCGGCAGCCGCAGCACCAACCTGGCCTTGAGCCAGGCGCGCGCCGACGCGGTCAGGTCCTATCTGGTCGACAAGGGCCTGCCGCCCGGCCGCTTCGAGACGCTTGGCGCGGGACCCGACCAGCCGGTGGCCACCAATGCGACGGCCGAGGGCCGCGCCAAGAACCGCCGCATCGAATTCCGCGCCAGCCGCTGAGCCGCGGCGCGTGGATGCCGTCACGCAGGGCGTGGCAGTGCCGCGCCCGCGGCTGCCCGGCGATGGCCATTGCGGCCATCGCCCGGGGCCTGCCTTCAGCCGTTGTTCTCGGGCGGCTTGGGCACGCCCAGCAGCTCTTCCAGGCCCGACAGCGCCTCGCCGTTCTTGACCACGGTGCGCAGCCACAGATGCAGCGACATCTCGCCCCAGCTGGCGGCCTTGTCGGCCAGATAGGCCACCGGGCTGTGCGGTTCGGTGCGGCGGAAGAACTCGGCCACTTCGCGCAGCTGCGCCAGGGCCTGGTCGCGCGTTTGCAGCGGGCCGCGCGTGGCCGCGGGGGCCGTGGGCGGAAGGTCGGCAGCGGTCAAGGTGGGCTCCATGCGGGTGATGGGCGCGCCGGCGGACGGCGCGGCCTGCGCGGCCGGCGGCGGCGTCAGGTCGGCGCGCACCAGCAGGCCGGCTTCGCGGGCGAAACGATGCGCCAGTTCGGTCACGTCCTTCAGGGCGGTGCGCACCGGCGTGAAGGCCGGGCCTTCATCGCCCAGGCGTTCGGTCAGCGTCAGCTCCAGCACGTCGACCGCGCCGAAGCAGCTCTGCAACTGGCTTTCGAGTTCGGAATAGAACGCCGGCGGCGTGTCGCGGCGCGCGGCGTCGAACTGCTCCAGCGTGACCTTGCCGCGCGACATGTCGGCGGCGTTCTGCGGCGTGCGCTTGATGGCGTTGGCCAGTTGCGAGGCGCTGTCCCACAGCACCGCGCCGAAGCGTCCGCCCTCGGACTGCGTCAGCGGCAGTTCGCGCACCAGCTGCTGCGAACGCGCCAGCAGCCAGGCCAGGTTGCCCACGCGCTGCTGCACGTCGCCCTCGTCGGGCACCGGATGCAGGCCATCCCAATAGCGCCGGCACAGGCCATCCACCAGCAGGAAGCCATCGCGCAGGCCGGCGAAGCCGCGGGTCTTGGCCCAGGCCTCGGCCAGCCAGGCGGCCACGCGCACGTCCTTGCTGCGCTCGGTCAGCACCTCGGTGCAGATGCGGATCACCTGCGGCCAGTCGGCTTCCTTGATGTCGATGACCCAGTCGCCCTGGTCCAGGTGCGGGTCATCATGGCGGCGGGCCTCGCGGATGGCGTCGAATTCGGCCGAGAAGACCATGTCGGCGCCACAAGGCGCCTCGCCCGGAATGGGCTGCAGCAGTGCGTCGATATCGCTCATAGTGTCTTGTGTCGTTGCGGGTGGCGAGCCATGCGCAAGCGGCGCATGGCCCGGCGGCGAAAGCAGCGATGATCCCATATCTGTAACGGCGTTACGTTGGAACATGACACGCCCTATTACAAAACGCATCAGGGACCATCGCTATCATGCAAGCTCTCCAAACTGAGGGAGTCGCGATGAACAAGTCATTCCACATGATGCCCAACGGCCGCTTCATCAACGGCACGCCGCGGCGCTGCCCGGACGGCACCTACGTCGGCGACGGCGGGCCCATCACCCGCGCGCCGGACGGCACCTACGTGGCCGGCACGCCGCAGCGCGCGCCCGACGGCCGCTACCTCGGCAGCGGCGGCCCGGTGCGCATGGCGCCCGATGGCACCTTCGTCGTGGGCCCGCCGCGCATGGCGCCGGACGGCACCTATCTGTAAGCAGACTTAACCTTCATCTGGGAGCGACGGGCGGCCATGGCGCAGCGATCCGTAATACGCAAGGGTGACCGCACGTCGCATGGCGGCGTGGTGGTGACCGGGGATGAATCCGTGCAGATCTTCGGCCAGCCCATGGCGCGCGTCGGCGACCGCGTCACCTGCCCCAAGTGCGCGGGCCAGCACACCATCGTCGAAGGCGTGCAGAGCGTCAGCTCCGACCGCCGCACGGCGCTGGAAGGCATGAAGACCTCCTGCGGCGCCACGCTGATCGCCAGCCAGCAGTTCTACCAGCTCGAACATGGCGGCGGCGGTGGTGGCGGCTCGGGCGTGAACGACGCGCCCCAGGCCCTGCAGGCCGGCGCGCCGGCGGCGCTGGCCGCGATCGAACCCGTGGCGGCCCAGGACGCGCCGGTGAAATGCGCCCAGGTGCAGGACACACTCAAGCTCACCGAGGCCATGTTCGACGCCAAGCGCGCGCCGGTGAAGCTGACCGGCCCGTCTGCCTACCAGCCGCCCGCCAACCTGGCGCGGGCGGGCGACGACAAGTGCGTCATGTACGAAGCCTGGCCCGCCGGCCAGCGCGTGCCGGTGGTGCTGGAACCGCGCGATCCGCTCTGGACCGGCGACCTGATGCAGCGCCGGCCGCAGGAATTCACCGAACGCCTGACCGAGGAACCGCAGCCACAGCCCGAGCAGGTCGCCAAGAGCCTGGGCATCGCCCCCAAGGCGATGCTGCAGGGCCGCGACCTGCAGATCCGCCTGGCCAAGGGCATGGCGCTGGAAGACCGCATCACGCGCCTCAACGCACAAGTGGTGAAGGGCCCGCCCTGGGCCGACCCGACGCGCGAGACGCACACGGTGGGCGAGACGATGTTCTCGCGCATCACGCTCTACAGCATGTCGGGCGACCAGGCGATGATCGACCACGCCGTGCTGCACGAACTGGCCCACAGCTACGCCAACAACGCCCGCGTCGACATGAAGGCCTGGGGCGCCGCCGCCAAGGCCGACGGCAACTTCCCGTCGGACTACGCCAAGGCCGGCCCGCCCGAGGACTTCGCCGAGTTCGTGGTGATGGCCATCGCCACCCAGGGCACGCCCTGCGAAGACTACGCGCGCTCGATCTACCCGGCGCGCTACCGCCAGCTGGACGCCATGGACCTGCTCGAGAAAAGTCCCGCCCCCCCAAGCCGCCTGACCCGCACGCCCGCCAGGGAACCGGACCGCGCCGCCCCGCGGCGCCGGTCGCGGCCGCGCGCGCCGGGTCGGCGGGTTGCGTCCGCCCCCCTGCCTGCGATAACATACGTTCCATATACAAACCATATACGGAACATTCACTATGGGCATCGTCAAGATTTCCGAGCAGATGCACGAGAACCTGCGCGTGGCCAGCAGCGCGCTGAGCCGCTCGATCAACTCGCAGGCCGAGCACTGGATGCGCATCGGCATGCTGTCCGAGCTCTACCCCGAGCTGCGCCACGCCGACATCTGCCAACTGCTGATCCGCATCGAACAGGCGGAGGGCTTCAGCATCGCGGCCCTGTCCCAGGGGCAGGCGCCCACCGGCCAGCAGGAGGCCGCGTAAATGGCGCGCAAGGTCTCCATCAAATCCGCCGCCGACATCGCCATGGCCCGCCAGGCCGGCGCCCTGGCGGCGGACGTGCTGCACATGATCGCCGAGCACGTGCGCCCCGGCGTCACCACCGACGAACTCGACCGCATCTGCCACGACTACATCGTCAACGTGCAGAAGGCCATCCCGGCCAACGTCGGCTACCACGGCTTTCCCAAGACCATCTGCGCCTCGGCCAACCACGTGATCTGCCACGGCATCCCGTCGGCCAAGGTGCTCAAGAACGGCGACATCCTCAACATCGATGTGGCCGTCATCAAGGACGGCTGGTACGGCGACACCAGCCGCATGTATTTCGTCGGCCAGCCCAGCCCGCTGGCGCGGCGCCTGGTCGCCACCACCTACGAGGCCATGCGCGCCGGCATCATGGCGGTCAGGCCCGGCGCCACGCTGGGCGACATCGGCCACGCCATCCAGACGGTCGCGCACCGCGAGCACTTCAGCATCGTGCGCGAATACTGCGGCCACGGCATCGGCCAGATCTACCACGACGAACCGCAGGTGCTGCACTACGGCCGCCCCGGCGAAGGCCTGGTGCTGCAGCCCGGCATGATGTTCACCATCGAGCCCATGATCAACGCCGGCAAGCCGCAGACCAAGCAGCTGCCCGACGGCTGGACGGTGGTCACCAAGGACCGCTCGCTGTCGGCCCAGTGGGAACACATGGTGGTCGTCACCGACACCGGCTACGAGGTGCTGACGTCCTGGCCGGACGGCTTCGGCGACTACCCGCCGATTCCCTGACGCCGCCGGCCGGCGACGGCAATTAACGGAGTGCGATGTCCACGGGGCCCGGTCATGATCGGGCCCTCGTCGTTTTGCGGCCTCGTCGGCCGTTGCCCTCATGCCCGCCCTGCCCGCGGCGTTCCGCCGCCTGGCCGCCTCCAACCTGGCCGCCCAATGTTCCGAACAGATCGCCCTGGCGGCGGCGCCGCTGCTGGCGGTGCTGGCGCTGGGCGCCAACGCCGCGCAGACCGGCTATCTGCAGACCGCCCAGACCCTGCCCTTCCTGCTGCTGTCATTGCCCGCCGGGGTGCTGGCCGACCGGATCGCGCGCCGCACCCTGATGACCGCCGCCGAATGCGCGCGCGCCGCCAGCCTGCTGGGCCTGCTGGCGCTGCTGGCGGTGGACGGGCTGAACCTGGCCGCGCTGGCGGCGCTGGGTTTCCTGGGCGCGGTCGGCACGGTGGCCTACAACGTGGCCGCGCCCGCGCTGGTGCCGACGCTGTTGCCGGCGACCCAGCTGGCGCAGGCCAACCGCTGGCTGGAACTGGCGCGCAGCGCGGCGTTCTCGGCCGGGCCGGCGCTGGGCGGCGCGCTGGTCGGCGGCATCGGCGCCGCCGTCGCCTACGGCCTGGCCACCCTGCTGTCGCTGCTGGCGGCGGGGCTGCTGGCGGGCCTGCCTTCCGAGCCGCCGCGCGCGGCGGCGCGGCGCCACCTGTGGCGCGAACTGCGCGAAGGCGCCGCGTTCGTGGCGGCGCACCCCTTGCTGCGGCCGGTGCTGGTGACGGCGGTGTGCTTCAACACCGCCTGGTTCGTGCTGCAGGCCGTCTACGTGGTCTACGCGGTGGAGCGCCTGGGCCTGACCGCCGCCGGCGTGGGCGCGACGCTGGGCATCTACGGCGCGGGCATGCTGGCCGGGGCCCTGGCCGCGCCATGGCTGGCGGCGCGCCTGTCGTTCGGCGCGATGATCGCGGCCGGCCCCACCTGCGCGCTGGCCGCCAGCCTCATCCTGCTGTCGACGCTGGCGTGGCCGGCGGGCGCCTGGGCCGGCGTCGGCCTGTTCCTGTTCGGCGCCGGACCGATCCTGTGGACCATCGCCACCACCACGCTGCGCCAGGCGGTCACGCCCAACGCGCTGCTGGGCCGCGTCTCGGCCGTGATCGTCACGGCGACGTTCGGCGCGCGGCCCGTGGGCGCCTTGATCGGCGCGACCCTGGCGGCGCGGCTGGGCATGGAAGCCTGCCTGTGGCTGTCCAGCGTCGGCTTTGCCGCCCAATTCGTGGTGCTGCTGGCTTCCCCGGTGGCGCGGCTGAGCCGCCAGCCGGAAACCGTGGCGGGTTGAACGACGCCACGCGGCGGCGCCGGGACCTTCTGTTGCGGTCCCGCAGGGACGGATCTGTATCTGGCGGCGGCCAGCGGCGGCCGCTAGACTGGCCTGCCATCGAGGCCGCCGCCCGCGGCGCCTCGCCCGACGCCCCCCCCCTCGCCGCCATCATGCTGAACATCCTCGGAAAAGCCTCTTCCATCAACGTCCGCAAGGTCCTCTGGACCTGTGTCGAACTGGACCTGCCGTTCACGCGCGAGGACTGGGGCGCGGGCTTTCGCCCGACGGCCGACGCGGCCTTCCTGGCGCTCAACCCGAACGCCATGGTGCCGGTGCTGCGCGACGGCGACTTCGTGCTGTGGGAATCGAACAGCATCATCCGCTATCTCGCCAACCAGTATGGCGGCGACGCGGTGAATCCGCTGTATCCGGCCAACGCCCGGCTGCGCGCCCGCGTCGACCAGTGGATGGATTGGCAGGCGACCGACCTGAACCGGTCGTGGAGCTACGCCTTCCTGGCGCTGGCGCGGCAGTCGCCGGCGCACCGGGATGCCGCCGCCATCGAGGCCTCGAGCCGCGACTGGGCGCACTTCATGGGCATCCTGGAACAGCGCCTGCGTGACACGGGCGCCTACGTGGCCGGCGAAGCCTTCACGCTGGCCGACATCGCCATCGGCCTGTCGGTCAACCGCTGGTTCGCCACGCCGCTGGACAGCGCCCTGCGGCCCGAGCTGCCGGCGGTGGCCGCCTACTACGACCGGCTGGCCGAGCGGCCGGGCTACCGCGCCCACGGCCGCAACGGCACCGCCTAGCAGGCGGCCTGGCGCATCACTTCACCACGCCGCAGACCATGCGGCCGCCCCCGCCGCCCAGCGGCTTGGGCGTGTCGCTGTAGTTGTCGGCGCCGACGTGGATCATCAACGCGTGCTGCTTGACGTCGGCCAGCTTCAGGCGCGGCGCCACCACGGCGGTCTTGGCGTTGCCATCGGCGCCCACGGTGATGAACGGCAGGTCGCCCAGGTGGCCGTCGGTGGCCAGCGGGCCCTTGTGCGCCTTGGCGCCTTGCGGATCCAGGTGGCCGCCGGCGGCGCCGCCCGGCATCACCTTGCCATCGACCGTGGTCGACGCGCAGGAACCCTTTTCGTGCACGTGGAAGCCATGCTCGCCCGGCGGCAGGCCGGTGAGCTTGGGCGTGAACTTCAGGCCTTCCTTGGTCTGTTCGAGCGTGATGGTGCCCGCGCTCTTGCCCACGCTGCCGTCGTCGTTCAGGACCGACATCGTGACACTCTCGGCCTGGGCGGCGGCCGAGGCGCCGGCCAGCGCCAGCGTTGCAACGAGAATCGAGAATTTTTTCATGGGACTTGCCTCCTGGGGAGAGATGCGCGTGATACGGGCCGCCCGGCCGGGCGGCGGTCGTCCCGGAGCTCTGACGGCAGGCCCGGCGACTGGCAAAGACAATAGCACCGCGCCATGGCGCTTCGCCAGCAATCTTCATTCCTGATACATCGGATATGTCCGTAAATCCGCGATGGTTGACGAGACCCCGCCCCCCCGGCCAGCGCCCTAGCCCGTCGCCAGCAGCACCGCCGCGTGCAGCAGCACGCCGATCAGGCCGCCCACCAGGGTGCCGTTGAAGCGGATGTACTGCAGGTCGCGCCCCACGCTCAGTTCCAGTTCGTCGACCAGGTGGCGCTCGTCCCACAGCTTGACCGTGCGCGAGATGTGCTCGGTGACGCCGATGCGCAGCCGCCCGGTCAGGCGCCGCGCCGCGCCCAGCACGTGGCTGTTGATGGCCTCGCGCAGGTCCGGGTCCTCGCCCAGCTTGCGCGCCAGCGCCAGCAAGGCGCTTTCCAGGTGCGCGGCCAGCGCCGAATGCTCGTCGCTCAGGTCGCGCCGCAGCGCGGCGTGGATGTCGTCCCACAGGCCCTGCACGTATTCCTGCACCTTGGGGTGGTCGATGGCGCGCTGCTTCATGGCCTCGACCTGCGCGGCCAGCGCCGGATCGGCGCCCAGGCGCGCGATGTAGTCCAGCACCCAGGCCTCGTAGTCGCGCCGCACCGGGTGGTCGGGCTCGGACAGCACGTCGCGCAGCTCCTGCACCAGCGCGCGCGCCAGGCGGTCGGCCAGGTTGTCGGCGATGCCGTCGACCGAGGCGATGACATCCACCGCGGCGATGATGCGCGGCCATTCCTTGCGGGCGAACTTGACCAGCAGCGCCGAGGCGCGTTCCTTGACGTCCTCGTCGCCGAGGTAGCCGCCCAGCCGTTCCATGGCGGCGTCCAGCAGCTCCTGGTGGCGGCCGTCGCGGGTCAAGAGGCCCAGCACCTCGCCGGCGGTGCCGGCCGCGTCCCAGCGCCGCAGGTTCTTCACCACGAATTCCTGGATCACGCCGCGCACCGCGTGGTCGTCCAGCAGGTCCAGCGTCTGCAGCGCCACCCGCCGCGCGCCGTCGCTGAGCGCGTGCGCCTGCTTCGGCCGCGCCAGCCAGCGCGACAGGCGCGCGGCCGGGTCGAAGCCGCGCAGCTTCGCCATCAAGGTGTCCGGATCGAGGAAGTGGTCGCGCACGAACACCGCCAGGTTGTCGCCGATGCGGTCCTTGTTGCTGGGAATGATGGCGGTGTGCGGAATCGGCAGGCCCATCGGCCGGCGGAACAGCGCCACCACCGCGAACCAGTCGGCCAGCGCGCCCACGGTGGCGGCCTCGCAGAAGGCCCGCACCCAGGCCCAGGCGCCCTGCCCGCCCATGACGTGGCTGGTGATGAAACCGCTGATCATCGCCGCCAGCAGGGCCAGCGCGGCGATCTTCATGCGCCGCAGCTGCGCGCGGCGCGCCTGCGACGCCAGCGCGGAGCGGGTGGCGAAGGCCGGCGAGGACGGGCTGGCGGAAGGCGGCGTATCGGTCATGGGGTCTCCGGCGGGCATGCCCGCCCAGCATACCAAGCCGGCTGGCGGCGCCGCGCGGCCATCAGTCCTCGGGCCCGGCCAGCGCGCCGCGCAGCCAGGCGATGAAGGCATCGGCATGGGCGGTGCGGGCGCGGCCGGCGGCCGGCACCGCGCGCAGGCCCCCGTCGAACGGCACGAAGCCATAGGGCGCCACCAGTTGCCCCTCCTGCAATTCGCGCGAGATCAGCCGCCGCTCGACCAGCGCCACGCCCAGGCCCGACAGCGCGGCCTCGATGCACAGGTGGGTGTGCGGAAACGCCAGCGTGTCGCCCTGCGCAGCCGGCTGCCCGGTGATGGCCTCCCATTGGTTCCAGGCGCTGGAGGTGTATTCATGCGCGATGCGCACGCGCGCGGCCGGCTTCCTGCGCGCATAGGCCGGCGTGCAGACCGCGCCGAAGCGCACCGGCGCCAGCGGCAGGGACAGGCGCCGGTCGGCCTCGGCATAGCCCGAGAGATCCCAGGCCAGGATCAGGTCGGCGCCCTCGTTGCGCATTTCACGCGCCGAGGTCATCGACAGGCGGATGCGGATCTCGGGATGCTTGCGATAGAACACGGCCAGTTGCGGCACCAGCCAGCGCATGGCGAAGGTGGCGCTGCAGGCCACGTGCAGCCCCGGCGCCTGCGACTCGCGCGCCAGGCGCTCGTAGGCGTTTTCCAGCTGGTCGAAGGCCGCGCGCACCGAGGCGTAGAAGGTGGCGCCGGCCTGGGTCAGGCGCAGGCCGGTGCCGTCCTTTTCGAACAGCGCCACGCCCGCGTGCTCCTGCAGCAGGCGCAGATGGCGGCTGACAGCGCCGTGGCTGCGGCACAGTTCCTCGGCGGCGCGGGTGACCGAACCGCTGCGGGCGATGGCTTCGAAGGCGCGGACGGCGGACAGGGGCGGCAACTGGCGCATGGCGGGTCATCTGTCAGGAAAACTGACGAAGTGGCAGAAAAACTGCATTGTCGGATCCAAGGCCCGTTTTTAGCATGTCGGCATTGCAATCGCTAAACGCCCGCCGCGCCACCCCATGCATGGGCCGCTCGGACGCCTGGACCGATTGCCGCTTGTTTGAATTAACTGACGGTTTCCCTTTTCCCCAAGTCCTTTACGGAGTCCCCCATGCACATCACCCACCTGGCCGCCCACGAAGCCCTGGACAGCCGCGGCAATCCCACCGTCGAAGTCGAGGTCTGCCTGGACGACGGCGCCCAGGGCTTGGCCCTGGTGCCGTCGGGCGCCTCGACCGGCAAACGCGAGGCCCTGGAGCGGCGCGACGGCGACGCCGCCCGCTATCTGGGCAAGGGCGTGCTGGGCGCGGTCGGCGCGGTCAATACCGAACTGCGCGCCGCCCTGCTGGGCCTGCCGGCCGATCAGCAGGCCCGGATCGACCAGATCATGATCGAACTGGACGGCACGCCCGACAAAAGCCGGTTGGGCGCCAACGCCCTGCTCGGCGTGTCGCTGGCGGTGGCGCACGCGGCCGCCCACAGCCAGCGGCTGCCGCTGTGGCGCCACATCGGCGGCGTGCAGGCGCAGACCCTGCCGGTGCCGATGATCAACATCATCAACGGCGGCGCGCATGCCGACAACCCGCTGGATTTCCAGGAATTCATGATCCTGCCGGCGGGCGCGGACAGCTTCCGCGAGGCGCTGCGCATGGGCGCGGAGGTCTTCCACACGCTGCGCCACGCCCTCAAGGCGGCCGGCCACAGCGTCAACGTGGGCGATGAAGGCGGCTTCGCGCCCACGCTGCGCAACGCGCCCGAGGCGCTGGACTTCATCATGGCCGCGATCGAGCGCGCCGGCCTGCGCCCCGGCGCCGACATCGCGCTGGCGCTGGACCCGGCCGCCAGCGAATTCCACGGCCCGGACGGCTACCGCTACCACGGCGAGAACCTGCTGCGCGACGCCGAACAGCAGGTGCAGTACCTGGCCGGGCTGGTGCGCGACTACCCCATCGTCTCGATCGAGGACGGCATGGCCGAGGACGACATCATCGGCTGGAAGACATTGGGCGCGACGCTGGCCGGCGCCTGCCAGCTGGTGGGCGACGACGTGTTCTGCACCAACCCGCGGCTGTTCCAGGCCGGCATCGACCAGGGCGTGGCCAACGCCATCCTGGTCAAGATCAACCAGATCGGCACGCTCAGCGAGACCGCGCAGGTGCTGGCGCTGGCGCGCCGCGCAGGCTACGGCGTGGTGATGTCGCACCGCTCCGGCGAAACCGAGGACACCAGCATCGCCGACCTGGCGGTGGCGGCCAACTGCGGCATGATCAAGACCGGCTCGCTGTCGCGCGCCGACCGCACCGCCAAGTACAACCGCCTGCTGCGCATCGAGCGCGAACTGGGCGCGGCCGCCGTCTATGCCGGCGCCGGCGCGCTGGCGCGGCGCGGCTGAGGACCCGCGACCCACCGGCGCCCACAGCGGCCCGGCACGGGCCTCTAGCGCGCGGCCGGCGCGGATGCCGCCAGGTAACGGCTCGGCAAGCCGCCGGTCAGGCGCTTGAACATGGCGGCGAAGGCGCTGGCCGTGGCATAGCCGGTTTCGTGGGCCACCACGCCCACCGGCGCGCCCTGCGCCAGCCGGCTCAACGCCACCATCAGGCGCACGCGGTGGCGCCAGGCGGTGAAGCCCAGCCCGGTGCCGCGCACGAACAGCCGCGCCAGCGTGCGCTCGGAGAGCGCCAGGCGCGCCGCCCAGGCGGCCAGCCCGTCGCCATCGGCGGGCTGGCGCAGCAGGTGCTCGTGGATGGCGCGCAGGCGCGCATCGGCCGGCCACGGCATGTCCAGGTGGGCCAGGCCGTCCCAGTCGATCTCGCGCATCAGCAACTGCGCAATCAGGCCGTCCTTGCCCTGCGGGTCGTAGTCCATCGGCATGTCGGCGGCGCGCAGCAGCAGCTCGTGCAATAGCGGCGACACGCCGGTCAGCGCCGGCCCGCGCCCCGCGCCCAGCCCGGGCACGATGTAGGCCGTGCGCAGCGACACGCGGCCGCGCATGCGGGTCTCGTGCGTCACGCCGGCCGGCATCCACAGCGCGCTGCGCGGCGGCACCAGCCACACGCTGCCGGCGGCGCTGACCTGCATCACGCCCTGCACTGCGTACATGAGCTGGTCGCGCGGGTGCTGGTGTGGACGGCTGTGATGGCCGTCCGGATACTCCTTGGGCATGGCGCCCAGCGGGCGATCGAGCCATTGGTAGTCGACCTGGTTGGTGCTCTTGCGGGTGCCGCGGGTGCTGTTCTGCGCCGTCATCGTGGGTGCGCCGCCGGGTTGTCCGAAACGGCGTAGTCATTGTCCGGATCCCCGCCACCGGCGGGGTCGCCCGTTCCTAGAATCCGGATTTTGACATTGCCGCGGCCACCCAATGAAAAAACACATCCTCGTGCTCGACATCGACGGCACCCTGACCGACACCGTGGCGCTGCACCAGCGCGCCTTCCTGGGCGCGATGCAGGCGCTGGCGCTGCCGTCGCTGGACACGGATTGGGGCGGTTACCCCCACCACACCGACACCGGCATCCTGCGCCATGCGCTCGCCCGCCACGGCCTGGCGGCGCCGTCCGCCGCGATGCAGGCCGGCTTCGAGCAGGACCTGGCCGAGCGCTTTCGCGCCGCCATGGCGACCGCGCCGATCCGCGAAATCGCCGGCGCGGCGGCCTTCACGCGCTGGCTCGACGACTCGGACTGGGCGGTGGTCTACGCCACCGGCGGCGTGCGCGCGGTCAGCGGCCTGAAGCTGGACGCGGCCGGCATCGTTTACCGGCCCGATGCGCTGTTCACCGCCAGCGAGGAACCGGCGCGCGACGCCCTGGTGGCGCGCGCCGTGGCGCATGCGCGCCAGCGCCATCCGCAGGCGCGTGATGGCATGGCGCTGTCCATGGGCGATGGCCGCTGGGACCTGGAGGTGGCCGCCCGGCTGGGCCTGCGCTTCCTGGGCGTGGGCGCGACGGCGCAGGCGCGGCTGCTGGCCGAGCGCGGCGCCACGGTGCTGCCGGACCTGACCGGCGCCGCGGCGGCGTTGACGCGGCTGGCGGCGGCCTGACCCCGTTCACTGGCGTTCAAGACAGGACGGCCGCCGGCGCCGACGATGGCGGCTTTTGCCGAGGAACCGCGCATGTCCGTCCCCACCTCCCCTGTCGTCCCGTCCGCGCCCGCCGTGCCGGAGAAAATCGTGATCGTGCTGGCGGCAACGCTCGGCGTGGGCCAGGCCGCCAACGTCTCGGCCTGCCTGGCCGCGGGCCTCGCGGCCGCCCTGCCCGGCTGGGCCGGCGCGCCGCTGCGCGACCCCGATGGCATGGCCTCGTCGGCCATCTCGCACCTGCCCATCATCGTGCTCTCGGCCGATGCGGTGCGCATGGCGCAATTGCGCGAACGGCTGGCGTCCGCGCCGCCCGACGGCGCGCGGCTGGCCGTGTTCCCGGCCTATGCCCGCGAGATCCATGAGGCCGCCCACTATTGGGCGCGGCACCGCGAGACCTCGCACCGCGACCAGCCCCTGCTCGGCGTCGGCCTGGCCGGCGCCAAGCGCTGGATCAACGCGCTGACCGGCAGCCTGCCGATGCTGCGTTGAACGCCCGCGCGCCGGCGCAACCGCTCAGGCGCGTTCGCGGTACGCGGTGGCGCACAGGATCGACAGGAACAGCAGCAGCGCCAGCGTCAGCAACAGGCCGCCCGCCGCCGTGATGATGGCGTCGGAGCGCCACAACAGCAGCGCCTGGCGCAACGCGGCGCCGGTCACCTCGGTCAGGCCCGTCAGCAACAGCAGCACGACAGCGAACGGCCAGACCGAGCCGCGCAGCGCCTGGCGCGACCGCCGCCAGCCATAGCCATCCGTCAGGGCGGCCTGCGGCAGGGCCAGGGACCAGGATCCCAGCAGGTGCGTCATGGGCAGCCACAGGATTATCAGCAACAGCAATGCGATGGCCAGGAACACCGTGCTGGGCGTGTTCGGCATCTGGAAATACAGGGAGAGCGTCAGGCTGCCGCTGATCGACTTCAGGGCGGCGATCGCGACGATCGCCGCGAACACCAGGGCCAGCACCCGGGCCTGGGCGCCATCCAGGCTGGGCGCCTGGCGCGGCACGCCCGCCAGCTGGCGCTGCCACGCCAGCGCCACGCGCGCCAGGGCCAGCAGATTGACCACCGCCGCCAGCAGGAACCAGGTTTCGCGCGGACCGCCCGCCTGGTTCAGCAGAAGCGCGCCCGGCAGCGACAGCGCGAACAGCACGCAGGCCCACGGCGCGGCGGCGACCATGGCGGGAACCTGCGCGCTGAACTGGCGGGCCGTCAACGCCAGCAGGCGAGGCGCGGTGAGCGGATGCGGCAAGGTGTACCTCTCTCGGTCAGGTCGGGACCATCGGCCCCGCGGCCGATGGCGACTCCAGGCCTTATACCAGAGACGCGCGCCCGCCGCGCCGCATTCAATCGGCCAGCAGGCCCGGCGCCAGCGCCGCCAGGGTGGCGATGTGCGCGTCCATTTCCTGCGGGCGCGGATTGTCGATATTGCCGGCGCCCGCCGTGCGCAACCGCAGTGTCAGCAGCCCGCCGCCGTCGGCGCTGAACTGCAGGCCGAACACCCAGTCCACGCCTTGCGCGCGGGCAATCAACGTCAGCCAGCCGGTGTCCGGCTCGATCAGGGTCCGGGCCCGCAACAGGCCGCGCGCCTCCAGCGCGGACGGCGCGGCGGCGGCGAACCGCTGCATGGCCGCCAGCACGGTCGGGGTCTCTGCGGAGAAAGCGATCTGCACCAGTTGCAGCGGCGGCACCAGCAGCCGATGCGAGAACAGCCGCGGCATCGGCGTCGCGGCGGCCGTCCACGAAGCCGGCACCGTGACCGGTCCGGGATCCGCGATGCCCGCCGGCGCCGGCGCCGTGAGCCGGGCCTGTCCGGCGGTCGACGCACAGCCGCCGAACAGCACCGCGGCCAGGGCCGGCAGCAACAACCGGGGCAGCCACCGCAGGAAGCCGCCGCCCTCGCTGGCGCGCGGCGCTAGGATCTGGCCGCGCATGCCTGGCCCTCCGGCTTGTCGTGATAGGTGCGGAATTCCTCCAGGTCCGCCAGCGGCTTCTGCAACCGATAGCAGGCGTTCAGGCCGCGCAACAGCAGGAAGGCTTCCTCGCTGCCGAGGGACTTGGAGAAATCATCGTCGGCCAGCTTGGTCGAAATCTCGTCCAGCGTCTTCTGGTCGCGATAGCGCGCCAGCCGCTCGCCCAGCGTGTAGGCGGTCAGCGCGGCCTGCAGCCGGCCCTGCGCGTCGCTGACCTGCTCGACCGAGGCGCTGGCGCCGACCTTGCTCAGCAGCGCCGT
The DNA here is from genome assembly GCF_001298995.1 of Achromobacter sp. 2789STDY5608615. Lineage (NCBI taxonomy): Bacteria > Pseudomonadati > Pseudomonadota > Betaproteobacteria > Burkholderiales > Alcaligenaceae > Achromobacter > Achromobacter sp. 2789STDY5608615. The sequence goes on from NZ_CYTY01000020.1 coordinate 21,348, forward strand.
CAGCGCCACCGACTTTTCCAGCACCGACTTGGGCACGATGCTCTCGAAGGTGCCCACCGACACCAGCGCGGTCGGCACGTTCAGCGGCGCGGCGCCGTCCATCACCTGGTTGGTGCGGGTGTTGTAGGTCAGCGCCTTTTCCCAGAACGCGCGCGTGCCGGCCACCGGACGCCCCACCACCACGTAGGTGCCCTGCTTGAGCAGGCCGAGGTTGGAGCCGGCCGACTGGCTCACCGCCGACTGCGAATACAGCTGCACGCTGTAGTCCAGCACCATGCGGTTGCGCTGGTTCGCCAGCACCAGCTCGGCGGCGGTGAAGGCCACCCCCACCAGCGGCGAGACCAGCGGATTGTTGGCCAGGCTGGCCGCGCCGTTGGCCACGCCCTGCGCCCGTTGCAGCGCGCGCAGGGTCTCGGCGTTGCGTTCGGTGGTGACGTCCATCACGCGCAGCCGGAACGACGGCGCCACGCGCTCGTCCCAGCGCTGCACGTAATACACCAGCAGATTGGAGAAGTTCAGGGATTGATCGGGCTGCACGCCGCGCTGGTACCAGACCACGATGGACTGGTTGCTGCCGTCGTCCTTGGCGGCGATGTCGAGAATGACCGCGTAGTCCGCCGGGCCGTCGATGCCGGCGGTCTTGACGCCCGCCGCGTCCTTCAGCGCCGGGATCTCGACGGACCGCATCATGATCGAGAGCGGCGCATTGGCGGGCACCGCCAGCAGCCGTTCCGCGTCGGAAGAGGCCGGCGCGCCGGCCTGCTCCAGCACGCGCGCGCGCTCATCGTCGCCGGGCTTGAGATAGAAGATGCGGTTGTCGGCGTAGATCGGGGTGTGCACCGTGTAGGCGTCGCCGATGCGCGGCTCGCTGCCCGCGCACCCCGCCAACATCGCCGCCAGTCCCAACATGCCCCACCGCAACGCGGCGCCGTCCGGACGCCGCAGGCCGGACCATATCCGGCGCATGAACACGAAAGCCATACTTGCTCCGCAAGAAAAGGCCCGCAATGGATCGGAACAACGCCTACGCCAGGCGCGATGGGCAAGAGGCGGTCAAGACCGCCCTGGCCGCGGCCGGGGACTCCCGGCGCCAGCCGGCGCGGGAATGGTCGGCATTTTTATCATTATGTTTCTTTTTGTCAAACTTTCGCGCGGATGCCAGGTCCGTGGCGCCGGGCTCGCCTTGCTGCCGGCGTCTCGCGCCGGGCGGGCGCGAGAAAACTCCAATCGGCATTCGACATGACGGCATCCAGAGGCTCGGACGCCGATGATAGCCGGCGGGCGCCGCCGAAACGCCGGTCCTAGGCCGCGCCCAGCAGCCCGGGCCGTCCTTCGTGCGCCGCCTGGGCGCGCTGCTGGATGAACTCGATCATCATGGAGATGGCGCGCGGATGATGGCGGTTGGGCATGTAGAGCATGTACATCGCGCGGCCGAAGATGCTCAGCCGCCACTGCGGCAAGGCGGGCAGCAGGTCGCCGCGCGCGATGTCGTCGTGCACCACGTAATCGGGCACCACGCCGATGCCGAGCCCGGCCAGCGCCGCCTCGCGCAGGAACGCGTAGTTGCGCGAGATCACGGTGGGCTCCAGCACCACGTGCTGGCGCGGCTGGCCGCCATAGTAGGCCGACAGCCGCAGCGGCCGGCCGATCACGGCGGCGCTGATGATGGGCAGGCGCGCCAGCTCCGCCGGCTTGTCCGGCAGGCCGCGGACGCGCGCGAAATCGCGCGAGGCACAGGCCACGTAGCGCACCTGGCCCAGCTCGCGCGCCACCAGGTTGTGCGGCGGCTCGGACATGATGCGCACGGCGATGTCGACCTCGTCGCGCAGCAGGTCGTCGACGCTGTTCTCGAACAGCACGTCCAGCACGATGTCGGGATAGGCCTGCTTGAACTCGATCAGCCACGGCATCATCACGAACTGGCCGTAGCCGCTGGGCACGCTCAGGCGCACCTTGCCTTGCGGCGTCTTGCCCAGGGTTTCGACGGCCTCGCGCGCCGCCGCCAGTTCGTCCTGGATGCTGCGGCCGTGCTGGTACAGCTTGAGTCCGATTTCGGTGGGCTCGACGTGGCGCGTGGTGCGCCGCAACAGCTGCATGCCGACGGCGCGCTCCAGCTGGGTCAGGTGGTAGCTGACGTTGGCGCGCGTCATCTTCAGCCGGCGCGCCGCTTCGCTCAGGTTGCCCGCGTCCACGATCTCCACCAGCAGGGTCAGCGCTTTCGTATCCATATCGAATCTCCCGGACCCGCGCTGGCTTTGTCCATTGCATCCCGGCGGTCCGGGGGCATTGTCAAATTCTTTTATCGTCGTTGTCAATTATGGATGCCATTGTCAAGACTTCTTTGCTGGGAAAGAATAGACGGATACAAGACGGGCCGTTCCTGGCCCGCCAGGCGCCGCGACAGCGCCGCGTCCGCCCCCGGGCCCCGCCGGCACAGCGCCTTCCCTGAGCCGCCGCGGCGTCCCGGCCAGGGCCGGCGCGGGCGGCGACCCTACCGGAGACACTGTCCCATGACAGCCAGCGCACCCGCCGGCGCCGTTCATACGCGCCGCGACGGCGACGTTCTCGTCGTCACCATCGATCATCCCCCCGTCAATGCCCTGAGCGCCGATGTGCGCGCGGGCCTGGCGCGCGCCATCGACCAGGCCGCCAGCGATCCGCAGGTGCGGGCCGTGCTGCTGACCGGCGCCGGCAACAACTTCATCGCCGGCGCCGACATCCGCGAATTCGGCAAGCCGCCGCGTCCGCCCGCCCTGCCCGACGTGTGCAACCAGATCGAGGCCAGCGCCAAGCCGGTCGTGGCCGCGCTGCACGGCGCCGCGCTGGGCGGCGGGCTGGAAGTGGCGCTGGCCACGCACTACCGCGTGGCCCTGCCCGGCGCCAGGCTGGGGCTGCCCGAAGTGACGCTGGGCCTGCTGCCCGGCGCGGGCGGCACGCAGCGCGCGCCGCGCCTGATCGGCGCCGCGGCGGCGCTGGATCTGATGCTGTCGGGCAAGCCGATGACGGCGCAGGCCGCCGTCGCCGCCGGCCTGGCCGATGAACTGGCGAGCGGCGCCGACCCGCTGGCCGCTGGCCTGGACTACACCCGCCGGCTGCTGGCGCAAGGCGCCGCGCCGCGCCGCAGCCGCGACGGCCAGGCGCTGGCCGATAAAGCCGCCGCCCTGGCCGCGATCGACGCCGCCGGCCAGCGCAGCGCCGCCACCACGCGCGGCCTGTTCTCGCCGGCAAAGATCCTTGAAGCGGTGCGCGCCGCCGTCGAGTTGCCGTTCGACGAAGGCCTGCGCACCGAGCGCGCGCTGTTCCTGCAATGCCTGGACAGCCCGCAGCGCGCCGGCCTGATCCACGCCTTCTTCGCCGAACGCGAAACCGCCAAGATCCCCGAGCTGAAGCAGGCCAGGCCGCGCCGGCTCGAGCGCGTCGGCGTGATCGGCGGCGGCACGATGGGCGCCGGCATCGCGGTGGCGCTGCTGGACGCGGGCCTGCCGGTGGTCATGGTCGAGCAGGACGACGCCGCGCTGGCGCGCGGCCGCCAGCGGGTCGAGCACGTCTACGACCTGCTGGTCGGCAAGAACCGCATGAGCGCCGACGAGCGCGGCGCCCGCCTGGCGCGCCTCACCGGCGCCACTGACTACGCGGCGCTGGGCGATGCCGACCTGGTCATCGAAGCCGTGTTCGAGGACATGGACGTCAAGCAGGCCGTGTTCACGCAGCTGGACCGCGTGGTCCGGCCCGACGCGGTGCTGGCCACCAACACCTCGTACCTGGACGTGGACCGCATCGCCCAGGCCACGCGCGATCCGGGCCGCGTGCTCGGGCTGCACTTCTTCTCGCCCGCCAACATCATGAAGCTGCTGGAAGTGGTGGTCGGCCGCGACACGGCGGCCGACACCGTGGCCACCGGCTTCGAACTGGCGCGCCGCCTGCGCAAGATCGCGGTGCGCGCGGGCGTCTGCGACGGCTTCATCGGCAACCGCATCCTGGCGGTGCACCGCCAGGCGGCCGACATGATGATGGAAGACGGCGCCTCGCCCTACGACATCGACGCGGCGGTGCGCGACTTCGGCTATCCCATGGGTCCGTACCAGATGGTGGACCTGGCCGGCGGCGACATCGGCTGGGCCACCCGCAAGCGCCGCGCCGCCACCCGCGACCCGGCGCTGCGTTATGTGCAGATCCCGGACCGCCTGTGCGAGCGCGGCTGGTTCGGCCAGAAGACCGGCCGCGGCTTCTACCTGTACCCCGACGGCGCGCGCCACGGCACGCCCGACCCGGAAGTGCTGGCCATCATCGACGCCGAGCGCCAGCGCGCCGGCGTCGCCCCGCGCGCCTTCAGCGCCGAGGACATCCAGCGCCGCTACCTGGCGGCGATGATCAACGAGGCGGCCAACGTGCTGCGCGAGGGCATCGCGCTGCGGCCGTCGGACATCGACATGGTGTTCCTGTCGGGCTACGGCTTTCCGCGCCACCGCGGCGGGCCGATGCACTACGCCGACCGCGTCGGACTGGCCAACGTGCTGGCCGACATCCGCGCGTACGCCAAGGAAGACCCCGCGTTCTGGAAGCCGTCGCCGCTGCTGATCGAGCTGGCCGAATCCGGCCGCGATTTCGCCAGCCTGAACCAGGCCGCCTGACCCCACTCACCCAACGGAAACCGATATGCGCGAAGCCGTCATCGTCTCCACCGCCCGCACGCCCATCACCAAGGCGCAGCGCGGCGAATTCAACCTGATCGCCGGGCCGACCCTGGCCGCCCACGCGGTGCGCGCCGCGGTCGAACGCAGCGGCATCGACCCCGCCCTGATCGAGGACGCCTTCATCGGCTGCGGCTACCCCGAGGGCGCCACCGGCCGCAACATCGGCCGCCAGGCGGTGATCCGCGCCGGCCTGCCGGTCAGTGTCGGCGGCGCCACCGTCAACCGCTATTGCGCCTCGGGCCTGCAGGCCATCGCCTCGGCCGCGGCGCGCATCGTCATGGACGGCGCGCCCGCCATGCTCGCCGGCGGCGTCGAGCTGGTCTCGCAGATCCGCACCCGCGACGACGGCGTCAGCGGCATGGACCCGTGGATCGTGGCCAACAAGCCCGAGCTGTACCTGCCCATGATCGAGACCGCCGACATCGTCGCCGCGCGCTACGGCATCAGCCGCGAGGCGCAGGACCGCTTCGCCGCGCAGAGCCAGGCGCGCACCGAGGCCGCGCAGGCCGCCGGCCGCTTGCGCGAGGAGATCGTCGCCGTGACCACCACCATGGCCGTCACCGACCGCGCCACCGGCGCCGTGTCGGAACGCGAGGTCACGGTGGACCAGGATACCTGCAACCGCCCCGGCACCACCTACGAGGCGCTGGCCAAGCTGGCGCCGGTGCGCGGCCCGGACCAGTTCGTGACGGCCGGCAACGCCTCGCAGCTGTCGGACGGCGCCGCCGCCTGCGTGCTGATGGAAGCGGCCGAGGCGCAACGCGCCGGCATCCGCCCGCTGGGCGCGTTCCGCGGCCTGGCGATCGCCGGCTGCGAACCCGATGAAATGGGCATCGGCCCGGTCTATGCCGTGCCCAAGCTGCTGGCGCGCCACGGCCTGAAGGTCGACGACATCGACCTGTGGGAACTGAACGAAGCCTTCGCCTCGCAGGCCCTGTACTGCCAGGAACGCCTGGGCATCCCGATGGAGCGGCTGAACGTCAACGGCGGCTCGATCGCGCTGGGCCACCCGTTCGGCGTCACCGGCGCCCGCCTGGCCGGCCACGTGCTGCTGGAAGGCCGCCGCCGCGGCGCGCGCTACGCCGTCGTCACCATGTGCGTGGGCGGCGGCATGGGCGCGGCCGGCCTGTTCGAAATCTACTGAGGAATCGCCCGATGGATCTGGAATTCACCCCCGAAGAAAACGCCTTCCGCGACGAGGTCCGCGCCTTCCTGGCCGCGCACCTGCCGGCGCGCCTGTCGGCCAAGGTCACGCAGGGCAAGCTGCTGGCGCGCGCCGACATGGTCGAATGGCACGCCATCCTCAACCGCCAGGGCTGGCTCGCCAGCCACTGGCCGGTGGAATACGGCGGCACCGGCTGGAGCGCCACGCAGAAGTTCATCTTCGACAACGAATGCGCGCTGGCTGGCGCGCCGCGCATCGTGCCGTTCGGCCTGAGCATGCTGGGGCCGGTGCTGATCAAGTACGGCAACGAGGCGCAGAAGCGCCACTGGCTGCCGCGCATCCTGGACGGTTCGGACTGGTGGTGCCAGGGCTATTCCGAGCCCGGCGCTGGCTCGGACCTGGCCTCGGTCAAGACCACCGCGGTGCGCGACGGCGACCGCTACGTCGTCAACGGCCAGAAGACCTGGACCACGCTGGGCCAGTACGCCAACATGATCTTCTGCCTGGTGCGCACCTCCAGCGAGGGCCGGCGCCAGGAAGGCATCAGCTTCCTGCTGATCGACATGGCCAGCCCGGGCGTGCAGGTGCGCCCCATCATCACGCTGGACGGCGAGCACGAGGTCAACGAGGTGTTCTTCTCGGACGCGCGGGTGCCGGTCGAGAACCTGGTGGGCGAGGAAAACCGCGGCTGGACCTGCGCCAAGTACCTGCTGACCTATGAGCGCACCAACATCGCCGGCGTCGGCCAGTCGACCGCGGCGCTGGAGCGCCTGAAGACGGTGGCCGCCAGCCAGAAGAAGAACGGCCGCCCGCTGGCCGAGGATCCCGACTTCGCCGCGCGGCTGGCGCGGGTGGAGATCGAACTGGCCAACATGCGCACCACCAACCTGCGCGTGGTGGCGGCGGTGGCCGGCGGCGGCGCGCCCGGCGCCGAAAGCTCGATGCTCAAGATCCGCGGCACCCAGATCCGCCAGGAGATCACCGCGCTGAACCGCCGCGCCATGGGCCCCTATGCGCGCCCGTTCGTGGCCGAGTCCCTGCACGACGGCTACGACGCCGCGCCCATCGGCCCCGAGGGCGCCGACAGCGCCGCGGCGCAGTACTTCAACAACCGCAAGCTGTCGATCTTCGGCGGCTCCAACGAAATCCAGAAGAACATCATCTCCAAGATGATCCTGGGACTGTAAAGGCCGGCCATGAACTTTGAACACACCGAAGACCGGCGCATGCTGTCCGACATGCTGCGCCGCTTTGTCGCCGAACAATACGACTTCGCCACGCGCGAGCGCCACGCAAAAATGGCGCAAGGCTACAACCCCGAATTCTGGCGCCGCTATGCCGAACTGGGCGCCATCGGCGCGCTGTTCGCCGAGGAGCACGGCGGCCTGGGGGGCGCGGGCTTCGACATCAGCGTGGTGTTCGAGGCGCTGGGCCGCGGCCTGGTGCTGGAACCCTTCCTGGATGCGTTGATGGTCGGCAGCGCCATCGCCCGCGCCGGCAGCGCGGCGCAGCGCGAGGCGCTGGACGGCCTGATCGCGGGCAGCATCACCGCCGCGCTGGCCGCGGCCGAGCCCGGCTCCGGCTACGCCCTGAACGAGGTGCGCGCGCGCGCCGAGCGCAGCGGCGACGGCTGGGCGCTGAACGGCGCCAAGGCCGTCGTGACGGGCGGCGAGCATGCCGACCTGTTCCTGGTGTCGGCGCGCACCAGCGGCGCCGAGGACGACGCAGCCGGCATCAGCCTGTTCCTGGTCAGCGCCGGCACGCCGGGCGTGACCGTGCGCGGCTACGACCTGATCGACGGCGGCCGCGCCGCGGAACTCGGCTTCGAGAACGTGGCGCTGGGCGCCGACAGCCTGCTGGGCGAGGCCGGCGCCGGCCATGCGCTGCTGGAGCATGCCACCGGCCGCGGCATCCTGGCGCTGTGCGCCGAGGCCGTGGGCGCGATGGACTGCGCCCGCGACGCGACCCTGGAATACCTGCGCACGCGGCGCCAGTTCGGCGTGCCGATCGGCAGCTTCCAGGCGCTGCAGCACCGCATGGCCGACGTGCTGCTGGAGATCGAGCAGGCGCGCTCGGCGGTCATCAACGCCGCGGCCGCGCTCGACCACCCCGACCGCGCCACGCGCGAACGCGCGCTGTCGGCCGCCAAGTACACCATCGGCCGCATCGGCACGCTGGTGGCCGAAGAGAGCATCCAGCTGCACGGCGGCATCGGCACGACCTGGGAGCTGCCGCTGGCGCATTACGCCAAGCGGCTGGTCATGATCGACCACCAGCTGGGCGACGAGGACCACCACCTGCGGCGCTACATCGCCCTGGGGCGGGCCTGAGCGGCGAGGAGCACATCATGACGCAGGCCCGCACAGACGCCCCCATCGCCCCGCCCCTCGCCCGGCCCTTCTCGGCCCCCTTCCCGGTCAGGACCGCCGCCGACGTCCAGCGCCTGGCGGCGCGGCCGCTGGCCGAAACGCTGACGGTGCAAAGCACCTACGAGCTCTTGCGCAACTCGGCCGCCGCCTTCGGCGACCGCCTGGCGCTGACCTTCCTGTGCAGCGCCGACCCCGACGAACCGGCGATCAGCTGGAGCTACAACGAACTGCTGGCCGGCATCCACCAGACCGCCAACCTGCTGCACAGCCTGGGCGTGGGTCCGACGGATGCGGTCGGGGTGCTGCTGCCCGGCTGCCTCGAATACCACCTGGCGCTGTGGGGCGGCGAGGCCGCCGGCATCGTGCAGCCGCTCAACCCGCTGCTGACCGAGGACAAGCTGGCCTCGCTGCTGGCCGCCGCCGGCGCCAAGGTGCTGATCGCGTATGGCTCGGACACCGAGTGCGAGTCGTGGTCCAAGGCCCTGCGGCTGCGCGAGCGGGTGCCATCGCTGCGCACGCTGCTGCGCGTGGCGCCGCATGACGAACCGCCGTCGCGGCGGCCGGCGCTGCCGGACGACGCGCTCGACTTCAACAGCGCGCGCGCCGCCCAGCCGCTGGACCGGCTGCTGAACGAACGCGTGATCCGCGCCGACGACGTGGCCGCCTATTTCCATACCGGCGGCACTACCGGGGCGCCCAAGCTGGCCATCCATACCCACGCCAACCAGGTCTTCACGGCCTGGGCGGCGGTGCAACTGCAGGGCGCGGGGCCGGGCGACGTGGTCATCAACGGCTATCCGCTGTTCCACGTGGCCGGCGTGCTGCCCGCCTCGCTGGCGGCGCTGTCGGCCGGCGTGCAGACCGTGATCCCGACCACGCTGCTGCTGCGCAACCGCGAGGTGCTGCGCAACTACTGGCGGCTGGTGGAGCGCCACCGCGCCACCTCGCTGCAAGGGGTGCCCACCATCCTGGCGGCGCTGGCCGAGATTCCGCTGGACGGCGCCGATATCTCGACCCTGCGCTACTGCCGCACCGGCGCCGCGCCGTTGCCGGCGGAGCTGGCGGCGCGCTTCGAGCGCCTGTTCGGCCTGCACGTGAACGAAAGCCTGGGCATGACGGAAATGGCCGGCATCACCTCGATCACGCCGCCCGGCTCGGACTTCCCGGTCAATTGCGTGGGTTTTCCGCTGCCCTACGTGCAGGTGCGCGTGGTCGGCCTGGACGCGCCCGCCGGCCAGCCGGCGCGCGACCTGCCGCCCGGGCAGGCCGGCATGCTGCTGTTCAAGTCGCCCAACGTGATTCCCGGCTTTCTCGACCCCGAGGACACCGCCCGCGCCTTCACCGAGGACGGCTGGCTCATCAGCGGCGACGTCGGCTTCCTCGACACCGAGGGCCGCCTGCACCTGCAGGGCCGCGCCAAGGACCTGATCATCCGCGGCGGCCACAACATCGATCCCAAGACCATCGAGGACGCGCTGGCCTCGCATCCGGCGGTGCGCATCTGCGCCGCGGTGGGCGCGCCCGATCCGTACGCGGGCGAGCTGCCGATCGCCTTCGTGACCCTGGCCGACGACGTCGAGGTCTCCGAGGCCGAGCTGGTCGCCTACGCCGCCGCCCACGTCGACGAGGCGCCGGCGCGGCCCAAGCGCGTGATCGTGCTCGAGCAGATGCCCATGACCAACGTCGGCAAGATCTACAAGCCCGACCTGCGCCGCCTGGCGACAGCGGTCTCGGCGCGCGCCGTGGTCGAGCGCGTCCTCGAACAGGCCGGCCTGCCGCCGGACAGTCCCCTGCTGCGCGTGCTGCCCGACGCGCAGCCCGACGTCGCCGTCGAAGCCGACGCCGCCACCCCCGCGCCGCTGAAGGAGCAGCTGCGCGAGGCCTTGCAACGATTGCCGGTCAAGGTCGCCCTGCGCGGCTGACCGGCGCCCCATAAAAAAACCACACTGGAGACACGCCCCCATGGCCCATCAACCCCTGCGCCGCGCCTGCGTCGGCGCCCTGCTGCTGGCGCTGGCCGGCGGCGCGCTGGCGCCCGCCGCGTCGGCGCAAAGCGCCTTTCCCAATCGCCCCATCACCCTGATCGTGCCGTTCCCGGCCGGCGGCTCCACCGATCGCCACATGCGCATCGTGGCGCAGGACGCTTCCAAGTACCTGGGCCAGCCGGTCGTGGTCGAGAACCGGCCCGGCGTCGGCGGCACGCTCGGCCCGGCCACCATGTCGCGCACCGCCAAGCCCGACGGCTACACCGTCGCGCTGTACACGCTGGCGATGCTGCGCATGCCCTACATGCAGAAGACCTCGTGGGATCCGATCAACGACTTCACCTTCATCCTGGGGCTGTCGGGCTACACCTTCGGCTTCACGGTGCGCGCCGACTCGCCCTACAAGACCTTCAACGAATACATCGAAGCCGCGCGCAAGAACCCCGGCAGCGTCGACTACGGCTCGACCGGCGTGGGCTCATCGCCGCACCTGCTGATCGAGGAAGTGGCCATCAACGCCAAGGTCAAGCTGAACCACGTGCCGTACAAGGGCAACGCCGACATGCAGCAGGCGCTGCTGGGCGGCCACGTGATGGCGCAGAGCGACGCCACCGGCTGGGACCAGTTCGTGGACTCGGGCAAGATGCGGCTGCTGGTGACGTTCGGCGACAAGCGCACCACGCGCTGGCCCGACGTGCCCACGGCGCAGGAGCTGGGCTACAAGGTCGTGTCGACCTCGCCTTATGGCCTGGCCGGCCCCAAGGGCATGGACCCGGCGGTGGTCAAGACGCTGCATGACGCCTTCAAGAAGGCGCTGTTCGACCCGGCCAGTATCGAGATCATGAAGCAGCTGAACCAGGAGCCGGCCTACCGCGACAGCGCCGACTACAAGGCCTGGGCGCAGGCCACCTACGTCAAGGAAAAAAGCCTGATCGAGTACCTGGGGCTGATGGCCAAGGACTGACGCCCCACCCCTGGTTTCGTCCAGGACTGGCCGGACGCCTCGCGGCGGCCGGCCCGTTTTTCATTGGAACGCGGACTTGTAGGCGTACAGGCCGGGCGCGCCGCCCGTCATCACGAACAGCACGTCGCTGCCCGGCGCGTGGCGGCCGGCGCGCAGGTCGGCCAGCAGGCCGGCGAAGGCCTTGCCCGAATACACCGGATCGAGCAGCAGCCCTTCGCTGCGCGCCAGCAGGCCGACCGCCTCCAGCATGGCCGGCGTCGGCACGCCATAGGCCAGGCCGCGCTGGCTGCCATCGACCAGGATGTCGTTGGGCGCCGGCGCCGCGATCTCGTCCGCCTGGCCCTGCGCCAGCAGCGCCAGCGTGGCGGCGGTGAGGTCGACCGTCTTGGCATGCGCGACCTCGACGTCGGCCAGCGTGGTGAACGACTGCACGCGGGTGGCGGGCAGGCCCGCCGCGACCATGCCGGCCGCCAGGCCGGCATGGGTGCCGGCGCTGCCGTTGGCCGCCACGATGCGGGCGAAGTCCACGCCCAGTTCACGCGACTGCGTCAGGATCTCCAGCGCGCAGGCGGCGTAGCCGAGCGCGCCGACAGGCGTCGACCCGCCCAGCGGCGCCAGGTAGACGCGGCGCCCGGCCAGCTCCAGCGCGCGCACCCGCTCCAGCGCCGCCGCCATGGCATCGGCGCCCGCCGGCAGCGCATGCACCGTCGCGCCGAACAGGCGGTTCAGCAGCATGTTGCCGTTTTCCTCGTAATCGACGTCGTCGCGCGGCACCACCCGGCCCAGCACCAGCTCGCAGGCCATGCCGGCGCGGGCCGCGGCCGCCGCGGTCAGGCGCGCGTGGTTCGATTGCAGGCCGCCGACCGTCACCACGGTATCGGCACCCTGCGCGCGCGCCTCGCCCAACAGGAACTCCAGCTTGCGCAGCTTGTTGCCGCCGCCGCCCAGCGACATGTGATCGTCGCGCTTGACGTACAGGCGCACGCCGTTGGCCGAGGCGCCCAGGGCCGCCTCCAGTCCGGCCAGGCGCTGGATCGGCGTGGGGCCGTCGAGCAAGGCATGACGGGGAAAGCGCTGCAACGCGGACGAAAGGCCAGTGGGCATGGGGAATCCAGGAAAAGAGGCATGGCCGGCGGCGCGCGCCGCCGACGCGGGACGCCGACCGCAGCAGGATACGCCAAGACGGCCGCGCGATTGATCAGGGCTGGCATGCCGATTGTGCAGAAAGCGGCATGAATCCGCCGCGCCAGGGGCGGTCCACACCGCAAGGCGCGTCCCAGGGCCTGTGCGAGGCTTCTTGTCGTGTGAACCGGCCCTAGCCCTCGGCGGCCGAACCCTGCGCGGCCCGCCGCATCTGCTCGAAACAGAACTCGCGCGCGATGCGGGTGGCCGGGCTTTCGCTGCGGCCGCGCAGCGTGACGAAGGCGAAGTGCGCCGCGATGTCGAAGTCCGGCGGCGGCGGCAGGCGCGCCAGGCGGCCCGCGGCGATCGGCCCCGCGGCCGACGCCAGCACGCCCAGATAGACCGCGTCCGAGCGCGCGGCGATATCGAGCAGGCCGGCGATGTCCTCGCTCTCCATGTGCAGTTCGAAGCCGTCCGGCCGCGCCGCCGCGACGCGCCGCCGGATCTCCGGCGACAGGCCGGTGGACATCACCGGATAGGCCAGCACCTGCGGCAGAGACGGCGCGGGGCCCGCCAGCAGTGGATGGTCCGGGCGGCAGACGAAGCCCGACGCCAGGCTGGGCATGGCGGCCACGTCCAGGTCGGCGTCGTTGTCCAGCGTGCGCACGTGCACCACCAGCGCGTCCAGGGCGCGTTCACGCAGGCCGGCGAGCAGCGCGTCGGTCGGCCCGCGCGACAGGCGCACGCGCAGCCGCGGATAGGCGTCCATCACATGGCGCATCAGCGGCACGCTGAACAGCGCGCTGGGCGCGGCGCCCAGGCCCAGCGCCACCGCGCCGGCCTCGCCCTGCGCCAGCAGCTCGGCCTCGCGCCGGATCTCGTGCACCTCGGCCAGCACCCGGCGGGCGCGCGCGGCCACCTGCCGGCCCAGCGGCGTGGCCTCGTTGCGCTTGCCGATGCGGTCCACCAGCGGCGCCCCCAGCTCGGCCTCCAGCAGCTGGATGCTGCGGCTGAACGCCGGCTGCGACAGATGCAGCGATTCCGCGGCGCGGGTGAACGAGCCGGTTTCCAGCAGCGCCACCAGATGGGCCAGTTGCGAAAGATTCATGAAGACTCCGGCCGCGGCCGCGCCGCGAATAATCATGCATAAAACGCATTGTAATCAGCCAATCAATCGATTGGACATATGAAAACAGCGCTTCTAGCATTCCGGAAAACACACAACACCCAAGGGAATCCGATGAAGACATTGCTGTTATCCGCCGTCACCACGCTCGCCCTGCTGGCCACGGGCGCCGCCGCCGCCGAAGACTACCCCGTCCGGCCGGTATCGCTGATGGTGCCGTATCCGGCCGGCGGCGCCAGCGACATCACGGCGCGCGCGCTGCAGGGGCCGATGACCGGGACGCTGGGCGGCCAGGTCATCGTCGAGAACCTGGGCGGCGCCAACGGCGTGCTCGGCGCCAATCGCGTGCTGGGCGCCAAGGCCGACGGCTACTACGTGTTCCAGGGATCGCCCAACGAACTGATCCTGGCCGGGCTGACCAACAAGTCGGTCCACTACCGGCCCGAGGCCTTCCGCATGATCGCGCCGGTCGCCACCTCGCCCTATGTCGTGATGACGCGCGCCGGGCTGGGCGTGGCCAACGTCGATGAACTGGTGGCGCTGGCCAGGCGCGGCGGCGCGCCGCTGACCTATGGCTCGGGCGGCGCGGGTTCGATGATCCACCTCATCACCGAGGCCCTTGCCAAGCGCGCCGGCCTGACACTGACGCACATCCCCTATCGCGGCGCGTCGCCGCTGCTGACCGACATGGCGGGCGGCCAGATCGACTTCGCCATCGTGCCCTATCAGGCCAACTACGCGGACCTGCGGCGCGAAGGCCGCATCCGCATCATCGGCACCCTCAACCGCGAACGCCTGCCGATGCTGCCCGATGTGCCCAGCGTGCAGGAGAGCGCCAACCTGAAGGATTTCAACTACACCATCTGGACCGCCTACATGGTCAAGCAGGGCACGCCCGACGCGGTGGCGCAGAAGCTGCACGCCGCGGTCGAGGCGGCGCTGGCCGACCCCGCCGCGCGCAAGACGCTGCTGGCCCAGGGCAAGATCCTGTTCGAGCCGCAGACCCTGGCCGCCAGCGAAGCCTTCTATGCCGAACAGACCGCGCGCCTGACCGAACTGGTGCGCAGCAGCGGTTTCCAGGCCGAATGAGCGGCCGCCCTTTTCCTTCCCACGGAGTCTGCATGTCCGACACTCTCATCCAGCCGGTGCTGGCGCATCTCGACGAGCGCCAGCCGTCCATCGCGCACTGGCTCAAGGCGTTCCTGCGCATCCCCAGCGTCAGCGCCGACCCGGCCTTTGCCGCGCACATGGCGCAGGCGCGCGACTTCCTGTGCGAGCGGCTGCGCCGCGAGGGGCTGCACAACGTGCAATTGCTGGACGGCGGCGGCGAGCCGGCCGTCTACGGCGAGTGGCTGGGCGCGCCCGGCAAGCCCACGCTGCTGATCTACGGCCACTACGACGTGCAGCCCGCCGACCCGCTGGAACTGTGGCGCACGCCGCCCTTCGAGCCGACCCAGGTCGGCGACCGGCTCTATGCGCGCGGCGCCTCCGACGTCAAGGGCTCGACCACCGTGGCGCTGGAGGTGGTGTTCGCCTTCCTGGCCACGCTGCGCAGTTGCCCGGTCAACATCAAGGTGTTCATCGAGGGCGAAGAGGAAACCGGCAGCCCCACGCTGCGGGCGCTGATCCAGCGTCACGGCGCCCTGCTGGCCGCCGACGCGGTGCTGTCGGCCGACGGCGGCCGCGCCAGCGCCCAGGTGCCGACCATCAACACCGGCGCGCGCGGCAACGCGGCGCTGGAGGTGCGGCTGCGCACGGCGGCCAAGGATCTGCATTCCGGCCGCTATGGCGGCGGCGTGCGCAACGCGCTGCACGACATGGCCGCGCTGCTGGCCACGCTGCATGCGGCCGATGGCCGCGTCGCGGTGGCCGGCTTCGACGACGACGCCACGCCGCCCACGCCGCGCCAGCGCCAGGACACGGCCGCGTTTCCCTATGACGAGGCGGCGTTCTTCGACGACGTGGGCGCGGCCAGCCATGGCGAGCCGGGCTACAGCCCGCGCGAGCGCATCACGCTGCGCCCGGCGCTGGACGTGAACGGCATGTGGGGCGGCTACACCGGCGCCGGCACCAAGACCATCATCGCCTGCGAGGCCTCGGCCAAGCTGACCGTGCGCGTGGTCGAAGGCCAGGACCCGGCGCGCGTGATCCGCGCGGTCCTGGCGCACCTGCGGGCCCACTGCCCGCCCGGCGCCGCGCTGGAGGTGGTGGCGATGCACGACGGCTCGCCGGCCTCGACGCTGGCGCCGGACCATCCGCTGGTGCGCGCGGCCCAGGCGGTGCTGCAGGCCGGCGACGGCCGCGAGCCGATCCACGTGCGGCTGGGCGCCACCGTGCCCATCACCTCGGTGTTCAAGGAGACGCTCGGCATCGACACGCTGATGTTCGGCTTCAACCTGCCCGACGAGGACGTGCACGCGCCCAACGAGTTCTTCCGCATCGGCTCGATCCGCGAGGGCGTGCAGGCCTGGACGCGGCTGCTCGACGCGCTCGGCCAGTACCAGCCGGCGGCGTTCCGCGCCTGAGCGCGGCGGGCCCGGGGCCGGGGCAAGGCCCCAGGCCCCGCCGCGCGGACTCGCGGGGGGATCGCCCGGCGGACGCCAACAATTTTGGTA
>NZ_CYTY01000020.1:37647-57094 GCF_001298995.1 Achromobacter sp. 2789STDY5608615
CATCGTGCCCGACAAGGGCGCCTTCGTCAGCAAGCCCGACGCCAACGAGGCGCGCGAGGTCTACGCCGTGCGCCGCATCCTCGAGGCCGCGCTGGCGCGCGAGTTCGTGGCGCGCGCCACGGCGGCCGACTACCGCCGCATCGACGCCCACCTGGCCGAGGAACGCGCGGCGGTGGAAAGCGGCGACGTGCAGACGCGCAACCGCCTGCTGGGCGACTTCCACATCCTGCTGGCCGAGACCGTCGGCAACTCGGTGCTGACCGGCATGCTGCGCGAGCTGTCGGCGCGCAGCGCCGTGATCACCGTGCTGTACCAGAGCTCGCACGACGCCAGCTGCTCCTCGCGCGAGCACCACGCCTTCATCGACGCGGCCCGCGCCGGCGACACCGCGCGCGCCTGCGCGCTGATGGACGAGCACCTGGAACACGTGCAGACCGCGCTCGACTTCGACGAAGACGCCCACGCCGCCAGCGACCTGGTCACCGCCCTGTTGCGCTGACGCGCGCGCCCCGCCCGCGGCTTGATCGCGCGCAAGGTTTGATTCCGCGCAAACGGCGCCGCGCCTCCTCCCGATACAGTGTTACGTAGTCGCCGCCTGTCGCGGCGGCCGCTGCACAAACACGGGAGACACCATGTACAAGCACATTCTCATTCCCACGGACGGCTCGCAATTGTCCTCGGAAGCCCTGGTCGAAAGCCTCAATCTGGCCAAGTCGCTGGGCGCCCGCACCACCATCCTCACGGTCGAGGAACCCTTTCACGTCTTCGCCATGGGCGCCGCGCAGGTGGCCCACAGCCTGAGCGAGTACCAGGACCAGATCCGCGCCCAGGCCGAGCGCCTGCTGAGCGCGGCCGCCACCCAGGCGCGCGAGGCCGGCGTGCCGTGCGAAACGCTGCGCGCCACCGATGAAGACCCCTATCGCGCCATCATCAACGCCGCCGCCGAGCGCGGCTGCGACCTGATCGCCATGGCCTCGCACGGCCGCCGCGGCATGGCCGCGGTGGTGCTGGGCAGCCAGACCCAGAAGGTGCTGGCGCATTCCACCACGCCGGTGCTGGTGTACCGCAAGCAACGCTGAACCGCGCCGGCCCGCGGGCCGGCGTCCCCGGGGCCGCCGCGCATCCACGCGGACAGCGGCGGCCTTTCCCCCGGCGCATCACGGCCCGGGATGCAGCAACTGCTCCATGCGTTCCTGGATCCAGCGCACGGTGGCGCTGGGCGTATGCCCCTGCAGCCACAGCGTGCGCACCGGCAGCGGCGGCAGCGACAGGCCGACGCAGGGCACGCAGGCCAGGTCCTTGCGGTAGCCCTCGTACTCGGCGATGTTCAGCGGCAGGATCGCCCAGCCCAGGCCGTCGACCGCCATCGCCGCGATGCTGTAGAAGCTGTCCGAGCGCCAGGCCGACGGGCTCATCACCACGTCCTCCACCCCTTCCATCTGCATCACCAGCTGGCGATGGCGCGCCAGGTCATTGCGCGTGACCTCGGGCAGCGCCGCCAGCGGATGATCGCGCGCGACGAAGATGCCCTGGCCGACGTCGCCCAGGTAGCGGTGGGCGAAGGCCGGGCCCGGGTCGCCGCGGTCGAAGTGGAAGGCCACGCTGGCGCGGCCCTGCTGCACGTAGTCCGCCACCTCGGTGGCGGTGCCGTTGAGCTGGCTCAGTTCCAGCGCCGGAAAGCGCGTCGACACTTCCCGCACCAGCACGGCCAGCACGCGGTCGGGCAAGGCTTCGTCGAGCGCCACGCTCAGGCGCGCATCCTGCCCGGCGGCGAATGACAGCGCGCGCTGTTCCAGGCCGGCCGCCTGGCGCAGCAATTCGCGCGCCTCCAGCAGCAGCACTTCGCCGGCCCGCGTCAGCGTGGCGTTGCGGCGCGAGCGGTCGAACAGCTCCACGCCCAGGTCCGCCTCCAGCAGGCCGAGCGACGTGCTGACGGCCGATTGCGCCCGGCCCACCTGGCGCGCGGCCGCCGAAAACGAGCCGGCGTCCGCCGCCGCCACGAAATGCCGCAGTTGTTCCAGGGTCCAGTTCATTGCCACTCCGCGCCGCGGCCGCCGCATGGCCGCCCAATCAATCTATTTTATAGATGGATTCAAACTTTTTGTTATTGATATCCAGATGGAAAATGCCGTGCGCCACAGGAGTAAACGCATGACGCAGCGCAATTCTTCCCTCTCCAATACCGCTACCGCCACCGCGGCCGCCCCCCGGCCGCTGGCTGGTGCTGGCCATCGTGTCCAGCGCCCTGTTGCTGATCGTGGTCGACATGACGGTGCTTTACACCGCGCTGCCGCGGCTCACGCACGAGCTGGGCGTGACGGCTTCGTCCAAGCTCTGGATCGTCAACATCTACGCGCTGGTGGTGTCCGGCCTGCTGCTGGGCATGGGCACGCTGGGCGACCGCCTGGGGCACAAGCGCCTGTTCATGATGGGCCTGGCCGTGTTCGGCGCGGCCTCGCTGGCGGCGGCCTATTCGCCCAACCCGGCCGCGCTGATCGCGGCGCGCGCGGTGCTGGCGGTGGGCGCGGCCATGATGATGCCGGCGACGCTGTCGATCCTGCGCCTGACCTTCGCCGACGAGCGCGAGCGCGCCATCGCCATCGGCGTCTGGGCCTCGGTGGCCTCGGGCGGCGCGGCGCTCGGTCCGGTCATCGGCGGCATCCTGCTGGAGCATTTCTGGTGGGGCTCGGTGTTCCTGATCAACTTGCCGATCGTGCTGCTCGCGCTGCCGCTGGCGCGCCGCTACATCCCGGCCGGCCAGCCGGACCGCCAGCGCCCCTGGGACCTGGTCGGCTCGCTGCAGGTGATGGTCGGCCTGATCCTGACCGCCTATGCGCTCAAGGAGCTGGGCCGCGCCCAGCCGTCCTGGCTGGACGCCGCGCTGGCCTGCGCCGGCGGCGCCGCGATGCTGTTCATCTTCGCCCGGCGCCAGCGCGCGCGGCCCCATCCGCTGATCGACTTCGCCATCTTCCGCAACCGCAGCTTCAGTTCGGCGGTGGCCTCGGCGCTGTTCGCGGCGGCGGCGCTGCTGGGCATGGAGCTGGTGTTCAGCCAGCGCCTGCAGCTGGTGCTGGGCATGTCGCCGATCGAGGCCGCGCTCTACATCCTGCCGCTGCCGCTGGCCGCGTTCATCGCCGGCCCGCTGGCCGGCTGGCTGCTGCCGAGGGTGGGCAGCGCGCGCCTGCTGTTCGTCTCGCTGCTGGTGTCCGGCCTGGGCATGGGCGGTTACCTGTTCAGCTACGACGGCGCGCTGACGTCGCAGATCGCCAGCCTGTGCGTGCTGGGCGTGGGCATCGGCGCCACCATGACGGCCGCCTCCAGCACCATCATGCAGAGCGCCACGCCCGAGCGCGCCGGCATGGCCGCGTCGATCGAGGAAGTCTCGTATGAACTGGGCGGCGCGCTGGGCGTGACACTGATGGGATCGATCCTGTCGGGCGTCTACGCGCACACCCTGGACGTGCCTGCCGGCCTGCCCGCGGCCGCGGCGCGCGACAGCCTGGACGAAGCGCTGGTCCTGGCCGAGGGCCTCTCCAGCGACGCGGGAGCCGCGCTGGCGCGGCTGGCCCGCGACGCGTTCGACGCGGGCTACACCGCGGTCATCGCCACCGCCACCGTGCTGCTGCTTGCCACCGCGTTGCTGGTGCTGGTGAACCGCTGGCGCGGCGGGGCCAAGGTGTCCGCCCCCGCGCCGCACTGAGCCGCCGTTTCAGGCCCGGCTGGCGGGCGGTCATGCACCAACGCGAAACGCGTTGGAAGGTCGCCGCGCCCCAGGGCCTGTCAATCACGAAAAGGAACAGCCCCCTAGGCCGCATCGCCCGGGCGCCGCGCCCCCACCAGGCTCAGCACGTAGTCCAGGAACGCGGCCTCGTCCGGCATGGCGCCGCCGCCCGCCGCGATGGCGTCGGCCACTTCGAGCTGACTGTGCAGCCAGTACTGGATCAGCGCGCCGGTGGTGATCATGGCCTGTCCGGCCGGAATGTCGGCGCGCACGAAGCCGGCCTTCTGGGCCTGCGCGAAGACCGGCACGAACAGCTGGTTCAGGCGTGCCGAGCGCGCCCGGCGCTCGGCTTCCTGCGCCCCCATCACGCGCCACAGCTGGAAACGCAGGGCGGCCGGGTGCGTCTTCCAGTAGCGCAGATAGCTGCCCACCATGTCCGGCACCGTGCGCGCCGTGACGGGCTGGCGCGCGATCGGCTCGATCGCGTCCAGGAAATCCTCGGTGATGCATTCCCCCACCTTGGACCAGAGGCTTTCCTTGTCCTTGAAGTGGTGATGGATCAGCCCCGGCGAGACCTTGGCTTCCTGCGCGATCAGCCGCATGGTCGAGCCGTCGAAACCCAGGCGGGCGAACAGCGTCAGCGCCGATTCGAGGATCACGTCGCGGGCGTCGGGCGTCGTGTATTGCGAGCGCAGCTCTGTCATGCCGGGGGTCTCTGTGAGGATGGAATCAGCCATGTTACGGGTCCGGAATGCATTGATCAATTGACTGACCAAACGTTTAGTCAATAGAATTGCGACAAATTCTCATTAACCGCACTGGAGTTTGTCGTGTCCCCGTCCCCCGCGCTGCCGCGCCGTCGCCTGTCTCGTCCCCTGCTGCTGGCGATGTCGCTGACCCTGGCCCCGTTCTCAACGCGGGCGCAGACGCCCGCCACGGCCGCCGACGCCGCGCCGGCCGCGGCGGCGGCCTCGACCGCGCCCCAGGCCGGCGCCGCCGAGCTGCCTGCCGTCATCGTGACCGCGCGCAGGCGCGAGGAAAGCGCGCAGGACGTGCCCATCAGCATGACCGTGCTGAACGGCGAGCAACTGCGCGCCGACGCCGCGCCGCAGGCCGGCAACGCCGGCCTGGCGCGCTCGGCGCCCAACCTGGCGTTCACCGACACCGGCGGCCAGAACTCCAACGTCTTCACCATTCGCGGCGTGGGCTCGTTCGCGCCGCTGTCGCCGGACGACACCTCGGTGGTGATGTACGCCAACGACGTGCCGCGCTCGGTCTACGGCGCGCCGCCGACGCTGCTGGACGTGAACCGGGTCGAGGTGCTGCGCGGGCCGCAAGGCACGCTGTTCGGCCGCAACACCCAGGGCGGCGCCATCAACGTGATCGCCAACCAGCCGGTGTTCGACCGCGAATACACCGTGCGCGGCGAGATCGGCTCGCACGGCCACCGGCTGGGCGAACTGATCGCCAACGAGGCCCTGTCGGACACCGTGGCCGCGCGCCTGGCGCTGCGCTACACCACGGTGGACGGGACCACCCCCAACCTGGCTTCGGGCGGCAGGGACGGCTGGGCCGACGTGGGCGCGGCGCGCGCCACGGTGCTGTGGACGCCCGGCGCCAACACCGTGGTGACGGTCACCGGGTCGTACGACCAGCAGAAAGCCGCCGCGCCGCGCTTCGTATGGCTGCAGAACCCGCGCTTTCCGCAGACCGCCTCGGATCCCGAGAACAAGATCGACTGGAAGGACAGCAGCGGCAGCGTCAAGGTCGAGCACGAGTTCGAGCACTTCACCCTGACCTCGCTGACCAGCTACCTGGATTCGCGCTCGCGCCAGGCCTTCGACCTGACCGACGGCCTGATCTATTCGGCGATGACCGGCCGGCCCGCGTCCGTGTACAACGTGCCCTACGCCGACTACGCCGACATCCGCTTCCAGGAACAGAGCTGGCAGCAGGAATTCCGCCTGAGTTCGCCGGAGACCAGCGCGCTGGGCTGGACCGTGGGCGCCAACTACTTCCATTCCAGTTTCCGCAACGACACCACCGCCAAGGCCTCGCCGGCGGCGTTCAACTTCCAGACCCAGAACGGCACCCAGGCCAACCGCATCAAGACCGACAGCGCCTCGCTGTTCGGCGAGGCCAGCGTGCCGCTCACGCCCAGGCTGAAGGCCTTGGCCGGCCTGCGCTACACGCACGAGGCCAAGGACGCGCGCTACCGCTACACCGGCAACGGCAACCCGGCGGTGGTGGCCAACTTCAGCCAGCACGACACGCTGTCCGACAATTTCGTCACCGGCCGCACCGGCCTGTCGTATGACTGGAGCGACGCGCTGATGACTTACGCCACTGTCTCGCGCGGCTATGTCTCGGGCGGCTTTGCCGGCGTGTCCGTCAACACGCCGACCGGCAAGCCGGAAACGCCGTTCGAGGCCTCGACCAGCTGGACCTACGAACTGGGCTTCAAGTCGCAATGGTTCGACCGCCGCGTGGACCTGAACGGCTCGGTGTTCCTGAATGAGGTCAAGCGCGGCCACCTGATCGTGTTCAACCCGTCGGCGCTGCTGTTCACGCCCGCCTCGCTCGACTACCGCAGCAAGGGCGCCGAACTGGAATTCGCGGCGCGCGTGCATCCCAACGTCAAGCTGATCGGCGGCGCCGGCTACACCCACGCCGAACTGGTCTCGGTGCCCGCCGGCAGCGCCACCGGCGCGCAATCGGGCAACCGCGTGCCCAACGTGCCGCGCCTGACCGCCAACCTCGGCGTGGAGGTCGAAGCGCCGGCGCGGCCGCTCGGCCTGCCCGGCCAGCTCAATGGCCAGATCGTCTGGCAGCACGTCGGCGCGCGCGCGGCGGACGTCAAGGAAAGCTTCACCCTGCCGGCCTACGACGTGGTCAACCTGCGCGCCGGCTGGCGCGACGGGCCGCTGGAAATCTACGGCTTCGTCTACAACCTGTTCGACAAGCAATACCTGGTGGCGGGCCAGAGCTGGGGCCCCACGGTCAGTTCGGTGCGGCTGGGACAGGAGCGCCTGGCCGGCGTCGGCATGAGCTGGAAGTTCTGACATGCGGACCGGCCAACCCGCCGCGCCCTGGGCGCGCCTGGCCGCCATCGCGGCCCTGTACGTGTCGCTGGGCGCGGTGCTCGGCTTCGTGCAGGGCGGCGTCGGCCCGATCCTGCGCGACAAAGGCCATGCGCTGGCCTCGATGGCGCCGGTGTTCGCGCTGTACCTGCCGTTCGGTGTGACCTTCCTGTGGGCGCCGCTGGTGGACCGCTGGCGCCTGCCCTGGCTGGGCCGGCGCAGCGGCTGGATCGTGGCGGCGCAAGGCCTGGCGGTGCTGCTGGTGGCCGCGATCGCGCTGGGCGGCGCGCTGCCAGCGGCCGCGCTGTTCGGTCTGGGCCTGGCGGCGACGCTGGCGGTCGCCACCATGGACGTGGCGCTGGACGCCTGGACGGTCGAGCACATCGCCGACGCCCATCGCGGCGCGGCATCGGCGGCCAAGGTCGGCGGCCTGTCGCTGGGCGCGGTGCTGGGCGGCGGCGTGCTGGTCGGCCTGTTTCCCCGCCTGGGCTGGGAAGGCGCGCTGCTGTGGCTGGCCGCCCTGATGGCGCTGGCGACGCTGCCGGCCTGGCGCCTGCCCGACCACGCCGCGCCAACGGCGGCGCGGCAAGCCAGGCCGGGCCTGCGGGCCGCCCTGCGGCAGCCAGCCATGGCCGCGCGCCTGCTGCGCATCAGCCTGGTCACCTGCGCGCTGATGGCGCTGTTCAACCTGAACCGGCTGATGCTGGTGGACCTGGGCGTGCCGCTGGCGCGCATCGGCTGGGTGCTGGGCGTGGCCGCGCCGCTGGCCAACCTGGCGATGGCGCTGGCGCTGCCGGCGGCGCTGCGGCGCAGCGCCCCGCGGCCCTTGCTGTGGGCCTTGCTGGCGGCCACCGTGGCCGGCGCGCTGGCCATCGTCATGGCCCTGCGCATCGGCAACGCCGACCTGGCCATCGCGGCCTCGATCGCGATCAGCGCCTGCGTCAGCGGCCTGTACATCGTCATGGGCGGCCTGATCCTGGGCTGGGCGGCGGGCGGCCAGGCCGCCACCGACTATGCGCTGTTGTACGGCCTGGGCCGCTTCGTCGGCACGCTGGCGCTGCTGGGCATGCCGGCGCTGATCGCCCGCATCGGCTGGCCGGCGTTCTATGCGACGGCCGCCGCCTGCGCCACGCTGGCCGTCGGCGTCTTCATGGCGGCGCTGCGAAAAACCTGATCCCTGTCGGCACAAAGGCGGCAAGCCCCGTAAACTTCCGGACATTCCCATTGAGATAGATCATCGTACCCAGGGTATGGCTTCGGATAGGCTTATGCGAAACGTGAAAGACAAGTCCGCCCCCGACAAGGACAGCTATTTGTTCTCCGACCAGATTGGACACCTGCTGCGGCGCGTGTACCAACGGCATACCGCCCTGTTCCAGCAGTACATCCCCGACTCGCAGCTGACCGCGGCGCAGTTCGTCGTGCTGTGCTCGGTGCGCGACAACCAGGGCAGTTCGCTGGCGGATATCGTCAAGGCCACGGTCATCGACCAGGCCACGGTGCGCGGCGTGGTCGACCGGCTCAAGCAGCGCGAGCTGGTGCGCGTCGACCACGACCCGCACGACCGCCGCAAGGTGGTGATCAACCTGACCCCGGTGGGCCAGGAGCTGGTGCGCAAGATGGAGCCCTTCGCGCTGCAGATCACCGAAAGCACCTACGGCAAGCTCAATCCCGCCGAGCGCCTGGCGCTGGAATTCCTGCTGCGCAAGATGATCGAGGGCGACGCCGGGGAATGAGGCCTGCTAAATGAGGCGTACGGGCTCCCGGCATACGGGCGTCCGGCGTCCGGGCGTCCGGCATACGGGCTGCCGGCGTCCGGGCAACCCGCATCCGGGCGGCGCGCGTCCGCCCGGATAAGCCCCCTTCCCCTGACGGATCAGTCCAGCGCGCGGTTGCGCGACTCGACGTCCACCGCCCGGATCGACAGGGCCGCGGCCAGCAGCATGGCCGCCAGCACCGCCAGCGCCAGCGTGAAGTGGGTGGCCATGATCGGCGCGATGATGGCCGGCGCGAACAGGCCGCCAAACCGCGCCACGGCGCCCGCCAGGCCCATGCCGCTGGCGCGCAGGTCGGTCGGGTAGACCTCGGGCGTGAAGGCGTACAGCGCGCCCCAGGTGCCCAGCAGCGCGAAGCTCATCAACAGCGTCGAGCCGATCACCAGGAAGCTCGAGGTGCCCAGGCTGTACAGCATGCACCCCACCGCGCTCAGGATCAGGAAGCCCACCAGCGTCGGCTTGCGGCCCCAGCGTTCCACCCCGTAGGCCGACAGCGCGAAGCCCGGCAACTGCACCAGCGCCAGCAGCACCAGGAATTCCTGGCCGCGCATGAAGGCGAAGCCCTGGCTGCTGAGCTTGATCGGCAGGTAGACGAACACGCCGTAGTAGGCGATGGAGATCAGCGCCCAGGCCAGGCACAGCGCGATGCTGCGGCGGCGCAGCGTGTTCGAGAACAGCGCCGACAGCGGCTTGCGCTCATGCAGTTCCGGCTTGAGCTCGGGGATGTCGGTCGGACGTCCGTTGACGCGGGCCACGCGCTCGAGCACCTTGCGCGCCTGTCCCGACTTGCCGTTGCGGTTCAGGTACATCGGCGACTCGGGGATGTAGAAGCGCAGCACCACGCCGATCAGCGCCGGCAGGCCGGTGACGAAGAAGATCACGCGCCAGGCATCGTCGCCCCACGACAGCGCGGCCAGGGCCAGCAGCGCCAGGCAGATCGTGCCCAGGGCCCAGAACGACTCCAGCAGCACCAGCCAGCGGCCGCGGCGTTCGCTCGGCAGGAACTCGGCCATCATGGTGTAGTCCACCGGCAGCGTGCCGCCGACACCGATGCCGGTGACGAAGCGCAGCAACAGCAGCCAGGCGAAGTCCGGCGCGAAGGCCGAGGCCACGCCGGCGCAGGCGTCGATGACCACCGCCATCATCAGCACCGGCCGCCGGCCGATGCGGTCGGCCAGCCGGCCGAAAGCGAAGGCGCCGATCAGCATGCCGACGAAGAACGCGGTGCCGGTCTGCAAGGCCTCGGGCACCGGGATACCGAAGGTGCGGGCGATCGAAGGCGCGCTGAAGCCGATCGACAGCACCTGCATGGCGTCGGCCAGCCAGACCAGGCCGAAGATCATGAACAGCCGGTACTGGAACTTGCCGACGCCGGCTGTCTTGATGCCTTGTTCCACCGTGATGAATGAAGCTGACATATGCGTGATTCCCTTTGTGTGTCGCGCGCAGGGTCCGCGCCCGATACGGGCGTCGGCCCCGGTCCGGTACGCGGCTGCCCCCGCGGATGCGGGATGCAGCAACGCCCCTCGGCGCCGGGCAGGCGTCGATGGAAAACCGATGCGCGCGATGTTGTGTCGCGAGGCGCGGCCGGATCCGCCATGGATCGCGAACCGCCGCCCCGTCTTCCCCTTACTGCGGCTGCGCGTGCTGGCGCAGCTTGCCTATCGTCGTCGTGTCAACTGGCCAAGCCTCTTCCTCCGGCGCGAACCGCGCGCGCAAATAGTCGATCAAATCGCCGATCTGCCTGTCGTCCAGGCTGTTGCCGAACGCCGGCATGTAGCCCAGGGCATCGTCGGCCGGGGCCTGGATGCCATGGAGGATCACCTGGATCAGGTTGTCCGGCGATGCGGCGTGCAGATTGGTGTTCTGGCCCAGCAGGGGCTTGACCCCGAACAGGGTCGGCCCGCTGCCGGCTTCATGGCAGACGGCACAGGCGTTCTGGTAGATGCGTTCGCCGCTGGCGCGGCGCAGCGTGATGGCCTCGCTGACGGCGGCGGGCGCGGCGACAGCGGCGGCGGTGGTTACGGTCGTGGCCGTCGGGGCGGCGACAACGCTGGCCGACGCGGCGGCGCTAGCCGATCCGGCCGCGCTTGCCGTGGCCGTGGCCGTCGCGCGCGCCGACGACGGCGTCCGCCCCGGCACCGCCATCAGGTAGGTGACGATGGCCTTCAGGTCGCTGGCCGGCAATTCGGCCAGCCCATGGATCACGGGCGCCATGGGGCCCGCGGCCACGCCATGGCGCGGCGAATAGCCGGTGCGCAGGTACTGGAACAGCTCCTCGCCCGACCAGGCCCGCTCGCCCGTGGCGAGCTGGTTCAGCGCCGGCGCGTTCCAGCCCTCGGCCTGGCCGCCGGCCAGGTAGGCCAGGCCGCCCTTCTCCGCGCCCAGCGCGTTGCGCGGCGAATGGCAGGCGGCGCAGTGGCCCACGCCTTCCACCAGATACGCGCCGCGGTTCCATTCGACGTCCTGCGAGGGATCCGGCGTGAACGGCGTGGGATCGTGGAACAGCAGGTTCCAGCCGGCCAGCAGCGGCCGCAGGTTGAACGGGAAGCCCAGTTCGGTGCGCGGCGGCGTCGCGGCCACCGCGGGCTGCGACATCAGGTAGCCGTACAGCGCCTGCAGGTCGGCGTCGCTGAGCTTGGCATAGGCCGTGTAGGGAAACGCCGGATACAGCTGGCGGCCGTCCTGGTGGATGCCCTGGCGCATGGCGCGTTCGAAGGCCGCGTATGACCAGCGGCCGATGCCGGTCTGCGCATCCGGGGTGATGTTGGTGGAATAGATGACGCCGAACGGCGTCTCCAGCGCCAGGCCGCCGGCGTTGCGGGCGCCGCCCGGCGCGGTGTGGCAGGCCACGCAGTCGCCGGCGGCGGCCACCAGCCGGCCACGCTCGATCGCCTGCGTCGAATACAAAGAAGCGTCGGGCCCGGCCGTCAGCGGCAGCGCCGGCTTCAGCGGCCACAACGCGGCGGCCATGGCCGCCAGTCCGGCCGCGCCGGCCGCCAGCCAGCCCCAGCCGCGGCGCAACGCGCCTTTCCCGCCGGCCGCGCGCCGGTCCGCCAGCGCCAGCCGCAGCTGGCCCGCGTCGAACGGCGCCTGCCGCAGGCGCACGCCGGTGGCGTCCTGGATGGCGTTGGCGATGGCGGCGGCGGCGGGCAGCGTCAGCACGCCGTCCACATCCAGCCGCCCGTCCCGCAACGGGCCGGGCACGCCCGGCGCCGCGATGGTCATTGCACCCGCGTCCGCGGGCGACGGCATCGGCTCGGCGCCGCGCCATTCGTCGAACGCCGCCGGGCCGGCGATGAGGCGGCGGGCATCGGCCAGCCGCTCGGGTTGCTGGCGCGTGATGGCCAGGCGCGTGGCGGCGCCTTGCGCGGCGCGCAGGTCCTGGCTGTCGTGGCCGGCGACCACCCGCGTCACCTCGATCCGCCCGGTGGCGGGCTGGATCGCCACGTCGGCCACCCAGGCGCTCCAGACCATGTGCGCCGAACCGTCCTCGGCCTCGCAGCGCACCTGCGCGGTGGCGAAGCCGCTGCCGTGCAGCAGGCCATCGGCCGTCGTCACCGGATCGCGCGCCGCGGCCTGCTCCACCACCTGCCGCGCCAATTCATGGCCGCGCGCATCGGCCAGGTGCCGCAGCCGCCAGCCGACCGGATCCTCGCCCGCCGCCAGCGCCTGTTCGTGCCACAGGCTTTCGCCGGCGAACACCTGGGCCGCATTCAATTCATCGACGTCCGCGTGCAGCAAGGCATGCGAGGCCGCCGGCGCCAGCACCGGGCTGTCGCCCTGCACGGTGGCATGGCCGCTGGCCTGCGCGCGGCCGGGCCGCGCCAACAGGCGCGCCAGGCTGGGACGCACCGCCCAGGGCTGGGCCGAACGCAGCGCCGGGCCCTGGGCCAGGTCCGCGGCGCGCAGCGCCAGGGTGGCTGCCGTCGCCGACCGGCAGGCCACGCAGACCGGCCGGCCCACGGCCTCGGACAGCATCGCCGCGTCGGCGGCCGCATCCAGCAGATCGAGCAAGTGCGCGGGCTGGCCGGCCTCGGCCGCGCCCCGCGGCCAGGCGGCCACGCGCACCGCCTGGATGGGCCAGTCCATCAGCGCCGCCAGCTCGCGCCGCGCCAGCGTGTGCATTGCCGCCGCGTCCGGCGGCAGCCACAGCGTCAGGCGGCCCTCGAGGCACCAGGCCGCGACGCGCGCGCCGGACGCCGTATCGGCGGGCCGCCATTGATATTCAGGATCATCGTCCGGATTCCCGTCCGCCCGGCCGGCGCGATCCTCGCGCGGCGACGGACCGTCGCCCCGCCACACCGGCGCCATGCAGGCCAGCGCCTGCCGCGCATGCTGCGGCGTCACGGCGACCACGCCCACGAAGTGTTCGCGCCGCACCGCCGCCACCACGCCCGCCTGGGCCCGTGCGTCGTCCAGGCGCACGCTGTCGAGCGCGCTGCCGCGATAGCGGGTGCCGTCCCAGCCAGCCGCGGGCGGGCGCAGCGCCAACCCGTGCAGCAGGTCGGAAGGCGGCTCGACGGCGAATGCCGCGGCCTCGGGCAGCCACGCGCTCATGCGTCGGCCCCTCGGGTCCGCGCGGCCGCGCCATCGCGTCCGCGCGCAGTTCGACCGCGCGCAGCGCCGCCTGCATGATCTCGACATGCGTGCCGCAGCGGCACAGGTTGTGATGCAG
This sequence comes from Achromobacter sp. 2789STDY5608615, assembly GCF_001298995.1. Taxonomy (NCBI): domain Bacteria; kingdom Pseudomonadati; phylum Pseudomonadota; class Betaproteobacteria; order Burkholderiales; family Alcaligenaceae; genus Achromobacter; species Achromobacter sp. 2789STDY5608615. Next base: position 50,902 of record NZ_CYTY01000020.1, read on the forward strand.
TTCGCTGCGCAGGGCTTGTTCGGACGGCGCCGGGTCGCGGCGCAGCAGCGCCTCGACCGTCATGATCATGCCGTTCAGGCAATAGCCGCACTGGGCCGCCTGGCAGTCGATGAAGGCGCGCTGCGTCGGCCCGGGCCGCTCGCGCGTGCCCAGCCCTTCGAGCGTGGTGACCTCGCGCCCCTGCGCCGCCTTCACCGGAATCACACAGGAGCGCGCCGCCACGCCGTCGATCAGCACCGTGCAGGCGCCGCACTCGCCCAGGCCGCAGCCATACTTCGGCCCGTTCAGCGCCAGATCGTTGCGCAGCACCAGCAACAGCGACGTCGTCGGCGGCGCCGCCACGCGCACGGCGGCGCCGTTGACCTTCAGGCCGATCGGATCGGCGGCGAGCGTGGCGGAGTGTTCCATGATGTGCGTGGCGAAAGATCCGGTGAAGGAAGGACGGCGGGCGCGTCAGGCCGCCTTGGCCTTCGGTTCGACCAGCGGCTCGCTGAACACGTCGTAGCCGAAACACCAGCTGGGATCCTCATTGGTCCGCAACCAGGTGTTGTCGTGCGAAATGCGCTGCACCTTGCTGGCGCGCTCGGCGCGGTTGGCTTCGTACAGCGCGAAAGCCAGTTCGTGATTATGCGCCCCGACCTCCTTGAAGCAACGCACCAGCATGGCGCCGTCCTCGATTGCCATGGCCGCGCCCTGCGCCATGTGCGGCTTCATCGGGTGGCAGGCGTCGCCCAGCAGCACCAGGCGGCCGCGGCTCCACAGCGGCAGCGGGTCGCGCTCCAGCAGCGACCACTTGGTCACCTCGACGGTGGCGTCGATCAGCGCCTGCACCGTGGGATGCCAGCCCTGGAAGGCCTCGCGCATCTCGTCCTTGCTGCTGGGCAGCCAGCGGTCGTTGAGATCCCATTTCTCGACCGGCACGCCGGTCACGTAGTAGAGCTCGTCGGCCTTGCTGGTGACGAAGTACGTCATCATGTGGCGGTCATCGGTCCACCACTTCACGCAGGCGTCGAACGGCAGCATGCCGGCCTTGACCTCGGGCGTCGGGAACACCGCGCGATGCGCCAGGTAGCCGGCGTACTTGGGGGGCTCGGGCCCCAGCAGTTCCTCGCGGATGTGGGAATTGACGCCATCGGCGCCGATCACGATGTCGGCATGCTCGACGCTGCCGTCGGCAAAGCGCATCTCGACGTCGCTGCCGCGGTCGGTCACGCCGATCAGGTGCTTGGAGTACGCCATCACGCGCTCGGGCAGGGCCTCGATCAGCAGGGCGTGGAAGTCGCCGCGATGCACCGTCAGGTAGGACGCGCCATAGGTCTTGACGGCGTAGTCGCCCAGCGGGATCCGCGCCAGCACGTCGCCGGTCATGCCGTGGCGGCTGTACCAGTAGTCGGGATGCGAACCCTGGGCGTTGAGCGCGTCCTCGATGCCGATGCGGCGCAGGATCTTCATGACGTTGGGCCCGACGTGGATACCGGCGCCCAGCCGCGAAAAACTCGGCGCCTGTTCGTAGACGCGCACGTCGAAGCCTTCCTGCAGCAGGAGCGAGGCGGTGGCGGCGCCACCGAGGCCGGCGCCGATCACGGCGATGCGGGGGGATTTAGACAAGAGGCTCTCCTACTTTTCTATGCATACACTCTATTTTTTCCAGATGGAAAACCGCACCATCGTGGATCCGAAACTGTTCGCCTGCGTCCAAAACAGTGAATTTTTATGCACATATAGGTAAAAACCACTATGAACATCGGCTTTGCGATTCACCTTGCTGTTTGCAAGAATAGAGCGTCTACACTGTTTTTTTAATTTATCGAAAACCCTAAGATGGATTCGCGCATCACGTCATCACGCTCGATCCGCCCCCTGCGCGGCGCAAGCGATGGCCGCCGGATCCCGTCCTGGCATCGACCCACCCGGAGCACGGCATGAGCCAACCATCCAGCACCTTCCTGTACGGCGCCAACATCCACGCCAACGGCATCCGCCAGCACTACCTGCGCTATGGCGGCGCCGAGGGCGTGCGCGCCGAACGCGACGCGCTCATCCTGATCCCCGGCATCACCAGCCCGGCGGTCACCTGGGGCTTCGTGGCCGAGCGCCTGGGCCAGCGCTACGACACCTATGTGCTGGACGTGCGCGGCCGCGGCCTGTCCAGCGCCGACCCCGGGCTGGACTACGGCCTGGACGCGCAGGCCGCCGACGTGCTGGCGCTGGCGCAGGCGCTGGGCCTGCAGCGCTACGCCCTGATGGGCCATTCCATGGGCGGACGCATCGCAGTGCGCGCGGCCCGCGGCCAGCCGGCCGGCCTGACGCGGCTGGTCATCGTCGACCCGCCCGTCTCCGGCCCGGGCCGCCGCCCCTACCCCGCCAAGCTGGCCTGGTACGTCGACTCGATCCGCCAGGCCACGCACGGCATGGACGCCGAGGCCATGCGCGCCTTCTGCCCCACCTGGACCGAGGAACAGCGGCGCCTGCGCGCGCAATGGCTGCACACCTGCCACGAACCCGCCATCGTGCGCAGCTTCGAGGACTTCGGCCGCGACGACATCCATGCCGACCTGCCGCATGTGCGCGTGCCGCAACTACTGATGACCGCCGAGAACGGCGGCGTGGTCGGCGACGAGGACGTGGCCGAATGGCAGGGCCTGGCGCCCGACACCCTGCACCGGCGCGTGCCCGCCGCCGGCCACATGATCCCCTGGGACAACGAGGCCGGTTTCCACGAGGCGCTGGGCGACTTCCTCGAACCGCGCGGCTGAACCCCGCCCTTCCCCCCTACTTCGACAGGAGTCCGCCATGCCCGTCAGCGACATCGACCTGATCCGCGCCTGGAAACAGGTGCTCACGCTTTCCCGCCTCGAAGCCGGCCAGACCGTGACCGTGCTCACCGGCGCCGACACCCATCCGCAGACGCTGCGCTGCGCCATCGCCGCCGCCGGCGACATGGGCGCGCGCGTCAACCGCCTGGATCTGCCGCCGGTCAACGGCGAGAAATCCCTCAGCCGCGACTCGCTGGCCTACCTGGGCACCACGCCGCTGACCGGCAACCCCGCCGCCATCGCCGCGCTCAAGGCCAGCGACCTGGTGCTGGACCTGATGACGCTGCTGTTCTCGCCCGAGCAGCACGAGATCCTGCAGGGCGGCACCAAGATCCTGCTGGCGGTCGAGCCGCCCGAGATCCTGTGCCGCCTGGTGCCGACCGAGGCCGACCGCGCCCGAGTGCGCGCGGCCGCCGCGCGGATCGCCGAGGCGCGCCAGATGCGCATCACCTCGCAGGCCGGCACCGACCTGCAATGCCGGCTGGGCAGCTTTCCGGCGATTTCCGAATACGGCTTCGTCGACGAGCCGGGGCGCTGGGACCACTGGCCCAGCGGCTTCGTGCTGACCTGGCCCGACGAAGGCCACAGCAACGGCCAGGTGGTGCTGGACCGCGGCGACATCCTGCTGCCGATGAAGGACTACGTGACCGACCCCATCACGCTGACCGTCGAGCGCGGCTACGTCACCCGCATCCAGGGCGGCCTGCAGGCCGAGGTGCTGCGCGACTACATGGCGTCGTATGAAGACCCCGAGGCCTACGCCGTCTCGCACATCGGCTGGGGCCTGCAGCCGCGCGCCCACTGGTCGATGCTGGGCCACTACGGCAAGGAGACCCATATCGGCATGGACGCCCGCGCCTTCGAGGGCAACTTCCTCTGGTCCATGGGGCCGAACAACGAGGCCGGCGGCCAACGCACCACCGCCTGCCACATCGACATCCCGATGCGCCACTGCACCGTGATGCTGGATGATCGCGCCGTCGTCATCGACGGCGTGGTGCAGGACGAACCCGGGCTGGCGCGCGCCGCCCGCCGCAAGGAGTTGGCATGACCACCACCGTTCCCGCCGGGGATATCTCGGCTTACGCCCGCCAGGGCTTCGGCACGCCGCTGCCGCTGAAGGCGCCGTTCGGCCTGCTGATCATCGACTTCGTCAACGGCTTCGCCGACCCCGCCGTGTTCGGCGGCGGCAATATCCCGCAGGCCATCGAACGCACCCGCGCCTTGCTGGCGCACGCGCGCGAACAGGGCTGGCCGGCGGCGCACAGCCGCATCGTGTTCTCGGACGACGACGCCGACAGCAACATCTTCTGCCTGAAGGTGCCGGGCATGCTGACGCTCAAGGAAGACAGCCACAACAGCGCCATCGTGCCGCAGCTGGCGCCCGCGCCCGGCGAATACGTGGTGCGCAAGAGCACGCCGTCGGCGTTCTACGGCACCATGCTGGCGCCGTGGCTGGCGCAGCGCGGCGTGCAGACGCTGGTGGTGGCCGGCTGCGTCACCAGCGGCTGCGTGCGCGCCAGCGTGGTCGACGCCATGCAGGCCGGCTTCCGGCCGCTGGTAGTGGCCGACTGCTGCGGCGACCGCGCGCTCGGGCCGCACGAGGCCAACCTGTTCGACATGGCGCAGAAGTACGCCGCCGTCATGCCGCTGGAGCAGGCCCTGGCCGACATCGGCGCGCTGGCGGCATAATCGTTGATCGGCCCGGATCGCCTTCGCCCATGAACCTGCCCCATCCCCACGCGCTGCACGACGCGCTGCTGACCCACCCCGGCGCGCTGCTGGTCGTGCGCGCCCCGACCGCGCCGCCCCGTCCGGCGCCCGGGCAGCCGGGCGTGGTGTCGGATTACGTGCAGGACACGCCCGAGGTCTTCGTGGCGGTGCTGGCCGACGCCGCCGCGCCGGGCGGCTGGCGCGCGCTGGCCTTCAACGGCCACGTCGACCTGGGCACCGGCATCCGCACCGCGCTGGCGCAGATCGTGGCCGAGGAACTGCACGTGCCGATGGCGCGGCTGGAAATGGTGCTGGGGCACACCAACGCCACCCCCAACCAGGGGCCCACCATCGCCAGCGCCAGCATCCAGATCTCGGCCGCGCCCCTGCGCCGCGCCGCGGCCCAGGCGCGCGAGCACCTGCTGGCGCAGGCCGCGCGGCAATGGGGCGTGGCGGCGGACACGCTGCGCTTGCGCGACGGCATCGTGCATCCCGCCGATGCGGGCGACGCGCGCGCCCTGCACTACGGCCAACTGGTGCAGGGCCGGCACACCCGGCTGGAACTGGCCACCGATGATGCCCAGGTGCGGCTCAAGCCGGCCCGCGACTACACCGTGGTCGGCAGCGCCGTCGCGCGCGTCGACATCCCCGCCAAGGCCACCGGCGAACTGAGCTTCGTGCACGACGTGCGCGTGCCCGGCATGCGCCACGGCCGCGTGGTGCGCCCGCCGCACCCCGGCCGCGACGCCGGCGACTTCATCGGCCGCTGCCTGATCGATGTCGACAGCGATTCCGTCGCGCACCTGCCGGGCCGCGTCCAGGTGGTGGTGCAAGGCGATTTCATCGGCGTGGTGGCCGACCGCGAGGAACAGGCCGAAGCCGCCATGCGCGCGCTCAAGGTGTGCTGGAAACCGGTGCCGCCCGCGCCCGCGCTCGACGACCTGGCCAGCGCCATCCGCGCCAACCCCGCGCGCCGCCGCCTGCTGCTGGAGGAAGGCGACGTCGAGGCCGCCTGTGCCGCCCCCCGTGCACCCGCGCCGCACCTACGTCTGGCCCTACCAGATGCATGCGTCCATCGGGCCGTCCTGCGCGGTGGCCGACCATCGCGACGGCCGCCTCACGGTCTGGGCCGGCACCCAGAATCCGCACATGTTGCGCGCCGACCTCGACCGCCTGCTCAAGCTGGGCGAGGACCGCATCGAGATCATCCGCATGGAAGCCGCCGGCTGCTACGGCCGCAACTGCGCCGACGACGTCTGCGCCGACGCCGCGCTGCTGTCGGCCGCCGTCGGCGCGCCGGTGCGGGTGCAACTGATGCGCGACCAGGAACACCAGTGGGAACCCAAGGGCACGGGCCAGCTGATGGACGTGGCCGCGGCGCTGGACGCCGACGGCCAGCTGCTGGCCTATGACTTCGAGGTGCGCTATCCGTCCAACGACGCGCCGCTGCTGGCGCTGCTGCTGACCGGCGCCGTGCCGGGCGAGCCTCGCGTGCTGGAAATGGGCGACCGCACCGCGGTGCCGCCCTACCGCTATGCCAGCCGGCGCATCGTCTGCCACGACACCGCGCCGCTGGTGCGCGCCTCGTGGCTGCGCGGCGTCTCGGCGCTGCCCAGCTCGTTCGCGCACGACTGCATGATCGACGAGCTGGCCGAGGCGGCCAG
>NZ_CYTY01000020.1:57374-115747 GCF_001298995.1 Achromobacter sp. 2789STDY5608615
ACCGGCATGATCGTCAACCCCGATGGCGTGCGCCACCAGATCCATGGCAACATCAACCAGACCCTGAGCCGCTGCCTGCTCGAACGCGTGCAGTTCGACGCGGCCGGCGTGGTCAGCCGCGAATGGGGCGGCTACCCCATCATCGGTTTCAAGGACCTGCCGCCCATCGACGTGCTGCTGATGCCGCGCCAGGACGAACCGCCCATGGGCGCCGGCGAATCCGCCTCGGTCCCCGGGCCCGCGGCCATCGCCAACGCCCTGTTCGACGCCACCGGCCGGCGCTTCCACCAGGCGCCCTTCACGCCCGACGTGGTGCGCGCCGCCCTCGCCCATCCAGACCGCTCCCCGAGGTCCGCATGATTGATATCGACACCCTGGTCCTGCAGCAGGCCGCGCAATGGCAGCGCGACGGCGTGCCTGCGTGGCTCGTCACCGTGGCGCGCACCTGGGGCTCGTCGCCGCGGCCGCCGGGCGCGCTGATGGCCCTGAACGCCCGCGGCGAGGTCGCCGGCTCGGTGTCCGGCGGCTGCATCGAGGACGATCTGGTGGCGCGCGTGCGCGCCGGCGCGGCCCCGGCGGCGCGGCCCGAGGTGCTGCGCTACGGCGTGCACGCCGACCAGGCGCGCCAGTTCGGCCTGCCCTGCGGCGGCACCCTCGAACTGGTGATGGAACGCATCGGTCCCGCCAGCCAGCTGCCGGCGCTGCGCGATCACTGCCTGCGCCGCGACTGCATCGAGCGCGAGCTGGACCTGGCCACCGGCGCCGTCAGCCTGCGCCCCGGCCCCGCCGATGGGCTGCCGCGCCTGACGGCCGCCGCCTTCACCTCGCACTTCGGCCCGTCGGTGCGGCTGATCGTGATCGGCGCCGGCGACACCACCGGCTATCTGTGCCAGATCGCGCTGACGCTCGGCTTCGAGGTCATCGTCTGCGATCCGCGCGACACCCAGTCGCCGGCCTGGACAATGCCCGGCGCGGTCCACAGCCGCGAGATGCCCGACGACCTGATCCTGCGCCTGCGGCCCGACCGCCGCACCGCCATCATCGCGCTGAGCCACGATCCCAAGCTCGACGACCTGGCGCTGATCGACGCCCTGCAGTCGCAAGCGTTCTACGTCGGCGCGATCGGCTCGCGCCGCAACAGCGACGCGCGCCGCGCGCGGCTGCGCGAGCATTTCGACCTGGGCGACGCCGACCTGGCGCGGTTGCGCGGCCCCGCCGGCCTCTATATCGGCAGCAAGACGCCCGCCGAGATCGCGCTATCGATCATGGCCGAGATCGTCGCCGCCAAGAACGGCGTGGCGCGCGGCGCGCTCGACAGCGTGGCCGCCGGCAAGGCGCGCGACGGCGTCCGCATCGCTCCTGTCGATCTGGCCACCGCCTGCCCCCTCTGATTACGCCATGCCCGCCCCCATTGCCGCCATCATCCTCGCCGCCGGGCAGGGATCGCGCCTGGGCGGCCGCGCCAAGCCGGCGCTGCGCATCGACGGCGTGAGCCTGCTGGAACGGCTGGCCCGCGGCCTGCGCGACGCGGGCGTCGCGCCGGTGCGCGCCGTCATCGGCCCCTATGCGGATATCCTGATGCCGCTGGCGCAACGCGCCGCGATCGCGCCGCTGGCGCAGGCGCTGCCGGACGCCTCGCTCGCCGATTCCCAGCGCCTGGCGCTGCGCGAACACGTCCGCGCCCATCCCGACCATGACCTGCTGCTGGTGCTGGCCGACCTGCCCCTGCTCGACGCGAACGCCATCGCCGACCTGCTGGCGCAATGGCGCGCCTGCGCGCCCGGCGCAGACAGCCTGCGCCCGCGCGTGGACGGCGCGCCGGGCCATCCGCTGCTGCTGTCGGCCGCGGCGGCGCGGGCCGCCAACGCGCTGCCGGCCGGCGCCGGATTGCGCCAATGGCTGGACCCGCGCAGCGGGCGCCATGCCGTCTTCGACAGCGCCAACCGCACCTACGTCACCGACCTGGACACGCCCGCCGACCTGGCGGCGCTGCGCGACGCGCTGGCGCCGGCGCGCGTCGACTGGCCGCCCGCGGCGGCCTGACGCGGTCGCCGCGCGCCGCCCCTCAGGCCAGGCTGCGCATGGCCTGGTCCATATCGGCGATCAGGTCTTCCTCGTGCTCCAGGCCGATGGAAATGCGGATCAGGCCTTCGGACACGCCGGCCGCGTCTCGCTCGGCCGCCGGCACGCCCGAATGCGTGGTCGAGGCCGGATGGCACACCAGCGACTCGGTGCCGCCCAGGCTCACCGCCGACTTGAACAGCCGCAGCGCGTTGATGAAGCGGAACGCCTTGGCGCGGCCGCCGTCCAGCACGAACGCGAAGGTCGAGCCCGGGCCGGTGCACTGGCGCTTGTAGACCGCCTGGTAGGCCTCGTCGGCGATGATCTCGGGGTGATAGATGCGCACCTTCTCGTGCGGATTGCCGGCCAGCCACTGCGCCACGCGGGTGGCGCTGCGCGCGGCCTGCTTCATGCGCAGCACCACGGTCTCCATCGAGCGCGTGATCATCCAGCACGAATGCGGATCGAGCTGCGAGCCGAAGGCGCTGCGGATGGCGCGCACCTTCTTGATCAGGTCCTTGGTGCCGGTGACGGCGCCGGCCACCAGGTCGCTGTGGCCGCCCACGTACTTGGTCAGCGAGTACACGCACAGGTCCACGCCATGCTCGGCCGGCTTCTGGAAGATCGGGCCCAGCAGCGTGTTGTCGCACACCGAGATCGGGCGATAGCCGTGGCGCGCGGCGAACGCGTCCAGCTCGGCCTTGACCGCCTGGAAGTCGATCAGCGCGTTGGTCGGATTGGCCGGCGTCTCCACGTAGAACAGCTTGACAGGCCCCTTGGCCGCGGCCGCTTCCAGCGCCTCGCGCATGCTCTGCGCCGACAGGCCGTCGTGGATCGGGTGCGAGCCGATGCCCCATTCCGGGAAGATCTTCGCGATCAACGTCTCGGTGCCGCCATACAGCGGCACCGACTGCACCAGCTGGTCGCCCGGGCGCAGGAACGCCAGGAACACCGCGCTGATCGCCGACATGCCGCTGGAGGTCACCGCGGCGTCCTCCGAGCCGTCCAGCAGCGACAGTCGGTCTTCGACGATCTCCAGGCTGGGATGGTTGAAGCGGCTGTACACCAGCCCGGCCGACTCGCCCTGCGGCAGCGGCTTGCGGCCCGACACCAGGTCGAAGAACTCGGCGCCGTCCTCGGCCGAACGGAAGGCGAAGGTCGAGGTGAGGAACACCGGCGGCTTGACCGCGCCCTCGGACAGGAACGGGTCGAAGCCGTACGACATCATCTGCGTTTCGGCGTGCAGGGGACGGCCTGAGATGTCTTTCTTGTGATAGCTGGAATAACTCATGGTGTGCCTCTCAAGGGGGAATGACGGCCTACCGGACGGCGGTATCACGGGTTCGGACACGATAGCGCCGCCGGCCAGGGGATGCAGGGAGTATGGGCGCGTCCGGCCACAATATTCTTTCCATTTATGCTTCAGGAACCGGATAATGGGAAACATCGTTTCCCATAGCCTTGAAACCATGAAAGAGACTGCCTTGTTACATCAACTTGACGCGATCGATTGGAAAATCATGAAAATCCTTCAAGAAGATGGCCGGCTTTCCAACGCCGAACTGGCCGAGCGCGTGTCGCTGTCGGCCTCGCCCTGCTGGAAGCGCCTCAAGCGCCTGGAAAGCTCGGGCGTCATCCGCGGCTACCAGGCCATCCTGGACCGCCGCGCGCTCGGCATGGGGGTGGTGGCGTTCGTCAGCATCTCGCTGGAAAACCACACCGAGAAGACCTGCCACGCGTTCGAGGCCGCCGTGGCCGCCATGCCCGAAGTGCTGGCCTGCCACAACACCACCGGCCAGCACGACTACCTGCTGCACATCGTGGCGCGCGACTTCGACGCCTACTCCGAATTCGTGCGCAACCGGCTGCGCACGCTGCCCGGCGTGAAGGAACTGCTGAGCACGCTGTCGATGCACGAAGTGAAGTCGTCGACCAAGCTGCACCTGTGATCCGCGCCCATCGCCGAAAAACCACAACCGCAAGGAGTGTCACGAAGCTGTAGCGACCCGTACCTAGAGTGTCGATTCCGATTGAATCCCAAAGAGGACTTCCTGTTATGAAATCGACTCTCCGCATCGCGGCGGCTGGCGCCTGCCTGTCCGTCTTCAGCTTCTCCCCCGCCCTCGCGGCGACGGCCACCTCCAGTTCGGTCCAGCTCTACGGCCTGATCGACACCGGTCTGCAATACCTCAGCAACGGTCCCGGCGGCAACAGCAAGACGGGCATGAGCACGGGCAATCTCAGCGGTTCGCGCTGGGGCCTGCGCGGCACCGAAGACCTGGGCGACGGCCTGTCGACCGTGTTCGTGCTGGAAAACGGCTTCGACTCCGACAACGGCCAGACCATGCAGGGCGGCCGCCTGTTCGGCCGCCAGGCCTACGTGGGCCTGTCGAGCAAGAGCCTGGGCCGCCTGACGCTGGGCCGCCACAACACGCTCATGATCGACTGGATGAGCAAGTACAACCCGTTCGACAACGCCAACTTCTCGATCAAGCGCCCCGACGCCGCCTTCTCCGACCGCACCGACAACGCGGTGATGTACGTCGGCAAGTTCGGCCCCGTGTCCGTCGGCGGCTACTACAGCTTCGGCTGGAACAACGAGCAGTCGTTCGACGACAAGACGCTGGGCCGCATGATCGGCGGCGGCGTGCGCTACCAGTCCGGCGGCCTGGACGCCGGCGTGCTGTATCACTCGAAGAACGCCGACAAGCCGGCCAAGGACGCCAACAGCGACAACCGCGAAGACCGCATCGTCGCGGGCCTGTCGTACGACTTCGAAGGCGTCAAGGTCTATGCCGGCTACCGCTGGCTGGAACAGAAGCTGACGCAGCGCAACTACAAGAACAACCTGACCTGGCTGGGCGTGACTTACCTGCCGGTGTCGAACAACCGCCTGTCGTTCGCCGTGTACCACCTGAACGACTCGGTCTGCGACGACATGAACAACGCCGTCTGCCCGGCCGCGCAGGCCGCCGGCACCGGCCAGAAGTCCACCATGTTCGTCCTGGGCAACGAATATGACCTGTCCAAGCGCACCACCGTCTATGCCGTCGCGGCCTACGCGGTGAACGACGACAAATCGGCGCAGAGCCTGATCGGCGGCAAGTATGGCGCCAACGTCGAGCCGGGCAAGAACCAGTTCGGCCTGAACCTTGGCCTGCGGCACCGGTTTTGAACGCGCTTGAACCTTCCGCGGGCGGCACGGCGATCGCCGTGCGCGGCCTGCGCCACGCCTTCAACGGCCACACCGTGCTGGACGGCGTCGACCTGGACGTGCCCGCGGGCACTGTCCTGGCGCTGCTGGGTCCGTCGGGCTGCGGCAAGAGCACCCTGCTCAAGTCGCTCGCCGGCCTGCTGCGGCCGCAGGGCGGCAGCATCGCCTTCGGCGATGCCGTCGTCTGCGACGCGCAGCGCCACGAACCGCCCGAACGCCGCGGCCTCGGCATGGCGTTCCAGGACTACGCGCTGTGGCCGCACATGAGCGTGGCCGGCAACGTCGCCTTTCCGCTGGAAATGCGCGGCGTCGCCCGGCGCGAGCGGCCGGCGCGGGTGCGGGAAGCCCTGGCCCTGGTCGGCCTGGGCGAGCACGCCGCGCGCCGGCCCTCGGAACTGTCGGGCGGCCAGCAGCAGCGCGTCGCGCTGGCCCGCGCCATCGTGGCGCGGCCGCGCGTGCTGCTGTTCGACGAACCGCTGTCCAACCTGGACCGGGCCCTGCGCGAATCGCTCTGCGTCGAAATCGGCGCCCTGTTGCGCCGGCTCGGCACCACCGCCGTCTACGTCACCCACGACCACGAGGAAGCCCATGCCCTGGCGCACACGATCGCCCGCATGGAACACGGCCGCATCGCCGACCTCGTGATGTCCAAACCCCAGGACTCTGCCTAAAATGCCCCACGTACCTCTTTCCAAACTACTTGCCACGTTCTTTATGACGCTTTCGTTCGGATTGGCCTCGGGCCAGGCCAAGGCGCTGACCGTTTACACCGCGGGCCCCGGCGGCCTGATCAAGCAGCTGGCCGCCGGCTTCCAGGAGAAGACCGGCATCAAGGTCGACGTGTTCCAGGCCACCACCGGCAAGGTCATGGCCCGGCTCGAAGCCGAGGCCGCCAACCCGCGCGCCGACGTGCTGATCTCGGCCTCGTGGGACACCGCGCAGGACCTCGACCAGCGCGGCTGGCTGCTGGCCTATGACAGCCCCAACGCGGCCCAGGTGCCGGCCCGCTTCAAGACCCCGACCTACGTGGCGCAGGGCATCTCGGCGCTGGGCATCGTCTGGAATTCGCGCAGCGGCACGCCCGAACCGCGCGACTGGTCAGACCTGACCGGCCCGCAGTTCAAGCAGAAGGTCACCACCCCCGACCCGGCCCTGTCGGGCGCCTCGCTCGACCTGCTGCTGGGCCTGCAAAGCGCCCAGGGCGAATCGGCCTGGAAGCTGTTCGAGACGCTGCGCGACAACGGCATGACCATCTCCGGCCCCAACGCCCAGGCGCTGACGCCGGTGCTGCAGGGCGCCAAGGCGGCGGTGTTCGGCGCGGTCGACTACGTGTCGTACGCCAGCGTCGAGAAAGGCGAATCGATCAAGGTGATCTTCCCGTCCAGCGGCACCGCCATCGCGCCGCGCCCGATGATGATCCTGAAGACCACCAAGGCGCCCGACCAGGCGCGCCAGTTCATCGACTACGTGCTGTCCGAGGACGGCCAGCGCGCCGTCGCCGACGCCTGGCTGATGCCGGCGCGCCAGGACGTGGCCGGCAAGCGGCCGCTGTTCAAGGACCTGGCGCTGCTGCCCGAGACCGCGCCCGGCGCCTCGCGCGCCGAGGTGCTGGCGCGTTTCGCGCGCCTGTTCGGCCAACACTGACAGGCCGGGATGCCGGCGCGTCCGGCATCCCCACCCCGACCATGAAAAGCGTCTTTCTCCTGGCGGCCATCACCGTGGCCGCCCTGGGCGTGCTCGTCGCCCTGCCGATGGCCTTCGTCGCGCTGCAGGCCGTCTTTCCCCATCTGGCCGAAGGCTCGCTGCGCAATCCCTTCGGCGCCTGGGCCGCCACCCTGGCCACGCCGGCGGCGCTGACGCTGGTGGGCGGCACGCTCAAGCTGGGCCTGGGCGTGGCCGCCGTCAGCGCCCTCATCGGCATTCCGCTGGGCGCGCTGCGCGGCCTGTTCCAGGTGCCGCTGGCGCGGCTCTGGGACCTGCTGTTCCTGGTGCCGTTCCTGCTGCCGCCCTACATCGCCGCGCTGTCGTGGACCATGGCGCTGCAACCGCGCGGCTACCTGGAGCAACTGACGGGCTTGCATCTCGGACCGCTGCTGTTCTCGCCCGCCGGCGTGACGCTGGCAATGGGGCTGGCGATCTTTCCGGTGGTGTATTTCGCCGTCTCGCGCAGCATGGCCGCCACCGGCGCGCGCCTGGCCGACGTCGCGCGCGTGTTCGGCGCCGGCCCGTGGCGCGCGTTCCTGCGCGTGACCTTGCCGCTGGCCCTGCCGGCCATCGCCGCCAGCCTGCTGCTGGCCTTCACGCTGGCGATCGAGGAATACGGCGTGCCCGCCGCGCTGGGCTCGCAGGCCGGCGTCGCCGTCATGACCACCGCCATCGAGCGGCGCCTGGCGGACTGGCCCATCGACCTGCCGGGCGCGGCGCTGCTGTCGCTGGTGCTGGTGGCGCTGGCGCTGACGGCCTACGCGGTGCAGCGCGCGCTGGTCGCCGGACGCGGCTTCGAGACCACCACCGGCAAGCCCGCGCCGCTGGCGCGCGGCCGGCTCGGCGCCTGGCGCTGGCCGGTGCTGGGCCTGTTCGCGGCGGTCGCGCTGGTGGCGGTGGCGGCGCCGCTGGCATCGATGCTGGCCGCGGCCCTGACGCGCCACGTCTCCGCCGGGCTGTCGCTGGACAACCTGACCCTGGCCAACTTCGCGGCCCTGTTCCAGGCCGGCGGCGAGGCCTGGCAGGCGCTTTCGACCAGCCTGCTGCTGGCCACCGGCACCGCGCTGGCCGCGGGCGCCGTGGGCCTGCTGGCGGCCTGGTGCGTGGCCGGCCGCCACGTGCCGGGCGCGGCCGTCATCGACGCGCTGGCGCTGCTGCCCGCGGCGCTGCCCGGCGTGGTGGTGGGGGTCGGCCTGATCCTGGCCTGGAACCAGCCGTTCTGGCCGGCCTCGCCGTATGGCACCTGGGGCATCCTGCTGCTGTCGTACACCTGCCTGCTGCTGCCCTACCCGGTGCGCTACGTCAGCGCCGCGCTGGCGCAGATCGGCGCCAACCTGGAGGCGGCGGCGCGGGTGCATGGCGCCAGCGCCGCGGCGGCCTTGCGCCGCATCGTGCTGCCGCTGGTGCTGCCCGGCCTGGCGGCCGCGATGCTGATGGTGTTCGCCGTGGCCTCGCGCGAACTGGTCACCTCGCTGCTGCTGGCGCCCGCCGGCGTGCAGACGGTGTCGGCGTTCGTCTGGCGGCAGTTCGAGCAGGGTTCGGTGGGCGAAGGCATGGCCATGGCCGCGGTGGCGGTCGGCGTCAGCCTGACGCTGATGCTGGCCGCCACCTCGATCCGGCGCGGCCGGTCGGCCTAGCGGCCTGGCGGCGTTTTACATCTGGCCCTGCACCACGCGGTTGCGGCCCTGGTTCTTGGCCTGATAGAGGCCGCGGTCGGCCACCTGGATCAGGTCGGTGCACGGCTGGTCGGCGGCCGGCACGGCGGTGGCGGTGCCGATGCTGACGGTCAGCCACGGGCCGCCGTTGGTGTCCTTCTGCGGAATCTGCATGGCCTCGACGGCGCGGCGCAGCTTCTCGGCGGCCAGCCGGGCGCTGCCCGACGGCGTGCCCGGCAGCACCAGCGCAAATTCCTCGCCGCCGAAGCGCGCGGCCAGGTCGGTGGAGCGGTCGCAGCTGGCGAAGATGGTGTTGGCGACGCGCTTGAGCGCCTCGTCGCCGGCGATGTGGCCGTAGGTGTCGTTGTAGGACTTGAAATGGTCCACGTCGATCATCAGCATGCTGATCTCGCGGCCATCGCGGCGCGCCCGCAGCCATTCGGCGTTCAGATACTCGTCGAAATAGCGGCGGTTGCCCAGGCCCGTCAGGCCGTCGGAATTGGTCAGGCGGCGCAGCTCCATATTGCTTTCCAGCAGCTGCTGCTGGCTCTGGCGCAGCGCCTGGTAGGCCTCGTCGCGCTGCACCAGCGCCAGATACGAGCGCGAGTGGTAGCGAATGCGCGCCACCAGCTCGATCGAATCCGGCAGCTTCACCAGATAGTCGTTGGCGCCGGCCGCGAAGGCCGCGCTCTTGATGGCCGGGTCTTCCTTGGTCGACAGCACGATGATGGGGATGTCGCGCGTGACCGGATGGCTGCGGTATTCCTGCACCAGGCTCAGGCCGTCCACGCCCGGCAGCACCAGGTCCTGCAGGATCACCGTGGGCCGCGTCTGCACCGCCACGGTCAGCGCCTTGTAGGGGTCCGAGCAGTAATGGAAGTCGATATTGCCCTCCGTGGCCAGGGCCCGGCGGATGGCCTCGCCGACCATGACCTGATCGTCGACCAGCAGCACCATGGCCGCGTGCGAGTTCAGGTCGGCCGAGGCCGGGCTGTCAAAGGGGGGGGGTGCATAGTCTCGTTCCTTGATTTCTAGCGATATCCGCCGGATCAGGCAAACGCCTGGATCAAGCGGGGTGCGATCTTGTCCAGCGCACGGATTTCAACGGCGGCCTGCATCGCGGCGGCCGCCTTGGGCATGCCATAGACCGCGCTGGTGGCCTGGTCCTGGGCGATGGTCAGGCAGCCACGTTCGCGCAGCGCCTTCAGGCCGCGCGCCCCGTCCTGCCCCATGCCCGTCAGCAGCACGCCGACGACCAGGCCGCGCCAATGCTGCGCGACGCTATGGAAAAATACATCAATAGAGGGCCGGTACAGGCTTTCTTTCGGATTCTCGGTGTAACGCAGCGTACCATCGGCCAGCAGGTGCAGATGGTCGTCGGTGCCGGCCAGCAGCACCTGTCCAGGCGCCGGCCGCTCGCCCTCGCGCACCAGCCGCACCGGCAGCGCGATCTGGTCATTGAGCCAGTCGGCCATGCCGGCCGCGAAGGATGCGTCCACGTGCTGCACCAGCACGATGCCGGCGGGAAAGCTCAACGGAATGTCGCGCAGCAGCTGCGCCAGCGTGGACGGGCCGCCGGCCGAGGCGCCGATCACCAGCAGGCCCTGCGACGGATCGGCCTGGGGCGCGGTGCGGGCCACCGGGCTGAGCGCGGTGCGATTGCTGCCGTAGCGCCCGATCAGCCAGCCGATGTTGCGGATCTTGCGCAAGAGCGGCGCCGCCGCGCTGCGCAGGTCGGCGCTGCCGACCACCGGCGTGTCGGCGGCATCCAGGGCGCCGTAGCCCATGGCGTCGAACACCCGCGCGGTGTGGCGCGCCACGTCGACCGTGACCACCACGATGGCGCAAGGCGATTCGGCCATGATGCGGCGGGTGGCCTCGACGCCGTCCATGACGGGCATGACGAGGTCCATCAGCACCACGTCGGGCCGGTCCAGGGCGCATTGCTCGACGGCCTCCTGGCCGTTGGACGCGACCCAGGCCACTTCCAGCCCCGGCTCCAGCGCGATGACGCGCCTGAGGGTTTCCACCGCCATCTGAAGATCGTTGACGATTCCGATTCTCACGTCCGCGCCTTTCCGATCAGGTCTTCCACGGCGTCCAGCAAGGCATCGTCGTGGAAACTACCCTTGGCCAGATAATAGTCGGCGCCCGCGTCCAGCCCGCGTCGCCGGTCCTCTTCGCGATCCTTGTAAGACACTACCATCACCGGCAGGCTTTGCAACTTGGGATCTGCCTTGATGCGCGACACCAGTTCGATGCCGTCCATGCGCGGCATGTCGACATCGGTCACGACCAGGTCAAAGGCCTCGTTGCGCAGCATGTTCCAGCCGTCCATGCCGTCCACCGCCACCGCCACCTCGAAACCCCGGTTCAGCAGCAGCTTGCGTTCCAGTTCCCGCACCGTCAGCGAATCGTCCACCACCAGCACGCGCTTGCGGCGCCGCGCCTGCGCCACCGGGCCGCCGCCGTCGACCCGGGCCAGGCGGCCGCCCTCGACCAGCTTCTGCACCGACAGCAGCATGTCCTCGACGTCCAGGATCAGGAGCGGCGTGCCGTCGTCCATCAACGAACCGGCCATCACGTCCTGCACCTTGCCCAGGCGCGGATCGAGCGGCTGCACCACCAGCGTGCGCTCGCCCACGTAGCGGTCCACGGCGATGCCGTAAAGGCGGTCGTGATCGCCGACCACCACCACCGACAGGGTCTCGGCGGCCGGCGCCGGCTCGCCCGAGTGCAGGATCTGGCGCGCCGACACCAGGCCGATCTGGCGGTCCATGAAGCGGAAATGCTGGTGCCCTTCGAGCTGCTCGATGTCCTGCGCCCGCACCTGCAGCGCATGGCTGACGTAGGCCAGCGGGAACGCGTAGATGTCGCCCTGCACCTCGACCAGCAGGCTGCGCACCACCGACAGCGACAGCGGCATCTCCAGCACGAAACGCGTGCCCTGCCCGGTCTGCTGGTGGATGCGAACCGCGCCGCGCAGCTGCCGCACCATGGTCTGCACCACGTCCAGCCCGACGCCGCGGCCCGAGATCTCGGTGACCTCGCCGCGCGTGCTGAAGCCGGACAGGAACAGGAATTCCAGCAGCTCGGCCTCGCTCAGGCGGGCGGCGGTCTCGGCGTTGGTCAGCTTGCGCTGCACCACCTCGACCCGCAGGCGGTCCAGCGAAATGCCGCCGCCGTCGTCGCTCAATTCGATCAGCAGCATGCCGGCCGCGTGGCGCGCCGACAGCCGGATGCGGCCCTCGGCGGGCTTGCCGGCATCAAGCCGGTCCATCGGCATCTCGATGCCGTGGTCCACCGCGTTGCGCAGCAGGTGCATCAGGGGCGCGTCCAGCTTGTCGAGGATGTCGCGGTCGACCTGGGTCGAATCGCCCTCGATCTCCAGGCGCACCTGCTTGCCCAGCGAGCGGCCCAGGTCGCGCACCATGCGCGCCATGCCGCCCAGGCCGTCGCCGAACGGCCGCATGCGGCAGGCCAGCGCGGTGTCGTACAGGCGCTGCGCCAGATGGCCCATGCGCCAGCCGAACTCGTCGACCTCGCCGGCGCGCTGGATCAATTCCTGCTGGCAGGCCTCGACGATGCGCTGGGCATCGTCCAGCGCCGCCTGGCCGCGGGCGTCCACCTGCACGCCGGCCAGCGCCGCGCGCAGGCTGTCCAGCGCCTGGCCCGCACCCGATTGCAGGCGCCGCAGGCGCAGCATCGAGGCGCTGAACGGCGCGATCCAGTGCGATTCGACCAGCGTTTCGCTGGACAGGCCCAGCAGCTTGTTGAGCGTGTCGGCCGTGACCCGCAGCACCCGCTCGCCCTCGCCCAGCGTCTGGTCGGAACTGCGGCGCGCGGGCGGCGGGGCCGGCGGCGGATCGTCGGGCTGGTGGATCGGCGGCAGGAAGTCCGAGGGTTTGGGCGCACGCTCGACCACCGGCGCGGCCGGCGGCGCGTTGGGGGCATTGGACAGGCGCGCCACCAGGTCGTCGATGGCATCGCCCAGGTCGGCGCCCGGCGTCGCCACCCGTTGCAGCAGATCCGTGCCCTGCAGCAGCGCGTCGATGTCGGCCGCCTGCAGCCGCAGGCGCCCTTCCTGCGCCGCCACCAGGCAGTCTTCCATGGCGTGCGCGATGCGCACCGCCGGATGCAGGTCGACGATGCGGGCCGCGCCCTTGAGCGAATGCGCCGCGCGCATGCAGGCCTCGAGCTGCGCCGCCGAGGTCGGATCGTGCTCCAGCGCCAGCAGGCCGTTGTTGAGCACCTGCACCTGATTGCGGGTTTCCAGCTGGAACAGCTCCAGCAGCGAGGCGTCGCGCATCTGGTCCGGGTTCACGCCAGGCTCCGTTCCAAGGCTTGCATCAACAGGGTCTCGTCCAGCACGCCGACACTGCGGGCGCCGCAGCGGACCACCCCGCGCGAATACTTCAGGCTGGCCCCTTCGACCGTGGCCGGCAGCGCTTCGAGCGCGTCCAGGTCCACGCTGTGGATGCCTTCCACTTCGTCGACCGGCAACACCACCGCGCGGCCCGCGCCGCCGAAGATCAGCATGCGCGCCGCGGCGGGCCGCTCGCGGCCGTTGTCGACCGCCGCGCCGTCCAGGCCCAGCAGCCGGCCCAGCGACACGCAGACGGTGAGCGTGCCGCGCACGTTGGTCACGCCCAGCACCGCCGGATCGCGCCGGTGCGGCAGCGACAGGATGGCGCGGGTGCCGGCCACCTCGTCCAGCGCCTTGGTCGGCAGGCCCAGCCATTCGCCCTGCAGCCGGAACACCAGCAGCGACGAGAGCCGCGCCTGGACCTTGCGCGCGGCGCCGTCGACCGGCGCGGCGATCTGCGGCGGCAGGCGGTCGAGGATGCGCTTGGCGGCGCCCGCATACACCGGGCAATTGCGGCAATGCACGTACTCGGGCAGGCGCTCGCAGCGCTTGTCGCCGCGGCTGCCGATGCGGTTCCAGCAATCGTCCACTTCCGCCAGGCTGGCCAGGAAATCACTCACGGCGGGCCTCCTGGCGCGCGGCGCGCGCCTGCAGTCGGCGGGCGCCTTCCGCGTCGCCCTCGGATTCGACCAGCGCCGCCAGGTGCAGCAGCGCCTCGCGGTGGGTCGGATCCAGGTACAGCGCCTTGCGGTAGGCGGCCTGCGCCTGGCGCGTGTCGCCGCCGGCATCCTGCAGCAGGCCCAGCAGATACAGCGCGTCGGCGCTGGCGCCATGCTCGGCCAGGTGGATGCGGCATTGAGCCATGGCCTCCTGCACCCGGCCCTGGTCGGCCAGCACGGCGATGGCGCGCAAGGCGGCATCGTTTCCGCTGTCCGCCGGCCTGGCGGGCGCGGCGGCGGGCGACGGGCGCGGCGAGGGGGCCAGCGTGGATGGCCGCGCGCCTGGCGCCGGCGCGGCCGGCATCCGGACCGGCCGCTGGGCCGACAGATGCATCGCCAGCGGCCGCGGCGCGGGCGGCGTCCAGGCAGCGGGCGCCACCGGCTCGGCCGGCTTGGGCGCTTCGGCGTGGAAGGCGAAGGCGCGCGCCAGGGGCAGCGCCGGCAGGCGCCGCCCAGTCATCAGGCTGGTCTCGGCCGGCCCCACGAACAGCACGCCGTCGCGGCGCGCGAAGCCCTTGAGCAGCGCCACCGCCCGCTCCTGCGTGGCGGCGTCGAAATAGATCAGCAGGTTGCGGCAGAACACGAAGTCATAGGGCAGCACGTTCGGCAGCAGATGCGCATCGAACAGATTGCCCGCCAGGAAGCGCACCCGCGCCATCACCACGTCGGCCAGTTGATGGCCGTCGGCGGTCTCGGTGAAATAGCGGTCGCGGTACGACAGGTTGTCGCCGCGGAACGAATTGCGGCCATAACAGGCGCGCCGGGCGAACTCGACCATGCGCTCGCTGATGTCCACCGCGTCGATCTGGAAGCGCGCGGGCGGCACCCCGGCATCGAGCAGCGCCATGGCGATGGAATACGGCTCCTCGCCGCTGGAACAGGGCACGCTCAGCACCCGCAGCACGCGCGCCTCGGCGCCCGGCGCGAACAGGCGCTCGCGCGCCAGCGAGGCCATCGCCGCCTGCGATTCCGGATAGCGGAAGAACCAGGTCTCCGGCACGATCACCGCCTCGATCAGCTGCTGCATCTCGGCCGGCGAGGTCTGCAGCAGCGCCAGGTAATCCTGCTCGTCGTCGCTGCCCGCCGCCTGCATGCGGTGGCGCACCGCGCGCTCGATCGCGGCGCTGCCGATGGAGCCGCTGTCCAGCCCCATCTTGCGCTTGAGCGCCGCGCTGAAGTCATCCACCCTTGTCATGCCCGGGCTCCTTCGTCCGACGCCATCGCGGCCGGAAACAGCAGCGCCCGCACCGCCTCGGGCAACAGGTCGGCCACCTTGACCGCCTGCACCATGCCGCGGCCGTCGCTCAGCACCGGCCCCAGGTAGCGCGCCTGCGGCGTCTCCAGCCCGACCGGCCGGAACGTCGCCGGATCATAGTGCGCGGTCTCGGTGGCCTGCTCCAGGATCAGCCCCAGCAGGCGTTCCTCGTGGGCGCCCGCCGGCCGGTAGCGCACCAGCGCCAGCCGCGTGCTGGTCACCAGCGTCGCGGCGCCGGCGCCGGCCAGCGCGCTCAGGTCGATGGCCGGCACGGCCGCGCCGCGGCAATCGAACATGCCCGCCACCCAGGGCGGCGTGCCCGGCACCTGCTTGAACGTGCGCATGCCCAGCACTTCGATCACGTCGGCCGCGTCCAGCGCATAGCGGTCCGCGGCGATGCGGAACAGCAGGTACAGCCGGCGCCGGGCGGTGGCGCCGGCGGCCGCGGACGGGATCGGGGCCTGGTCGGGCATGGAACGTCAGACCTTGAAGCGCGACACGCCGCTGCGCAGGTCGTTGGCCACCAGCGTCAGCTCCTCGATCGCCAGGCTCGACTGGCGCAGCGATTCCACCGTCTGCTGGGCCGCGTCGCTCAGCTGCTGCAGCGCCTGGTTGATCTGCTCGGCGCCCGTGGCCTGCGCCTGCATGCCCTCGTTGACCATCAGCACGCGCGGCGCCAGCGTCTGCACCTGCTGGATGATCTGCGACAGCTGGTCGCCCACCTGCTGCATGTCGGCCATGCCGCGGCGCACTTCTTCCGAAAACTTGTCCATGCCCATCACGCCGGCCGACACCGACGACTGGATCTCGCGCACCATCTGCTCGATGTCGTAGGTGGCCACGGCGGTCTGGTCCGCCAGGCGCCGGATCTCGGTCGCCACCACCACGAAGCCGCGGCCGTACTCGCCGGCCTTCTCGGCCTCGATGGCGGCGTTCAGCGACAGCAGGTTGGTCTGGTCGGCCACCTTCGTGATCGTGGTGACCACTTGCGTGATATTGCCGGCCTTCTCATTCAGGATGGCCAGCTTGGCGTTGACCGAGCCGGCCGCGCCGACCACGTTGCGCATGGTGTCTTCCATGCGCGCCAGGCCGACCTGGCCGCTGCCGGCCAGCGACGCGGTCTGCTCGGCCGCGTTCGACACCTCGGTCATGGTGCGCACCAGCTCGCGCGAAGTCGCCGAGATCTCGCGCGAGGTCGCGCCGATCTCGGTGGTGGTGGCCGCCACTTCCGACGCGGTGGCCTGCTGCTGCTTGGAGGTGGCCGCGATCTCGGTCACCGACGTGGCCACCTGCACCGCCGAACGCTGGGTCTTGCCGACCAGCCCGGTCAGCTCGTCGACCATGCCGTTGAAGCCGCCCTCGATGGCGTTGAATTCATCCTTGCGCGACAGCGTCAGGCGGCGCGTCAGGTCGCCGCCGCCGGTGGCTTCCAGCGTCTTGACGATGCTGTTCATCGGGTTGACGATGGCGCGCATCAGCAGAATGCCGCAGATGATCGCGGCGATGATCGCCAGCGCCAGCGACGCCAGCATGCCGACCTCGGCCTTGTCCACCGCCCGCTGGATGCTGATGGCCGATTCATCGGCCTGCTGCTTGTTGGCCGCCACCATGTTGGCCAGCACGTCGCGGCCGAGGTAGAACGCCGGACGCAGATCGGCCTTGATCTTGGCCTGGGCCCGCGCCGGATCGGTCGACACGGCCGGGTCCAGGATCTCCGCGCGGATGCGCATGTAGGCCTGCAGCGTCTTCTCGAATTCCTCGAACATGCGCTGGTCTTCGCCGCGCAGCACCGTGCGGCGGTACTGGTCGATGTTCTCCTGCAGCTGCTGGTCGCTGCGCGGCAGGGCCGCCAGCGCGGCGCGGCGCTCCTGCTCGGTGTCGGTATTGAAGGCGTCCTGCACCGCCACGAAGCCGGCGAACCAGGAGGCCCGGATCGAGGTGCTGTAGTAGATGCCCGGCACGGCGTCGGTGTTGATCGACTTGGCCTCGGCCTCGACCTGCAGCAGCCGCTGGTAATCGACCACCACCATCAAGCCCATGATGGCCAGGATCACCAGGAAGCTGGCGATGATGCGCTCGCGTAATGTCAGATTCTTCATACCGGGACGCCCCATTCATGACCGGATGTGGAAATAATCGACAATTATTGCAAACGCGGGCGCTGTCAGCTACGGAAAAACAGGGCAAACCCGCAATTCCGTGCCCGCTTCGTCGGGAAAAAGCCAAGCCCGGTTACACGGGCTTGTGTTTTCGTGTGACAACGCGTAGCGAACGGCCGCAAGCCTGCGGTCAATTTCAGCCCTAGCCCCACAAACCCTGCGGCGGGCGGGCCTGGACCCAGTCGCGCACCTGTTCGTGGGCGTGCGCCAGCTGCAGCACCGCCAGGTCGCCGCGCGGCGGGCCGATCAGCTGCATGCCCATCGGCAGTCCGGCGGCGCCGAAGCCCACCGGCACGCTGATGACCGGGCAGCCGGCCAGCGTCCAGGGCGTGACGGTCTCCATCCAGCGGTGGTAGGTGTCCATGGCGCGCCCGGCGATCTCCCTGGGCCAGTCCAGCTGCGCATCGAACGGGAACACCTGCGCCGACGGCACCGCCAGGTAGTCCACCTCCTTGAAGATGCCGAGCACGGCCTGGTACCAGGCGCTACGCTCCTCGGTGGCCTGGTAGACCTGGCGCGCCGTCATGCCGTCCAGCCCCTCGACCTCCCAGATCAGCGCCGGCTTGACCAGTTTGCGGGTCCGCGGATCGTTCACCAGCGCATGGAACTGTCCGCCCACCATCAGGTGGCGGTGGGCCAGCCAGATGCGCCACAGCCGCTCGCCGTCGAACGGCACGCGGTAATCGTCCACCTGGCAGCCGGCCGCCCCCAGGTCGGCCAGCGCCTGGACGCACAGGTCCAGGATGCCCAGCTCCATCGCCAGATAGCCGTCCCAGTCGCCCAGCCAGCCGATGCGCCGACCGCGCAGATCGGCCTCCAGCGACTGCGCGAACACGGTCGGATCGTCGCCCAGCGACAGCGGCACGCGCGCATCGGGCCCCGCCATCACCGACAGCATCCGCGCCACGTCGCGCGGCGTGCGGCCCATCGGGCCTTCGTACGACAGCTGCTTGAGGAACACCTCGTTGGACGGGCCATACGGCACCCGCCCCGCCGACGGCCGCATGCCGTACACGTTGCAGAACGCCGCCGGATTGCGCAGCGAGCCGCCGAAATCGCTGCCGTCGGCCACCGGCAGCATGCGCGCGGCCAGGGCCGCCGCCGCGCCGCCGCTGCTGCCGCCGGCGCTCTTGGAAGCGTCGTAGGGGTTGACCGTGGTGCCGTACACCTGGTTGTAGGTATGCGAGCCCAGGCCGAACTCCGGCACGTTGGTGCGGCCGATGAAAATGGCGCCGGCCGCGCGCATGCGCTCGACCAGGATGGAGTCGTGGGCCGTCACCTGGTCCTTGAACACCAGCGAGCCCATCGAGGTCACCATGCCGCGCACCGCGGTCAGGTCCTTGGGCGCCTGCGGCATGCCGTGCAGCCAGCCCAGCCACTGCCCCGCCGCCAATTGCGCGTCGCGTTCATCGGCCTCGCGCAGCAGTTCCGGCGGCTCGCGCCGCGCCACCAGCGCATTGAGCTTGGGGTTGACCGCGTCGATGTGGCCCAGATAGGCCGTCATCACTTCGCGGCAGGACACGCGCCGTTGCCGGATCGCGTCCGACAGCGCATGGGCGGGCATGGCGACGATATCGTCCAGGCGGCCGGGGGCCGCCGGGATGGCTGCATTCATGGTGTTGTCTCCTCTTTTTTGTGTTGCAGGCCGACGATACTACGCCAGCCCCGCGCACAAGCGGAGCGCAGCACCAACCTGCGCCACAGCGCGCCGCGCCCCCCCCCCGTGTCAGGCCGCCGGCCGCGCGAACACCAGCAGCGTCGAGGTCGCCGACGCCAGCAGGCGGCCCTCGGCGTCGGTCAGCTTGGCTTCGGCGTACGCCACCCGCTGGCCGAACGACAGCACCCGGCCTTCCGCCCGCAGCCGGCCGCTGTGACGGGTGATGGCCTTGTGATAGGCCACCTTGAGTTCCAGCGTGGTGTAGGCCTGTTCGGCCGACAGGCGCGAATGCACCGCGCAGCCGCAAGCGGAATCCAGCAGGGTCGCGGCATAGCCGCCATGCACCGTGCCGATCGGGTTGTAGGCGTGCGGGCCGGGCGTGCCGGCGAACACCGCCAGGCCTTCCTCGGCCTCGACGAAATCGAAATCCAGCGACACCAGGATGCCCGGCTTGCGGCCCGAG
Source organism: Achromobacter sp. 2789STDY5608615 (assembly GCF_001298995.1). Lineage (NCBI taxonomy): Bacteria > Pseudomonadati > Pseudomonadota > Betaproteobacteria > Burkholderiales > Alcaligenaceae > Achromobacter > Achromobacter sp. 2789STDY5608615. The sequence goes on from NZ_CYTY01000020.1 coordinate 76,628, forward strand.
GCCAGCAAGGCGCGCAGTTGCGCCAGGCCGTCCAGGCCGGCGCCGGTCTGTTCGACCAGGCTGGGCTCGCGTTGCGGGGCGGCGCTGCCGGCGGGAGTCGAAACGGAAGTCATGCGCGGTCCTCCTGAAGGGGAAACATCGTCTGGGGAGTTATATGACGAACATCATATATCAGGCCAGGCTTCCCCGTTTCAGGGGAACAACTGCTGCGCCAGGTGATCGACGAACACGCGCAGCTTGGGCGAGGGATGGCGGCTGGCGGGCCACACCGCCCACATGGTCGCATTGCCCCGGGTGCGTTCGTCCAGCACCGACACCAGCTTGCCCGCGGCCAGCTCTTCCCGGACGGTGAAATCCGGCAGGCAGACGATCCCCAGCCCGCCCACCGCCAGGAAGATGCGGGTCTCGACGCTGTTGCAGACCAGCGTCAGCGGCAACTCGGGCGGCGGCGCGCCGGCCGCCGTCTTCAGCGGCCATTGCTCCAGCTTGCCGGTGCTGGGATAGCGATAGTGCAGGCAGCAGTGGCGCAGCAGGTCGCTGGCGCGGCGCGGGGTGCCGTGCCGCGCCAGGTAATCGGGCGAGGCCGCCAGGATGCGGCGGAACGGCCCCAGGCGGCGGCGCTTCAGGCCGGAATCCTGCATCTCGCCGGAGCGCACCACGGCGTCATAGCCCTCGCCGATCACGTCGACCATGCGGTCGGTGAAATCCAGGTCCAGCCGCACCTGCGGATACTGCTTCATGAAGGTGGCGATGGCCGGCTCGAACAGCCGGCTGTAGCGCGGCAGGCTGACGCGCAGCCGGCCGCTGGGCGTGCCCGCGGCCTCGGACAGCTCCAGCTCGGCGGCTTCCACTTCGCACAGGATGCGGCGGCAGCGCTCCAGGAATTTCTCGCCCTCCGGAGTCAGGGTGATGTGGCGCGTACTGCGATGGAACAGCCGCACCTTCAGGTGCGCCTCCATCCGCGCCACGCTCTTGCCCACCGCCGACGGCGACACGCCCAGCACCCGCCCCGCCTCGGCAAAGCTGCGCGTGTCCGCCACCAGCACGAAAACGCCGATACCGCTCAGGCTGTCCATCCCATTTCCTTCAATACGGACATCCATGTCCGGAATATTCGGAATCCTAGCCTATTTTTCTTTTATCGGCGGCTCACTATCCTGCCGGCATTGCGTTCCATGGCGCGCCGTCCAGGCGCCGCCCTCGCCCTTTTTCTGTTTGCCAACCCGGCTTCGCGCCGCTCTACCGACATGACCCCATCGCATCCCTCACCCGCCTCCAACCGCTGGCTGCAACTGCTGGCGGCCTGCCTCACGGCCGTGCTCATTCCCCTGTGCTTCACCGGTCCGGCGGTGGTCCTGCCGTCGATCAGCCAGGCGCTGGGCGGCACGCCGGTGCAGCTGAACTGGATCCTCAACGGCTACATCCTGGCCTACGGCAGCGTCATCATGGTGTCCGGCAGCCTCACCGACCTGTATGGCCCGCGCCGCGTCTGGCTCGGCGGACTGGCCTGGTTCTGCGCCTTCACCTTCCCCATCGCCTGGGCGCCGTCGGCCGGCTGGATCGACTTCCTGCGCCTGATGCAGGGCGTGGGCGGCGCGGCCGCGTTCGCCGCGGCCATGTCGTCGCTGGCGCCGCTGTTCCACGGCGCGGCGCGCGCCCGCGCCTTCAGCCTGCTGGGCACCACCTTCGGCATCGGCCTGTCGTTCGGACCGCTGATCTCCGGTTGGCTGGTGCAGACCGCCGGCTGGCGCTGGGTGTTCCACGGCACCGGACTGGTGGGGCTGGCCGGGCTGGCGCTGGTCGCCGCCAGCGTGCGCGCCACCGCGGGCGCGGCCGGCGGCCGCTTCGACTGGCGCGGCGCGCTCAGTTTCACGGGCGCGCTGGGGCTGTTCACCTACGGCATGCTGCTCGCCCCCGAAAACGGCTGGACCGACACAGCGGTGGCCGGCTCGCTGCTGGCCTCGGCGCTGCTGGGCATCGCCTTCATCCGCACCGAGCTCCGCGCCACGCACCCGATGCTGGACCTGTCGCTGTTCCGCCGCCCGCGCTTTGTCGGCGTGCAGGCGCTGGCGGCGTCGCCGGCATTTCTGTTCATCGCGCTGATCGCCCTCCTGCCCAGCCGCTTCATCGGCATCGACGGCCACAGCGCGCTGCGCGCCGGCCAATTGATGATGGGCCTGGCCACGCCGCTGCTGGTGGTGCCGTTCCTGGCGGCGGGGCTGACGCGCCGCTTCAGCCCCGCCGCGCTGTCCAGCACCGGCCTGGTGCTGGCGGCCCTCGGCCTGGCCTGGCTGGCCCGCGACCTGGGCGGCGACGCCGACCGGCTGTGGCTGCCGATGAGCCTGATCGGCATCGGCATCGGCCTGCCCTGGGGCCTGATGGACGCCATGGCGGTCAGCGTGGTGGAACATGAACGGGTCGGCATGGCCACCGGCATCTTCAACACCGTGCGCGTGTCCGCCGATGGCGTGGCCATCGCCGCCATCAGCGCCCTGCTGGCCACGCTGATCCATGCCCAGGCCGCCACCGCCCTGCCCGACGCGGGCGCCCAGGCGCTGCTGCAGGCCGCCAACCGCGCGGCGCTGGGCCAGCTGGACGAGGCGGGCGCGTTGCTGCCCGGCGCCGGCAACCTGCTGCACCACGCCTACGACCTGGCCTTCGGCCAGGTGCTGTATGCGCTGGCGGGCTTCGCGCTGGCGCTGGCCGTGCTGGTCTACGCCTTGCTGGCGCGGCCCGAGACGGCGCCGATGGCGCGCGTGCGGACCCAGGCGCATTGAACGCCGGCCGCATGGCCCGGGCGCATTGATTACCCGCCGCGGGGCCTGGGCGCATTGATCGCCAGCCGCATGAACCGGGCGCGCGCGGGCGTGCGGGCCTCGCGGCGGTTTGCGCCAGATCAATCCGTCCCCGCTCCGCCGCGCCCTACTATTCGCGCTGCCGTTTCACGCCGCCAGGAGACCCCGTTGTCCGAACCAGACCTGCCCGAACCCGACATCTGCACCGAAGCCGAAATCCGCGACCTGGTGCATACGTTCTACGCCAAGGCCCGCGCCGACGCCGCGCTCGGCCCGGTGTTCGCGGCCCAGGTGCACGACTGGGACGAACACCTGGCCACGCTGTCGGATTTCTGGTCGGCCGTGCTGCTGGGCACGCGGCGCTTCACCGGCATGCCCATGCCCAAGCATGCCGCGATGCCGCACCTGAGCGCCGAGCTGTTCGAGCGCTGGCTGGTCCTGTGGGGCGAGACCCTGGCGGCCCTGCCCAACCGCGCGCTGGCCGACGCCGCCGGCGAGATGGCCAAGCGCATGGCGCGCAGCCTGTGGTACGGCTACCAGCTCAGCCGCGATCCGAACCAGCCGCTGACGGAACTGCGCTCGGCCACCGCCTAGCGCCTCGGCCTGCATCCAGAAGCGTCTCGCGCGAATGCTGGCGCCGGCGCCGCCCCCCGTCTAGTCCACCCGCCACCAGCTCGGCAGCAGGTTGCGCACCTTGGCGCGGCGGTAGCGGTCGTCGATCAGGTGCACCGTGCCCACGTCGTGCTCGGTGCGGATGACGCGGCCCGCGGCCTGCACCACCTTCTGCATGCCGGGATAGAGATAGGTGTAGTCGTAGCCCTGTGCCTCGCCGTAGCGCCGCTCCATGGCGCGCTTGATGTTCTCGTTGACCGCATTGACCTGCGGCAGCCCCAGCGTGGCGATGAAGGCGCCGATCAGGCGCTTGCCGGGCAGGTCCACGCCCTCGGAGAACGCCCCGCCCAGGACCGCGAAGCTCACGCCCTGCCCGCTTTCGGTGAAACGCCCCAGGAAGGCGGCGCGGCCGGCTTCGTCCATGCCCGGCGTCTGCAGCCAGATCGGCACCTGCGGATGGCGCGCGCGCATCAGGTCGGCCACCTGCCGCAGATAATCGAAACTGCTCAGGAAGCCCAGGTAGTTGCCCGGCCGGCGCGCGTACTGGTCGGCGATCAGGTCGGCGATCGGCGCCAGCGAGCGTTCGCGGTCGCGGTAGCGGGTCGACACATGGCCGACCACCTTGACCGCCAGCTGCTCGGTCTGGAACGGCGCGGCCACGTCGATCCAGGCCGCCTCGGCCGGCAGGCCCAGGGTGTCGCGGTAGAACTGCTGCGGACTCAGCGTGCCGGAAAACAGCACGGTCGCGTGGGCCGCCGCGTGCCGCGCCGCCAGGTACGGCGCCGGCACCACGTTGCGCACGCACAGCGTGGACGGCGGCGTCTTGGCGCCGCGCGCGCTGCCCTCGGCCCGCGTCACGTCGAACAGCGCGTGCGGCCCGAACTGCTCGGCCAGCCGCATGAAATGCAGCGCCTCGAAATAGAACGCCAGCACCGGATCGTCCTGCGCCAGCGGCGCCTCGCCGAGGTAGTCGGTGATGGCGGCCACCGCCTTCTGCACCGCCGCCAGCACGCCGGCCGGCGCCTCGTCGTAGGCCTGGTAGGCCTCGGCCTGCTTCTTGTTGAGCGCGGTCCAGGACCGCTGCAGGCCGTCCAGCGGCTTTTTCAGCGCCTTGGGCGCGGCCTGGCGCGCCGCCGCCAGCCCGAGCTGGTTCAGTTCGCCGGTGTACATGCGGCGCGCGCGGTCGACCAGGTTGTGCGCCTCGTCCACCAGCACCGCCACCTTCCATTGGTGCGCCTGCGTCAGCGCGTGCAGCATGGCGGTGGCGTCGTAGTAGTAGTTGTAGTCGCCCACCACCACGTCGCTCCAGCGGATCAATTCCTGCGACAGGTAGTACGGGCAGACCTGGTGGGCGCGGGCGGCGGCGCGCACCGCCGGCGCATCCAGCCGTGGCTGGGCCAGCGCCGTCTCGCGCGCGGCCGGCAGGCGGTCGTAGAAGCCCTGCGCCAGCGGGCAGGAATCGCCGTGGCAGGCCTTGTCGGGATGTTCGCAGGTCTTGTCGCGCGCCTGCAGGTCCAGCACCCGCAGGCCGGGCGCGGCCGGCTGCGCGTTCAGCGTATCCAGCGCGGCCAGCGCCAGCCCGCGCCCCGAGCCCTTGGCCGCCAGGAAGAAGACCTTGTCGAGCCCGGCGCCCGGACCGGCCTTGAGCAGCGGGAACAGCGTGCCCAGCGTCTTGCCGATGCCGGTGGGCGCCTGCGCCATCAGGCAGCGGCCATCGCGTGCCGTGCGGTACACCGACACCGCCAGCTCACGCTGGCCGCTGCGGAACTCGCCATGCGGAAACGCCAGCTGTTCCAGCGCCGCGTCGCGCGCCTGGCGGTGCGCCAGTTCGGTGCGCGACCACGCCAGGAAGCGGTCGCACTGTTCATGGAAGAAGGCCGCCAGCCAGGCCGCGTCGCGGGTCTCGGCCAGCACGGTTTCCTCTTCGGTGGCGACGTTGAAGTACACCAGCGCCACGCGGATCTGCGCCAGGCCGCGCGCCTGGCACAGCAGGTGGCCGTAGACCCGCGCCTGGGCCCAATGGGCGGCGCGGTGGTTGTCGCGCACGCTGTCGAGCCGGCCGCGGTAGGTCTTGATCTCTTCGAGCTGGTTGGCGACCGGGTCGTAGCCGTCGGCGCGGCCGCGCACCAGCAGGTTGTCGTATTGCCCGGAGAGCGCCACCTCGGTTTCGTAGGCGGGCCCGCGCCGGCCCGTCACGGCGGCGTGGCCGGCCATGCCTTCCAGGCCGCTGGGCGCGGGCGTGAAGCGCAAGTCCAGGTCGCCCGCGCGGGCCGTGAATTCGCAGAGCGCGCGCACCGCCACGGCGTAGCTCATGGCGCCGGCTCGCTCGAGGCCGCGCGCGGCGCCGGGGCCGGCGGCGGCTGCGCGGACGCCGGCTCGCGCCAGCTGACATGGCAGACGCGCACCGGCATGCCGTGTTCGGCGCAGTACGCCAGCCAGCGGATCTGGTTGTCCTGCAGCTTGTCGCCCGGCCCCTTGATCTCGATGAGTTCATAGCCAGGCGCGTCCGGCTGGAAGCGGATCAGGTCGGGCAGGCCCGAGCGGTTGGCCTTGACGTCGCGCAGCAGCCGCAGGAAGAACAGCTTCAGGTGCGCCGCCGGCAGATGGTCCAGCGCCCGCTCCAGCAGCGGTTCGTCCAGCGCGCCCCAGAAGACGAACGGCGACTGCACGCCCTGTTTGTCGGCGTAGCGCTGGCGGATGGTGGCGCGGTATTCGCCCGTGTCCAGCTGCGCCAGGCAGGCGGCGAACAGCGCCTCGCGCCGCGCGTGGAAATCGGGCGCGTCCAGGTCGGCCGGCCCGCGCTGGAACGGATGGAAAAACGCGCCCGGCAGCGGCGCGAATACGGCCGGCCAGCACAGCAGGCCGAACAGCGAATTGATCAGCGTGTTCTCGACGTAATGGACCGGCGCGTCGTCGCGGTGCAGGTGATCGCGCGCGGCGAACTCGACCGGCGCCGGCGGCGCGGGCCGCTCGAGCGCCAGGTCGAAACGCGTGACCGGGGCGGCCGCGCCGCGCGGCGCGCCCTGCCCCAGCTTGCGGCGCAGGCGCGGCAGCATGCGCGCCAGGCGCTGGGATTCTTCCTCGCTTTCGGGCCGGGCCTCGGCCTGCAGGGCCAGCGCCAGCGCCGCGTCGAAGCGCGCCATGCGTTCGTACACGCGGATGCGGCGATGACGCGCGCCGGGGTAGGCGCAGAGCGTGTACACCCGCTGCGCGGCCTCCCAATCCTGGGCCCGCTCGCAGGCCTGGCCCAGGCGCAGCAGTACCTTGGCGCGGCGCTTTTCGAGCCAGGCATTGCCGCTGGCGCAGTCGGCCACCGCCTGCAGCAGCGCATCGACATCGGGGCCGTCGTCCAGCGCCTGGCGGCAGGCGTGCAGGGCCAGGTAGCGGTCGACGTCTGCCCGCGCCTGGAAGGCCCGCGAGGAAGGCTCGAATGGCACCGCCTCGTACTGGAACACGCCCAGGTCGGCCAGGACGAACTCTGACCAGTCCTGGTGCAGGTTGCCGAAGAACATCAGGCGCAGGCGCTCGCACAGGTCGGCCACCGCGACGCGCCAGGCCGGATCGGAGGGCCCGGCGGCGCCGCGGCCGGCCACAAGCGCGGGCGCGCCATCCAAGCCTGCGCCGCCGGGAGCAGCGGCGGGATTCCAGCCCGCATAGGGCTGCGCCTCGGGCTGGCTGGCCCGCAGGCCCGCCAGCAGATCGGCCTTGCGCGCCACGCCCTTGGGGCGGGCGGCGGCGAACAGCCGGTCGAGTTCGGGCCGCGTATGCAGCCCGAACAGTTCGTCCAGCGTCATCGGCGCGTCGGCGTCCAGCCAGCCCAGCGCCAGCAGCGGCGCGGCAGCCTCGGCCGAGTCGGGGATTTCCTCGTAGACCAGCCGGCTGGCGCGGAACCACGGCCCGCGGCGCATCAGCATGCGCACCAGCAACGCCTGCGAAGCTTGCGGCAAGGCCGCGAAGTCCGCCATGAAACGGCGTTCGCGGTCGTCCAGCAGGTCGGCGTAGCGTTCGCCGACCCACGCCAGGGCGCGCTGGAAATTGTGCAGGTAGTAGTAGCGGTGCGGGGGCAACATCGGCCGGAACGAATGACTGGGTATTTATCCAGTAATCATAGCAGGCCGACTCGCCTGCCGCCCCCTCGGCTTATACCTATGCGTGACGCACGATCTCGAACCCCTCATCGTCCTGCGGCGCCACGAAATACGCCGTGATCGCGTCGTACTGCGCCTCGCTGGTCGTGAAGGGATGCGTGCCGGATTCGTTGCGCGCGCGCAGCCGCGCCTTGCAGACCGCGTCGGGCAGGTCCAGGAAATGCAGCTGGTGACGGCAGCCGGCGGCCTGCGCCGCCTCGCGCAGCCAGGCCCGGCTGGCGCGGGTATTGGCCGGAAAATCCAGCACTACAGACAGCCCCGCCGCCGCCAGCGCGGCGACGTGGCCGCCCATCGCCTGACGCAGGCGGCCGGCGCAGCGGGCATAGTCGGCCACCTCGCGGATCTCGCCCGGATACAACGCCGCCAGCCAGGCATCCTCGCTGATCAGCACGGTGCGCGGCCGCGACGCCAGTTGCGCCGCCAGGGTGGACTTGCCGGCGCCGATCTTGCCGCACAGGAAATGCAGCACCGGTTCGGCGGGGGATGACACGGAAGACGCGTTCGATTGCATGGACTGCCTCTGGAAAAGACCAATGGGCGGGCCAACAAAAAACCCGCCATTGGCGGGTTGATGTAGCGATGATCCGACGCGCGCTACCCCACCGAGGTCCCAGCGGGGCGAATAATCAGGGCGGACGGGCGGCGCGGACGGTTCATGGCACGATGATGCTGGACGCCGGTAAACCTGTCAAACTCCTCCGGCAGCATGATCGCCCTGGTCACGCGCCAGGCCGGATCCTCCTCCATCGCCCCGCAAGGAATCCATGTCCCGCTCCGCCGTCACCCTGCGCCAGGCCACCGCCCGCGACGCCGACGCCATTGCCGCCATGCACGCGGCCAGCTGGGCCGTCACCTATCGCGGCCTGCTGCCGGACGGCTTTCTCGACGCCGGCCTGGCCGACAACCGCATGGTCCATTGGCAGGACCAGATGCGCGAGGCCGACACCGATGCGCAGGCCGTGTTCATCGCCGAACAGGACGGCCAGCCGATCGGCTTCGTCTGCGTCAAGCAGGAGCACGGCCATCCCGGCGAGGTGCTGCTGGACAACCTGCACGTGCTGCCGCCCTGGCAAGGCACCGGCGCCGGCAAGCTGATGGTGGCGCAGGCCGAGGCCTGGGCCCGCGCCCGCGGCGCGTCGCGGCTGTATCTGTACGCGCTCGAAGGCAACACCCGCGCCATCGATTTCTACGAGCGCCAGGGCTGGCGCAACACCGGCACCGAAAGCGACCAGATCGGCGGCATCGAAGTGCAGGCGCGGCGCTACGAGCGGCCGTTGTAGGCCGCGCGGCGCCTGGAGCCATGCTGCTGCCAGCCCGCAGCCCGCCCGCGCCACCCTGCCCGCCCGGATCACCCGGATCGCCCGGATCGCCTCAAGCAGCCCCCCCCCCACCGCACGTGCTCGATCCGGTCGCGCCCGTTGTTCTTGGCCGCGTACAGCTGCTGGTCCACGGTCCTGATGAAGCCGGCGCGGTCCGCGCGCCCATCCGGCACCACCGTGCCCGCGCCGATGCTGACGGTGACCCGCCTGCCATGCGGTGACAGCGCATGCACGATCGCCTTTTTCTGCAGCAAGCGCTGGCAACGTTCGGCAACCTTGCGCGCGATTTCCGCATCCGCCTCGGGCAGCAGCACGACAAACTCTTCGCCGCCATAGCGCGCCACCAGATCGCGCGGCCCGTCCAATGCCAGGCTCAGCGTCTGGGCGATCTCCACCAGGCATTGGTCGCCCTGTGAGTGGCCGTAGAGATCGTTGTACTGCTTGAAAAAATCGACGTCGAGCAACAACACCGACAACGGCTTGCGTTCGTTGCCCGCGCGCTCCCACTCCCGTTCAAAACCACTGTCGAAGCGACGCCGGTTGGCAATGTTCGTCAAGCCATCCTTGAAGGACAGGTCCTCCAGCTCCTTTTGCAGGTTCAGCAGCTTTTCCTCGGTCTTCTTGCGCTCGGTGATGTCGAACATGAAGCCGATCAGCGCATCGACCTCGCCGCTGGCGTTGCGCACGACGTGCACAACGTCGCGGATCCATACATAACCGTTGTCCTTGGTCAGCGCCCGGTAGTCGGCCTCATGGTCGACGCCGGCCCGGGATTGGGAGACGCAGAAATTCACCACGTACTCGCGGTCTTCCGGGTGCATGCGCATGGCCCAGTCCTCGACGCTCACCCAGCTATCCACCGTCCAGCCCAACAGCGCCTCGATCTGGGGACCGATATAGGCGAACTTCATCGTGGCCCAATCGATCTTCCAGGGAATCGCCTTGGTCGACTCCAGCAAAGTTCTGTACACCGCGTTGTCATCTAGCAATCTGCCTTCGTCGGCCATACCCGATCCATCCTCGATCCACATGCACCAGCCACTGTAGCCTGAACCCGGCGCGATCCCTCGACAGGCCGAAAAAAAATTCGCCCGGCGAAGCGGGCGAATCTGGGAACAACGCAGGCTTGCCGCCTGCCGGCAAGGCCGCCTACCTGACCGGCGCCTTGGCCGCGCCCACGTCCTTGCGGACCTTGGCCACGTCCGACGCGCTGACCGCCGCGCCTTCGTTGCCCCAGCTGGCGCGCACGAAGGTCACCACGTCGGCGACTTCCTTGTCGGTCAGGCGCCAGTCGAAGCCCGGCATCGCATACGCCGTGGGCGCCGCCGAGGTCCCCGGCATCTGCGCGCCCTTGAGCACGATGTGGATCAGCGAGGCGGGATCGGCCGAGTTCACGGTCGAGCTCAGCGCGAGCTGCGGGAAGGTCTCCGCGTAGCCCTTGCCGGTGCTGCGGTGGCAGGCCGCGCAGTTGTTCAGGAACGTCATGGCGCCGTCGCTCGTATCCTTGCCGGTGCGCAGGGCCTGCGCCACGGTGTCGTTGTAGGCGAGCGGCTTGGTGGCGTTCTTGTTCACCGGCGGCAGGCTCTTCAGGTAGACCGCGATGGCGTTGACGTCGGCGTCGGTCAGATGCTGGGTGCTGTCCTGCACCACCTGCGCCATGCCGCCGAACGCGGCCGAGTGGCCGTTGCGGCCGGATTTCAGGAAGGCGGCAATGTCCTCCTTGCTCCAGCTGCCCAGGCCGTCGGTCATGTCGCCGCGCAGGTTCTTGGCGAGCCAGCCCTCGACCACGCCGCCGGACAGGAAGGCCGAGCCGTCGGCGTCGGTCAACGCCTTTTCCTGCAGGGCGAAGCCGCGCGGCGTGTGGCAGGTGCTGCAATGGCCCAGGCCCTCGACCAGGTACTGGCCGCGCAGCAGCGCCACCTTGTCGGCGTCGCTGGCCGGGGCGGTGACCGGCGCCGTGACGACATCGGGCGCGAACATCCAGCGCCACACGCCCAGCGGCCAGCGCATCGACAACGGCCAGGTGATGTCGGTGTCCTTGTTGGCCTGCTTGACCGGCTCGACGCCGTGCATGAAGTAGGCGTACAGGGCCTTGACGTCATCCGGCGTGACCTTGGCGTAAGCGGTATACGGCATGGCCGGATACAGCGAGTGGCCATCCTTGGCCACGCCATGGCGCACGGCGCGGTCGAAGTCCTCCAGCGTGTAGTTGCCGATGCCCGTGTCCTTGTCGGGCGTGATGTTGGTGGAATAGATGGTGCCCAGCGGCGACTCGATGCCCAGGCCGCCGGCGAACGGCTTGCCGTCCTTGGCGGTGTGGCAGGCGATACAGTCGCCGGCGCGCGACAGGTATTCGCCCTGCTTGATGCGCTGCGCATCCGCGGTGGCGGGCGTGCCGTCGGCGGCCCAGCCGGTGCCGCAAGCCAGGATCGAGAGCGCGGCAACAATGGTTTTCTTCATCATTGTCGGCTCCTTACGCCTGGACCAGCGGGCCGGGGTTCTTCAGGCACTGGTCGCGGATCGCTTGCGCGGCCCAGTACGCCAGTGCGCCCACCAGGCCGGTCGGGTTGTAGCCCATGTTCTGCGGGAACACGCAGGCGCCCATCACGAACACGTTGGACACGTCCCAGCTCTGCAGGTACTTGTTGACCACGCTTTCCTTGGGGTTGGCGCCCATGATGGCGCCGCCGGTGTTGTGCGTGCTCTGGTAGACCCGGGTGTCGTAGCGCGCGCCCTTCTTGCGCACGGCGACGAAGTGCTTCTCGGGCTTCATGGCCTTGGCCACGTCCTCCATGCGCTTGCCCATGTAGCCCAGCATGTCGAATTCGTTGTCGTGCCAATCGAACGTCATGCGCAGCAGGGGCTGGCCGAAGCTGTCCTTGTAGGTCGGGTCCAGCGACAGATAGGCGTCGCGGTACGACATCACCGAACCGGAGATGCCGATGGCCATGTAGCGCTGGTAGGCGTCCTGCACGCCGGCCTTCCAGGCGGTGCCCCAGGACGGGGTGCCGGGCGTGGTGGGCGTCATCTTGATGGGACGGCCGCCGTAGCGCACGTGGCGGATGCTGGCGCCGCCGACGAAGCCGAGCGGGCCGTGGTCGAACTGGTCGCCGTTCAGGTCATCCATGCCGACGCCGCCGGCGCCGGTGCCGACGAACGGGTTGAGCTGGGTGCCCTTGGGCAGCAGCACGTTGACCGCGCCGTTCATCTGGTAGGCGTAGTTCTTGCCGACCACGCCTTCGTTGGTCTTGGGATCGTAGGGCTTGCCGATGCCCGACAGCAGCAGCAGGCGCACGTTGTGCATCTGGTAGGCCGACAGGATCACCAGGTCGGCCGGCTGCTCGATCTCGCGGCCCTGGGCGTCGATGTAGGTCACGCCGACGGCCTTCTTGCCGGTCGAATCGAGGTTGACCTTGATGACGTGCGAGTGGGTGCGCAGTTCGAAGTTGGGCTTTTTCAGCAGCACCGGCAGGATGGTGGTCTGCGGCGAGGCCTTCGAATACATGTAGCAGCCGTAGTTCTCGCAGAATCCGCAGAAATTACAGGGGCCCAGGCGCACGCCGTACGGGTTGGTGTATGGGCCGGAGGCGTTGGCCGCGGGCGCCGGATACGGATGGAAGCCCACTTCGCGCGCGGCCTTCTCGAACAGCTGGGCGCCGTAGGTGTTGGCCAGCGGCGGCAGCGGGAATTCCTTGCTGCGCTTGCCTTCCAGCGGGTTGCCGCCCTCGACGATCTGGCCGTTGAGGTTGCCGGCCTTGCCGGAGGTGCCGCAGACGTATTCGAACTTGCTGAAGTACGGCTCCAGTTCGTCGTAGGTGACGCCGAAGTCCTGGATGGTCATGCCTTCGGGAATGAAGCTCTTGCCGTAGCGCGTTTCGTAGCGCGTGCGCAGTTCCAGCTCCTCGGGCAGCGTGCGGTAGTGCATGCCGTTCCAGTGGAAGCCCGCGCCGCCGACGCCGGTGCCCAGCAGGAAGGAGCCATTCTGGCGATACGGCACGGCCACGTCGTCGACGCCATGCCGTATCGTCACGGTCTCCTTGGACAGGTCCTGGAACAGCTTGCCGCGCACGGAGTACGCCAGCTCGTCCAGCACCTTGGGATATTCCGCGTCCTTGGGGGTGTCCTGCATGGCGCCGCGTTCCAGCGCCAGCACGTGCAGGCCGGCCTCGGTCAGTTCCTGGCCCAGGATCGCGCCGGTCCAGCCGAACCCGACCAGCACCGCGTCCACTTTGTCTTTCTTGATCGCCATGGCTTACCCCTTATCCCCGGAGATCGACACGGGCCCGTAGGGGTACTTGGCGTTGGGCTGGTCGACCCAGTCCATGTAGTCGCCGCGCGCGCCCGGGAAGCCCACCATCTTCCACCCCACCATGTTCTTGTTGCCGCCGTACATCGGATCGGCGAAGAAGCCCTCCTTGGTGTTGCCCAGGAGGAAGCTGAAGAACGTTTTGGCGGGCACGGTCTCGAACTCGATCTTGCCGGCCTGCAGGTCCTTCAGGATCTGTTCCTGCTGCGGCTTGTCCAGTTCGGCATAGAGCTTGCCGTGGGTCTTCTTGCACCACGCGTCACAGGCCTCGATGCCGTGGCGGTAGACCTCGCGCGGGTTCTGGTTGAGCTGGTAGCCCAGTTCGGGCGCCACGTCGGGATGGAACGGCCCCTGCATGTACCAGAGCTTGCCGTGGCCATAAGGCGTTTCCATCTGGCGATCGATGAACTCCGGCACGCCGGCCTCGATGGCGCCGGGACCGTACTGGCCCGCGGGGATCAGGTGATCGACCGCGGCCACGATGAAGTTCCATTCGGGCTTGGTGAAGTAAGTGGGCTCGTAGGCCTTGGCCGCGCGGGCCGCGCCGCCATCGGCGGCGTTGCTACAGCCGGCGACCACGCCGGCCGCCAGCGTCGAGGCCGGCACGATGGCCAACGCCTGCAGAAACCGCCTGCGCGGCTTTGTGTCTTCTGTCATGGACATCTCCGTGAAAATTCCAAGTCGTCCTAGCGCGCAGCCGAACATGAACTCTGGAAACACGAACTGCCGGGCGGCGCCCTGGTGACAACACGCTCTTCTTCGTTACTGAAAAGCAGGCCGATCCTTGAAAAGGGACGCAAGGAAAGGTGGCCCTCATTATGCGCTTTTCAGACCAACTGATCTGCTCTCCCGACCGTATCAGATCGATTTTCTTGACTTGGGATTTACTTTTGCATTAAGGACACTGTCAGAAGAATGCAAAACAGCCCCTGCTCTGTATAGTGCGCGAGTGCGCGCGCGGCCCGCGCTGGCCCGCCTGCCGCCGGATAACAAACGTTACTCACGGAAACCATTCGATGACGGAAAAGAACAATACCTGGCGCAGCACGACCACCACCCGCAGTTGGACGATATCCAGCGGCCTGTCGAGCGAACACCGCGACGCCATCGAGGCGCTGCGCGGCGCGGGCCTCGGCGACGGGGCCCGCGTCAGTGAGCAATGGCGTTACGCCGGCGACGATGGCGACGGGCCGTTCAATGTCGAGATCAAGGATGGCGCGGTCACGGTGAATGGCCGCCGCTACGACAGCCTGGACGAGGTGCCGCGCGAGGAACGCGAACGCATCGAAGCGCTGCGCAACGGCCTGGCCCACGACGGCTTGTGGGACACGCTGCGCGAGGCCGGCCTGGATATTGGCGGCCTGATGGGCGCGGACGCGCCGACCAGCCAGGCCAAGCCCGAATTCATCATGGAAACGGATATCCCCGACGTGCGCGACGCGGCGCCCGCCGGCGCCTCGGCGGCGGCATCCGGCGTCGACGCATCCGCGCCGGGCGCGGTGCCGCGCGGCGGCAGCGGCCTGCGCCGCATCGTGCTGGTGGCCGTGGTGGTGGGACTGGCGTGGTGGGTGCTGCGCGCGACCGGCGCGGCCTGAAGCGCGGTCCCTTCCCCGCAGGATCGGCCATCAGGGACTGTCCACCCGCGCCATGGGCATGCCGCGCCCCGCGGGCCGGCCGGCTTCAGGTCGTGGTCTGCACGTGCAGGCGGCTGGACTTGCAGCGGTGCAGCGCGCGGTAATGCTCCAGCGGCCGGCCGTTGGCGCCGTAAGCGATCGACTCGATGCGCAGCAGCGGTTCGGGCTCGGTCATGCCCAGCAAGGCGCAGGTCTCCGCATCCGGCAGCACCGCGTCGATCCAGCGTTCGGCGCGCACGATGCGCAGGCCGTACTGGCGCCGCAGCACATCGTAAAGCGAGCGGTTGTCCAGGCGGGTGCGATTCAGCCCCGGCGCCAGGTCGGCGGGCACCGCGGTTTCCACCAGCAGCTGCAACTCGCCATCGACGCTGCGCAGGCGCTTGAGCGCGACGACCTGCGCGTCCTCGGCCAGGCCGAGCGACGTCATCTCGCGTTCGCTTGGCGCGCGCAGTTCCTGCAGCAACACCTGGGTGCGCACGGTGCGGCCCTTGCGCTCCATCTCATCGGAAAAGCCCAGCACGGTCGAAACGAAGTCCTCGTCGCGCTCGCGCGCCGAGACGAACGCGCCCTGCCCGCGGATCTTGTAGATCAGGCCGTTGCGCACCAGGTCGGCCAGCGCCTCGCGCACCACGATGCGCGAGATGCCGTACTGCTCGCCGAACTCGGCCTCGGTCGGCAGCTTGGCGCCCACGGCCAGCTCGCCCTGCAGGATCTTGCCGCGCACCACGTCGCGGAACTGGGTCCATAGCGGGGCGCCGGCGCTGCGGTCCAGCACGGTGTCTTCGGTCGGAGTAAGGCTGCTCATAACGTGATGGGACTTGGAATCGAAGCGGAAAATTGAACACGGTGCCGGTCCCGCAGCGTATCGATGCAGGCCTGCAATTCTTGCTCGCGCCGCGCCGCGCTCCAACCCAGCTCGGCCGCGGCGATGGCGGCCAGCTCGGCCGCCAGCGCGGCGGTGACGCGGCCGCGGATGGCCAGCAGCGTGCGGCGGATCACCAGATCGGCCAGGTGCTGCACGGCCGTCTCGCGGCACAGGAAACGGACCTCGGCCGCCGAATGGTCCGGCGCGTGCCGCAGCGGCGCGTCGCCTTCGGCGGCGAAACGCGCCGCCAGCGCCTGCGCGCGGGAACCATAGCGGTTGACCAGTTCGGCCACGCGCGCGCGGCCCAATCCGCTGGCCTGCGCGATGCCGTCGACGAAGCGTTCCCGGGCCGGCGCGTCGGCGGGCATATCCGCGCCGCCGCCGATGGCCAGGCTTTCGGTGGACCGCGCGCGCGGGCGGCCCAGTTGCCGCAGCACCGCGTCGGCCGCTGCCTGCGCCAGCGAACGGAAGGTGGTCCACTTGCCGCCCACCAGGCACACCAGCGGCACCTCGCGCGCGCCATTGGGCGGGTCGATCGCCACCGCGTGGTCGCGCGAGATCTGGCCGGGCTTGTCGGCCCCGGACTGCGCCAGGGGCCGCACGCCGACGTAAGTGTAGACCACGTCGCCGGGACCGAAATCCAGGCGCGGAAAGACCTCGCGCAACACGTCCAGCAGATAGTCGACCTCGGCCGGTTCGGTGGCGGCCTGGTCGGGATCGTCGACCGGAATGTCGGTGGAGCCGACCAGCGCCCGGTCCAGGAACGGATAGACGATGCAGACGCGGCCGTCCGAGGCCTCGAAATACGCCATGCGGCCGCGCAGGGCGTCGCGCAGCGCGGGATGGTCCAGGATCAGGTGCGACCCCTTGGTGCCCATGACGCGCGAGCCGGCCCCTTGCAGCGCGCTGGCCGAGCGGTCGAGCCAGGCGCCGGTGGCGTTGACCACGGTGTCGGCGGTGACCCGCACCGATTCGCCGGTGAGTTCGTCGCGCAGCGTCACGCTGCGCCCCTGGCAGGCGGTGACGCTGCAATAGTTGGCGGCGGCCGAGGCCGGCTGGTCGCGATGGCCGTCGTGGATCAGCTCCAGCACCAGCCATTCGGGATGGCGGATCCAGGCGTCGTAGTAGGTCGCGGTCCAGCGCACCGCGGCGCCGAACAGCGCGCCGTCGGCGGCCGGCACGCGCGCGATGCGGTGCTCGGGCATGACGCGCTGGCGCCGGCCCAGCCGGTCGTACAGCCGCAGGCCCAATCCCACCACGCACAGGCCGCGCGCGCCGGGCGAGGCGCTGAAGCCCGCGAAGCGCAGCACGCTGCCCACCAGGCCGCCGAAGCGGCTCGACAGCGGCACCACGGTTTCCAGCGGCCGCACCAGGTGCGCGGCGTTGCGCAGCAACAGGTTGCGTTCGCGCGTGGCCTCGGCCACCAGCGAGAACGCGCCGCTCTCCAGATAGCGCAGGCCGCCATGGATCATGCGCGACGGCGCGCTGCTGGCGCCGGCGGCGATGTCGGCCTTGTCGACGATCAGGCAATCCACGCCTTGCAGCGACAGGTCGCGGAACACGCCGGCGCCGTTGACGCCGGCGCCGACGATCACGGTCGAGAAATGGCGGCCCGCCAGCGCCGCCGGGCGCGCGTAGACCGAGGCGCCGGGGGTCATCGCGCCGCTCCCGAGAGTTGGCCGAAGGCCGGCGCCAGGCTCTCCACCACGCGGTGGAACTGTCCGTAGAAATCGGTATGGGCCGCCTGCTCATGCGGATCCGGCGCCACCTGCTCGCACGGCGCCGGCAGGCAATCGGCGGCGTCCAGCCCTTGCGACAGGGCCGCATAGCCGGCCGCGCCGCGGGCGCCCGTCTCGTCGTCGCCGCAGCGTTCGACCGCGTGGCCGAGAAAGCCCGCCAGCAAGCGCGCCATGCGCTGGTCGCGCGCGCCGCCGCCCAGCGCCGCCACCCGGCCCGGCGCGCCCAGGCCCAGGGCCGCCAGCCGCTTCAGGTGCCAGGCATGCCAGGCCGCCACGCCATCGACCACGGCGCGCGCCATGTGGGCGCGGGTGTGCTGCGCCTGCAGCCCGACGAAGCCGGCGCTGGCGCCCGCGGGCCAGTTGCCGCCATTGATGAACGGCAGGAAGCGCAGGCCCTCGGCGCCCAGCGGCACGGACATGGCGCACTCGACCACGGCGGCGGCGTCGGCGAACTGCAGCGCGCGCGCCGCCCAGGCGACGTTGGCCATGGAAGACGGGCTGTTCTCCAGGTACAGCCGCCGCGCCGGGTCGCCAAAGCTGACGATGGCGCCGACCTCGGGCTTGGGTTCACGCGTGGGCGCCACCACGGCGTTGACGCACCAGGTGCCCAGCACCGCCACCGCGTGGCCCTGGCGTTCCGCGCCCACGGCCCGCAGCGAGGCCAACAGGTCGATCGCGCCCATCGCCACGGGGATGCCCGGCGGCAGGCCGAAGGCCGCCGCGGCGGCCGCCGACACCCGCCCGACCACGCTGCCGGCCGCCACGATCGGCGCCGGCGCGCGCGCGCCCAGGTCGGCCAGGCCGGCGGCCTCGAACGCCAGTGACGACCAGCCGCCATCGCGCAGCGCCAGCAGGCCCGCCGTGCTGGCGTCGCTGGCGTCGGTGGCGATCTCGCCGGTCAGGAGGAAGGTCAGGTAGTCCTTGGCGAACAGCAGATGGCGGGCGCGGTCGCGCAGTCCGGGATCGGCGCCCAGCAACTCGGCCGCGATCAGCGAGGACTGGCCCGACCATGGCCGGCAACCGACCTCGTCATACAGCGCATCGCCCGCGCGTTCGCCCAGCGCGCGGGCCCGGGCCGCGGCGCGCTGGTCGGTCGAGGCCACGGCGCGCGCGCCCAGCAACTGGCCATGCGGGTCCAGCAGGTACAGCCCCGCGCCATGGCCGGTGCAGCTCAGGGCGCGGATGTCGCGCACCCGCGCGCCGAGCTGATCGGCCACGCCCTGCAGCGCCCGGGCCAGCGCCGCCACGATGGCGTCGGCGGCCAGCTCGCAGCCGCCCTGCGGCAATTGCCGGTAAGGCAGCGCGCCGCCCGCGGCCGCCAGCGTGGCCCCGCTCCCGGCCGCGAAGGCAACCGCCTTCAGGCCCGTGGAGCCCATGTCGATCCCGAGGTAGATGTCTGTTCTCATGTCATAACATTGTCTACGGAATTTTTTTGGAGAATAGCAGTGTTTCCCCTAGTAATCTAAAAATTTCGGCTGCCATATAGTGCAGCGACCAGGGCAACGATGTCATAACAACTAATCAGCCCCAAGACGCATCATCAGCAGGTTCCCGGGCCGCAAGCCCACTGGATCAGTGCAAGGACGAGGAGCGGAGAACATGAGACGAGATTTCCTGAAGACCGTGGCGGCGGCGGGCGCGGGCCTGGCCAGCGCCAATGCCTTTGCGCAGTCCGCGCCGCAGGCCCCCGGGCTGCGCGGCAACGCCAATGACGTCTACGTGATGAACGTGATGGTGTCGGGCGTGGAGTACTGGTTTCCGGTGTACGAAATGATGAAGCAGCTGGGCCAGTCGCTCGGCGTGCGCACGCGCTATTCCGGCACCCCGGAATACGACGTCAACAAGCAGCTGGCCTCGTTCGAGCAGGAACTGGCGCGCAAGCCGGCCGGCATCCTGCTGCATCCGATGAACCCCGATCCGTTCATCGAGCCCATCAACCGCGCCGCCGCCATGGGCATCCCGGTGGTGACCTTCGCCGCCGACTCGCCCAATTCCAAGCGGGTCTCGTTCGTGACCTCGGACAACGAGCGCGAAGGCGCGCAGGCGGCCGACGCGATCGCCGCCGCGCTGGGCGGCAAGGGCGAATACGCGGTGCTGGAGAACCCCGGCCAGGACAACCACGACCGCCGCATCGCGGCCTTCATCAACCGCATGAAGACCCAGCACCCCGGCATGAAACTGGTGGGCCGCGCGGCCAGCAACCAGGATCCCAACAAGGCCTACCAGGCCACGCTGAGCCTGGCGCAGGGCAACCCCGGCCTGGGCGCGCTGTTCATGCCCGAGGCCAACTCGGCGCTGGGCGCGGCCCAGGCCAGCATCGAGACCAAGAAGAACATCAAGGTGCTGTGCTGCGACGTCAACGCCAAGATCCTGGACATGATCAAGTCCGGCGAGGTCTACGGCTCGGTCAACCCGAACCAGGGCGTGCAGGGCTACATGGGCATGATGCTGCTGTTCCTGGCGCGCAACCAGCAGCTGATCGACCCGATGAGCGACGCCAGGCGCAACGGCACCAACCCGATGGCGGTGCCGTTCCTGGACAACGGCCTGTCGATCGTCAGCAAGGCCAACGCCGACGACTTCTATTGGGACAAGTACCTGGCGCGGCGCGGCACCAAGGGCATCAACGAATGACGGCGGCCGCGCCCCTGCTGGAGCTGCAGGGCATCAGCAAGCACTTCGGCGCCTCGCAGGCGCTGGCCGGCGTGCGCTTCTCGCTGCAACGGGGCGAGATCCACGCCCTGTGCGGCGAGAACGGCGCCGGCAAGTCGACGCTGATGAAGATCATCGACGGCATCCACCAGCCCGACGACGGCGCCATCCTGCTCGAAGGCCGGCGCGTGGTGATCGACGGCCCGGCCCACGCCATGCGGCTGGGCATCGGCCTGGTGCACCAGGAAATCGCGCTGTGCGGCGACGCCACGGTGGCCGAGAACCTGTTCATGCCCCACATCAACACCCAGCGCGGAGCCTGGATGGACTACGCCGGCCTGAACCGGCGCGCCCGCGAAGTGCTGGGGCGGCTGGGCCAGGACATCGACCCGGGCCTGCGGGTCGACCAGCTGGGCATCTCCAGCCAGCAACTGGTCGAGATCGCGCGCGCCCTGACGCTGGACTGCAAGGTGCTGATCCTGGACGAACCGACGGCGGCGCTGACCGAAGTCGAGTCGGCCGCGCTGTTCCGCGTGCTGCACGGGCTGAAGGCGCAAGGCATCGGCATCATCTACATCAGCCACCGCATGGCCGAGATCTTCGCGCACTGCGACCGCGTCACCGTGCTGCGCGATGGCCGCGACGTGCACTGCGGCGCCCTGTCCGAGCTGACGCCCGACGCGCTGGTGCGCCGCATGGTCGGGCGCGACCTGGGCAACTACCATCCGCCGCGCGCCGCCGACGGCGGCCAGCCGCCCGAGACCGTACTGGAAGTCACGGACCTGGACGACGGCGCGCGCGTGCACGGCATTTCGTTCACGTTGCGGCGTGGCGAGATCCTCGGCATCTCGGGGCTGATGGGCGCCGGCCGCAGCGAGCTGGCCGAAACCGTCTGCGGCCTGCGGCGCGCGCGCCGCGGCTCGGTCAGCCTGCGCGGCCAGCCCCTGCGGCTGCGGCGCTATGCCGACGCCCTGCGCCATGGCATCGCCTACCTGAGCGAGGACCGCAAGGCCGCCGGCCTGTTCCTGGACATGCCGATCGAGCGCAACGTGTCGTCGATGGCGCTGGCCCGCGTCAGCGGCCGCTTCGGCCTGTTGCGGCGCGCGGCCGAGCGGCGGCTGGCCGCCGAGCTGGGCGCGCGCCTCAAGCTCAAGGCCGCGAGCGTCGAGCAGGACGCCAGCTGCCTGTCGGGCGGCAACCAGCAGAAGGTCGCCATCGCCAAGCTGCTGGCAACGCGCCCCGCCGTGCTGCTGATGGACGAACCGACGCGCGGCGTGGACGTGGGCGCCAAATCCGAGATCCACCACCTGCTGCGTGAACTGGCCGACCAGGGCGTGGGCGTGGCGGTGATCTCTTCCGAACTGCCCGAGATCATCGGCCTGTGCGACCGCGCGCTGGTGATCCGCAACGGCGCCCTGGCCGGCGAACTGGCCGCGGCCGACATGACTGAAGAAAAGCTGCTGAGGCTGGCCTCCGGCCTGGGCGCACAGGAGACGCCATGATGACCCTTCCCCCCTCCCCGCCTTCGGCCGGCGCGATGCTGGCGCCCGGCGCGACCGCGGCCGACGCGCCGCCGCGCCTGCGCCACCGGCTGGCCAGCCTGCGCGAAGCCGGCCTGCTGCTGATCATCGCCGCGCTGTGCGTGATCATGAGTTTCGCCTCGCCCCACTTCCTGACCTGGGAGAACGTGCGCGCGATGCTGCTGTCGTTCTCCATCGAGGGCATCGTGGTCGTGGGCATGACCTTCCTGGTGATCGTCGGCGGCATCGACCTGTCGGTGGGCTCGGTGGTGTGCCTAGCCATGGTGGTGACCGGCAAGCTGTTCCTGATGGGGCTGGACCCGTGGACCGCGGGTCTCGCGGCGATCGCGGCCAGCGCCGCCATCGGCGCCCTGATCGGCGGCTGCGTCACGCGCATCGGGCTGAGCCACTTCATCGCCTCGCTGGCCTTCATGGTGATCGTGCGCGGGCTGTGCCTGGCCATCACCCAGGGCACGCCGCAATCGCTGTTCTCGCTGCCGCCGTCGTTCAAGTTCATCGGCCAGGGCAACGTCGCCGGCATCCCCGCCGTGATCCTGATCTTCGGCGCCATCGTCATCGCCAGCGACTTCGCGCTGCGCCGCTCGGCGCTGCTGCGCAAGGTGTTCTACACCGGCAGCAACGAAAAGGCCGCGCTCTACGCCGGCATCCGCACCGGCCGCGTCAAGTTCTGGGTCACCGTGCTGTGCTCGGCGCTGGCCGGGCTGGCCGGCGTGGTCTACACCGCGCGCTTCGGCGCCGCCACCCCGACCTTCGGCGTCGGCATGGAGCTGAACGTGATCGCCGCGGTGGTGATCGGCGGGGCCAGCCTCAAGGGCGGCTCGGGCACCGTGCTGGGCGCGGTGCTGGGGCTGGCGCTGCTGTCGGTGGTGACCAGCTCGCTGATCCTGCTGGACGTGTCGCCGTACTGGCAGGACGTGGTCAAGGGCCTGATCCTGCTGGGCGCGGTGACCGTCGACCATCTCATGAACGTCAAGAAGGGACACCGATGAACACCATCACGCTGGGCAGCTCCGGCATCCGCTGCCAGTCCGTCGGCCTGGGCACCTGGGCCATGGGCGGCTGGATGTGGGGCGGCAACGACGACGCGGCCGCCATCGACGCCATCCGCGCCTCGCTCGACGCGGGCGTGCAACTGATCGACACCGCGCCGGCCTATGGCCTGGGGCATGCCGAGACGCTGGTCGGCCGCGCCCTGGAAGGCCGGCGCGAGCAGGCCATCGTCGCCACCAAATGCGGGCTGGTGTGGCACACCCGCCAGGGCCGCCATTTCTTCGACGAGGCCGGCCAGGCGGTGCACCGCCACCTGGGCCGCGACTCCATCTTCCACGAGGTCGAACAGAGCCTGGCGCGCCTGCGCACCGACTACATCGACCTGTACATCACCCATTGGCAGGACGAGACCACGCCAGTGGCCGAGACCATGGCCGCGCTGCTCGACCTGAAGCGCCAGGGCAGGATCCGCGCCATCGGCGTCAGCAACGTCGACACCGCCACGCTGGCCGAGTACCTGCGCCACGGCCCGGTCGACGCCATCCAGGAGCGCTACAGCCTGATCGACCGCGAGATCGAATCGACCCTGATGCCGCTGTGCCGCGATCACGGCGTCGGCATCCTCGGCTATTCGTCGCTGGCGCTGGGCCTGCTGGCCGGCCCGATCGACCCGGGGCGGCAATTCACCGGCGACGACCAGCGCGCCGGCAACCCGCGCTTCGGCGCCGCCAACCGCGCCCGGCTGGCGGCGTTCTTCGACGAACTGGAGCCGCTGCGCCGGCAACTGGACTGCCCGTTCTCGCAACTGATGATCGCCTGGACTACGCGCCCCGGCGGCGTCAGCGTGGCGCTGTGCGGCGCCCGCGACGCGCGCCAGGCCACCCAGAACGCCCGCGCGGCCCTGCTGCGCCTCTCCCCCTCCCACATCGCCGCCATCGACGCGGCGGCCCGGCGCCACCTGCAAGCGCTGGACTGAACCAGGAACCCGCATGCCCCATCTCAAGCAAGCCCGCCTGAACCGCCTTTTCACCGCCGGCCGTTGCCTTGACATCGCCGTCGACCATGGCGTCTGCAACGAACCCAGCTTCCTCGACGGCCTGGAGGACATGCCCGCCGTCATGGCGCAACTGCTGGCCGCCGGCCCCGACGCCATCCAGCTCAACTACGGCCAGGCCGACCTGCTGCAGCACCATCCCGCCCGCGCCAAGCCCGCGCTGGTGATGCGGCTGGACATGGGCAACCCCTACAACGCCATGATCCACCGCGTCATGTGGGCGGTGCTGCAGAACGAGCACGACCCGGTGCTGCCCGCCGTGCAAATGGACGCGGCCTGTGTGGTCGTCAACCTGTTCATGCTGCCCGGCGAGCCCGACCTGTTCCGCCAGTGCGTCGCCAACATCGCCCGCGTGCGCGCCGACTGCGAGCGCTACGGCATGCCGCTGATGATCGAACCGCTGGTGATGGCGCCGCATTCCGAACGCGGCGGCTACATGGTGGACGGCGACGCCGACAAGATCGTGACGCTGGTGCGGCTGGCGCGCGAGATGGGCGCCGACATCGTCAAGGCCGACCCCACCACCCATGCCGGCGAGTTCCACCGAGTGGTGCAGGCCGCGCGCTGCCCGGTGCTGGTGCGCGGCGGCGGCCGCGAGGACCTGCGCCAGGTGTTCGGCCGCTCGCGCGAACTGCTGGACCAGGGCGCCGTGGGGCTGGTGTACGGCCGCAATGTGTATCAGCATGCCGATCCCTCGGCGGTGGTGCGGGCGCTGATGGCCATGATCCACGACAACGCCGACGCCGCCCGCGCCTGGGACATCTACCAGGCCGGCGGCGGACGCCGCTGAGTCCGCGCCGGATGGCGGCGGGCTCCACCGCCAGACCTCCGCCTTTTCGGCAATAGTCCTGTCATCGACCGCGCGCTACGCTCTTCGCACCTTGACGGAGGTGCCCATGAAGCTGCCGGTCGAACTGCTCGCCCAAGCCACCGCCGCGTACCCCAGGCGCGCCGACGACATGGCCGCGCTGCGCCAGCGCAACGCGGCCGAGTCCGCCCTCCAGCTCGATGGCCCCGCGCATTTCGCCCGGCGCCGCGCCATGATCTCGGCCAACGCCCGCGAAAGCGCCGACCTGGCGTTCGAGCGCTACATCGGCACCAACGACCTGCTGCCCAGCAACTACCTGCTGTCGGGCCATCTGCACGCGCGCGCGGTCGGCCGCATCCGCTACCTGGACCGGACGACGCGCCGCGCCGCCTACGCCACCGGCTTCATGGTGACGCCGGAACTGATGATCACCAACCATCACGTCTTCCCGGTGGCCACGGCCGCCGAGTTCGCCGCCTTCGCCGACGGCGCGGTGATCGAATTCGGCTACGAATACGACGTGCTCGGCCGGCTCCAGGAACCGGTGGCCCACGCCCTCGACCCCGAGACCTTCCTGCACACCCACGCCGCGCTCGACCTGGCGCTGGTGGCGGTGCGCCCGCTCGACGTCGGCGGCCGCCGCCCGCTGACGGACCAGGGCTACCTGGTGCTGGACGGCGCGCTGGGCAAGGCCGGCGCGGGCGACTACGCCACCATCGTGCAGCACCCCGACGGCCGCGAGAAGCAGGTGGCGCTGCGCAACAACGAGATCGTCGACAACAGCCTGGCCGACGTCCTGATCTACCAGAGCGACACCGCGCCCGGCAGCAGCGGCGCCGCGGTCTTCAACAACGAATGGCAGGTCATCGCCCTGCACAGCGCCGGCGTGGCCAGGCAGGACGCCTCGGGCAACTACCTGGACCGGGACGGCCAGATCATCCCGGTCGAGAACGGCCGCGTCGACGAATCGCGGCTGGTGTGGCTCAGCAACCGCGGCATCCGCGTCAGCGCCATCGTCGCCTACCTGCTGTCGCCCGCCAGCGGGGTGGACCCGCACCCGCTGATCCAGACCCTGCGCAGCCCCGCCTACACCAACGCCCGCCCCTTCACCGCCGCCGCGCTGCCGCCGATGCGCGAATTGGGGCTGACCCCGCCGCCCGCCGCGGCTCCGGCCACGCCAGCCGCCCCGGCGCCGATCGAGATCCGCATCCGCATCAGCGCCGACCAGCCCGTCGCCGTCCAGGCGCTGACGGACGGCGCCGCCCCGCAGGCCCTGGCCTACGAAAAGAAGGCCGAGGACGAGCAGGACTACTCGGCCTGCCTGGGCTACGACGACCAGTTCATGGGCATCCGCCTGCCGCTGCCCGCGCCCAACGCGGCCCTGCGCAAGAAGCTCGCGCGGCGCGGCGACGCGCCCGCCGACTTCGTGCTGAAGTACCACCACTTCAGCACCCTGCAGCACGCCGTGCGGCGCGTGCCCGTGCTCAGCGCCATCAACGTCTACGGCAAGCAGCGCTACGCCGAGCTGGACGACAGCACCCGCAAGGACCGCTGGCTGCGCGACAACCGCATCGACTACGACGCCCAGCTGGACGACGCCTGGTATGCCAAGAGCGGCTTCGATCGCGGCCACCTGTCGCGCCGCGAGGACGCCGAATGGGGCCCGACCCTGGCCGCCGCCAAGACCGCCGCCGACATGACCTGTTCCTACGCCAACGCGGTGCCGCAGGTGCCGGCGTTCAACCGCGCCATCATGGGCTACCACGGCCAATGGGGCCGGCTCGAACAGATGCTGCTGGAACAGGGAGTGGAAGGCGAGTCCGGCAAGAGCGCCCGCATCTGCGTCTATAGCGGCCCGATCTTCCTGAACGACGATCCGGTCTACGCCTCGGTGCAGGTCGCGCTCAGTTGCTTCAAGGTGGTGGCCTGGTTCGACGCCCGCGGCGCGCTGCGCGCCACCGGCTTCCGGCTGTCGCAGGAGAAGCTGGTCGACGGCATCGACTTCGAGGTGCTGCATTTCGACAAGCTGTTCAAGATGCAGCAGAAACCGCTGGCGTGGATCGAGGGTGCCACCGGCCTGGCGTTTCCGCAGGCGCTGCGCGACGCCGACACCCATGACGCGGCGTCCGAAGCCGTCGACGACGACGCCATCGAGCGGCTGTTGAGCCTGCCCGAGCCAATGCGCGACTAGCGCATCGCGACGTTGCGCCCGGGTCAGGGCCGCTCAGCCACGGCCGCGCCAGGCGATGGCCAGCGCGGCCGCGCCGAGCGCCGCCGCCACCCCGAACGTCAGCGCCATGCCGCGCGCCACCGCCGCCGCCGAGGCGCCCGCCAGTTCGGCCGCGCCCGCCCCCAGCGCGAACACCGCGCCCATGACCGACGCCCCGGTCACCAGCCCCAGATTGCGCGACAGGTTCAGCATGCCCGACACCAGGCCGCGCTGCCGCGCGTCGATCGCCGCCATCACGCCCGTGTTGTTGGCGGCCTGGAACGTCGCATAGCCCGCGGTCAGCAACACGATCGGACCGATGTAACCCGCCACGCCCAGCGTCGCCGGCGCGGCCGCCAGCAGGGCCGTGCCGACGGCGAGCGCGGCCAGCGCCGCGCGCGTGATGCGCCCGGCGCCGTAGCGGTCCACCAGGCGCCCCGCCGGCACGCCGCACAGCGCGCTGACCAGCGGCCCGGCCGACATCGCCAGCCCGGCCCGCGCCGGACTCAAGCCCAGCGCCTGGGTCAGGTAGAACGGGCCGACGACCAAGGTCGCCATCATCACCGTGGACACCAGCGCGTTCATCGCCAGCCCGGCGCCCAGGCGCGGTTGGCGCAGCAGCGCGGGATCCAGCAGCGGCGACGCCGTGCCCGTCTCGACCCGCAGGAACAGCCAGCCCGCCGCGAGCGCGGCCAGCAGCAGGCCGGCGTTGAGTCCGCTGAAATGGCCGCGTCCCAGCGTCATCGCCAGCGCATAGGCCGCCAGCGCCGCCGCCAGCAGCAGCGTGCCCGCGGCATCGAACCGCGCGCCGGCCGCCGCCCGCGGCCGATCGGCGGGCAGGAAGCGGCCAGCCAGCGCCATCGCCAACAGGCCCAGCGGCAGGTTCGCCAGGAAGATCCAGCGCCAGCCGAGCGCGGCGATCAACGCGCCGCCCAGGGTCGGCCCCAGCGCCGTGCCCACCGCCGACATGGTGCCCAGCAGCCCCATGGCGCTGCCCGTCCGTTCCTTGGGCAGCAGGTCGCCGACGAACGCCATCGTCAACGCCATCATCACCGCGGCGCCCGCGCCCTGCAGCGCGCGCGCCGCCAACAGCAGCCCGAGCGAGGACGCCAGCCCGCACAGCGCCGAGGCCGCCGTGAACACGGCGATCCCGGCCAGCAACAGGCGCCGCCGGCCGATCAGGTCGCCCAGGCGGCCGGCGCCGACCACGCACAGCGTGATCGCCAGCAGGTAGGCCAGCACGATCCACTGCACCTGGGAAAACGGCGCGTCGAACACGCGCGCCAGCGTCGGCAGGCCGACGTTGGCGCTGCTGGTGCCCAGCGACGCCAGCAACAGGGACAGGGCCAGGCTGGCGAGCGGCCAGGCGACGGCGCGGGCGGCCGGGGCGGAGGAATGCGGAAGCGATTGCGACATGAAGGTCCGTAGCGGTTGGAAATGGCCATCCGGCACGCGCCGGAACAGCCCAACCGCCAGCGTAGGACTGCCGCGCCCATGGCGGAAGGCGCAGCATTTGCACTTTATTCGTGCGTTTGACGCCATCTCACGGCGGCGCCGTGCTACCGTCGCGCCATGTCCCGCCCCGATCTGAACCTGCTGCTCACGCTCGACGTGCTGCTCACCGAAGGCAACGTCGCGCGCGCCGCGCGCCGCCTGCGCCTGAGCCCCTCGGCGATGAGCCGGGCGCTGGCGCGGCTGCGCGAGACCACCGGCGATCCGCTGCTGGTGCGGGCCGGCCGCGGCCTGGTGCCGACTCCGCGCGCCCAGGAACTGCGCGACCCGGTCAGCCGCCTGGTGCAGGAGGCGCAGGCCGTGCTGCGCCCCGCGGAACTGCTCGATCCGTCGCGGCTGTCGCGCGGCTTCACCCTGCGCGTCAGCGACGGCTTCGTCGAGTATTTCGGTCCGGCGCTGATCGCCCTGGCCCAACGCGAGGCGCCCGGCGTGCGGCTGCGCTTCGTGCCCAAGCCCGACAAGGACAGCACGCCGCTGCGCGACGGCAGCGCCGACCTGGAAACCGGCGTGATCGGCGCCGCCAGCAGCCCCGAGATCCGCACCCGGGCGCTGTTTCGCGATCGCTTCATCGGCGTGGTGCGGGCCGGCCATCCGCTGGCCAAGGGCAAGGTCACGGCGGCGCGCTACGCCGCCGGCCAGCATGTGCTGGTCTCGCGCCGCGGCCTGGACAAGGGCCCGATCGACGAGGCGCTGCACGCGCTCGGCCTGGCGCGCGAGATCACGGTCATCGTCGCCGGCTTTTCCGACGCGCTGGCCCTGGCGCGCGCCTCCGACCTGATCGCCAGCGTGCCCGAGCGCCACACCACCAACCTGCGCGCCGGCATGCACAGCTTCGCGCTGCCCGTGGAAGCGCCCGGCCTGACGGTCTCGATGCTCTGGCATCCGCGCATGGACGCCGATCCCGGGCACCGCTGGCTGCGCGAATGCGTGCGGCAGGTGTGCGCGGCGTGAGCCCGCGCGGCGCCGCTCAGGCCCGCAACGTGACCCGCTCGGGCCAGCGCCAGGATTGCTCGCGGAATTCCTGCGGCGGCATGCCGTAGGCGCGGCGGAACGCGCGGGCGAAGTCCGAGGCGCTGCCGAACCCCAGCCCATAGGCGATTTCCATGACGCCCAGGTGCGGATAGCGCACCAGTTCCTCGGCCGCCAGCCGCAGCCGCAGGTGGCGGATGTAGGCGCCCAGCCCGCCCTCGTGCTGGAACAGCCGGTACACCGTCGGCCGCGGCAGGCGCAGCGCCTGGATCACCGAGTCCGGCGTCAGGCCGGCCTGGTGCAGATTGGCCTGGATGTAGCGCCGCACCTCCGCGAACATCGCCGCCCGTCCGGCGGCGCGGGCATTGCCCGCCAGCCGCGCGTCCTTGCCGAAGGCGGCCAGCAGCAGGCGCGCACAGGCGGTGATGTCCGCCTCGGCCTGCGCCAGGCCCAGGCCGCGCACCGATTGTCCCAGCGCCGCCGCCTGCCGGATCGCCAGCCGCGCCAGCGGCGTGGCGTCGCGCAGCATGCGGCCGTGGATCGCCTGCGGATCCGGGAACACTTCCTGCACCAGGTCCGCCGGCACGAACAGCGTCAGCAGCCGGCAGGCCTGGCGCCGCATGCGCATCGGCTGGCCCAGGTCCACCGCCACCACCCGCGCCGCGGCGCCGTCGGCGGCGGGCCGCGGCCCATTGCGCACCGCCAGCTCGTCGACCCCGCCCTCCAGGAACACGTGCAGGGCGAAATCCCGGATGTGGTCGCGCGAAATGCGCACCAGCGAGCGTTCCAACTGCATGGCGTCGGAACGGCAATCGGTGAACATCAGCCGGCCGGCGCGGTAGCGGTCGATGGACGCATTGAAAGGCTGACGCAGCGCGTCGCGGCTGGGCAGCACGTCGACCACGTGCCCGACCTGGTCGCGCCAGGCCAGCAGGCGGCGCTCAGGCGCCTGCGCCGCCACATCGAAATGATGGTGGGCGATCTCGGACGGCAGGCGCGGCGGTTGGCCGGCGGGGTAAGCACTCGGGTTCATGCTTGCGGGTTGCCGCGCGGATGGCGCGGACTCGGGGGGCCAAATATGACAAAAAGTAAATCCGGCGTCACCCACCAAAAACTGAGACGCACGGTATAGCCACGAGACTAACAGTATCTAAGCTTGCCAGGAGATTCCGCAAGACGTACGCGGACTCGGGCCGAAGTACCGCATGCCAGCGGGGCGCCGCGCCGGGACTGCCCGGCGCGCGCCGCAAAGCATTTCGCGCATTCCCCTCAGGGGGAATGCGCGCTTTTTTTCATTCATCCGTCTCGCGCGCCGCCGCCAGCACCTGCTCCAGCATCCAGTCATGCCCGGGAATACCCGCGTGGCGCGCATGGAACAGCACCTTCAGCGTGTAGGCCGGCGCCGCGAACGGCGCGGGATAGGCCGCCAGGCGCGCCGCCGGCCCCAGGCGCCGCGCCAGCCGCCGCGGCAACGTCGCCAGCAGGTCGGAACCGGCCACGATGAAAGGCGCCGCCAGCAGGCTGGGCAGCTCCATCGTCACCTGGCGGCGCAGCCCCTGCCGTTCCAGCGCGCCGTCGATCACCCCGCGCCCCTCGCGCCAGGGTTTCACCGCCAGATGGCTGGCCGCCAGGTATTGCGCCAGCGACAGGCTGCCGCGAACCTCGGGATGATCCTCGCGCGCCACCACCACGTAGTCGTCGGTGAACCCATCGCGCGCCTGCACGCCTTCCGGCAGCGCCGCCGGCCCCTCGTCGAACCCCAGCGCGAAATGCGCGCGTCCGGCCGCGAGGTCGTCGAAGGAATCCTGCCGGGTCGAGTACACCGCGCGCAGCCGCAGCCGGGGCGCCAGGGTGCGCAGGCGCTCGGCCAGCGCCGGCAACACCGCGTAAGCCGTGTAGTCGGTGACCGCGAAGACAAAGGCCTGGGTGCTGTCCGCCGGCGCGAACGGCCGCGCGCCGTCCAGGCTGCCGCCCAGCGCCTGCAGCGCCTGGCCGATGACCGGCGCCATCGCCTGGGCGCGCGCCGTGGGCTGCATGCCGCTGCCGTAGCGCACGAACAGCGGATCCGACAGCGCGCCGCGCAGCCGCGTCAGCGCGTGGCTGCAGGCCGACGGGCTCATCGCCAGTTCCTCGGCGGCGGCGGCCACGCTGCCCAGCCGGACCAGCGCGTCGAACACCAGCAGCAGATTCATATCCAGGCGGCGCAGCACCTCATGCATGGCATGCACTCCCTATTGAAAACAATGCAGTGCATGCATTTTATCGAGCCGCTACCATACCGGCTTTGCCGCCATCCTGGGCGGCCCGCCTTCCCGCCCCTCATGCCCGTCCTGACTTTCCGCGCCCCCACCCCCGCCGACGCCGACCGCTGCTTCGAGATCGAAAGCACCGCCTACGAAGGCGACGAAGCCGCCACCCACGCCAAGATCGCCACCCGCATCGCCCGGTATCCGCAGGGTTTCCTGCTGCTGGAGGAGGACGGCGTCATCGTCGGCTTCATCAACAGCGGCTGCGCCCGCGAGGTGGTGATGGCCGACGAGGCCTTCAAGGAATTGGTGGGCCACGATCCCGCCGCCCCCAACGTGGTGATCATGTCGGTCGTGGTGGACCCCGCCCATCAGGGCAAGGGATATGCCACGCGGCTGATGGATACCTTCGTCGAGCAGACCCGCGGGCTCGGCAAGCAGACCATCCATCTGATGTGCAAGGAGCGCCACGTCGCGCTGTACCGCAAGCTCGGCTACCAGTACGTGCGGCCGTCGCCGTCCGATCATGGCGGCATGGCCTGGCATGAAATGGTGATGACGCTGTAGAACGCAAAACGGCCGGTTGCGCGCAACCGGCCGCCTGGCGCGGGGCCCTGGCGCCCCGCCTCAATCCAGCTGGATCTTGGCGCTGTCGATGATCTGCTTCCAGCGCCGCGTTTCCTCGGCCGACAGCTTGGCCAGGTCTTCGCTGCCGCCCGGGAACGGCACCGCGCCCTGCTCCGCCAGCTGCCCCACCAGCGCCTTGTCGTTGGCGATCGCGATCACCGTGTCCTGCAGCTTGCGGATGATCTGCGGGTCCGTGCCGGTCGGCGCCATCACGCCGTACCAGGATTCGACGACCGCATCCTTGACGCCGGCCTCGGCCAGCGTCGGGATGTCGGGGATCGACTCGCTGCGTTTGTCGCTGGCCACCGCCAGCACCCGCACCTGCCCGGATTTGACGTACGCCAGCACGTTCGGCAGGTTGGCGAACAGCACCTGCACCTGGCCCGACAGCAGGTCCGACGTGGCCGGCCCCGCGCCGCGGTAAGGCACGTGCTCGAAGCGGGCGCCCGAACGGAACATGAACAGTTCGCCGGTCAGGTGGTTCACCGAGCCGATGCCCGCCGAGGCCATGTTCAGCTTGCCCGGGTTGGCCTTGCCGTACGCCACCAGCTCGGCCACCGTCTTGGCCGGCGCGTCCCTGGACACCGCCAGCACGTTCGGCACGGTCGAGAACAGCGCCACCGGCGCGAAGTCCTTGTCGGCGTTGTAGGGCAGGTTCTTCGATATCAGCGGCAGGATCGACTGCTGCCCCATCGTCGCCAGCAGCAGCGTGTAGCCATCCGGCGCCGCCTTGGCCACGAAGTTGGCGCCGATGCTGCCGCCGCCGCCCGGCTTGTTCTCGACGATCACCGTCTGTCCCAATGCCTCGGACATGCGGTTGGCCAGCAGGCGTCCCATCAGATTGACGGTGCCGCCCGGCGCGAACGGCACCACCAGCGTGATCGGCTTGGCGGGATAGACCGGCGCCGCGCGGGCCGCCGGGTTGAGGCTCAGGGCCGCGGCCAGCGCCACGGCGAGTTTGGGCAGTGCTTTGAACATGAAGGAATTCCCCTTGGTTTGATTTATACGGCGGCGCCTCAGGCGGCGGCCATGCCGTTTTCCTGATGAACCAGCGCGTGGGCGCGCCGTTGCAGCGTCTCGCGGGCGTCGGCGACGCGTTGCCGGGCGGCATCGATGGACGCCTGGCGCGCGTCGAGGACCGCATGCTGTTCGCGCAGGTGCGCCCGCACCGATTGCGGCGCCGGGCCGCCCGGCGACAGCCGCGCGGCCACGTTGCGCACCGGGTCGAGGCAGGCGGCGATGTCATCGGCCGCCAGCGCCACCGGCCGGCCCAGCTGTTGCTCGGCCGCCGCCGCGATCATCGCCGGCGGGATCGCGCGCGCCGGCAAGCCCTGCTCCAGCGCCTGCCGCACCACCGCGCCGATGATGTGGTGCGCGTCGCGGAACGAGGCGCCGGCCTGGCGCACCAGCAGGTCCGCCAGGTCGGTCACGGTCGAGAAGTCATCCGCCGCGCGCGCCACCATGCGTTCGCGGTTCGGCGCGACCTGCTCGACCAGCAACTGGATCAGTTCCAGCGCCTTCAGCGCTTCCTCGCAGGCTTCCCAGCAGGTGCGGGTGCTTTCGCGGCTGCTGTCGCCCGAGTGGGTGAAGTGGGTCGACTTGACCGTCGACAGCGCCGCGCTGGTCAGGCCGATCAGGTGGCCGGTCTTGCCGCGCAGGTATTCCAGCACCGCCGGGTTCTTCTTCTGCGGCATGATGCTGGAGGTGCTGGCGATGCTGTCCGGGAACGACAGATAGCCGAACTCCGGCGTCGACCAGATGTAGAAGTCCTGCACCATGCGGCTGCAGGTGATCATCATGATCGACAGCGTCGCGCTCAGTTCCAGCGCGAAATCGCGCGAGGCCACGCTGTCCAGCGCATTGGCCAGCGGGCCGCTGAAGCCCAGCAGCGCGCTGGTGCTGTCGCGGTCGATCGGGAACGAGGTGCCGGCCAGCGCGCAGGCGCCCAGCGGCGAGGCGTCCGCCGTCTCCAGCACGTGCGCCAGCCGGCCGATGTCGCGCGACCACGCATCCACCAGCGCCGACAGGTAATAGCCGTAGGTGATCGGCTGCGCCGCCTGCATGTGGGTGTAGCCCGGCATCACGCAATCGGCATAGCGCTCGGCCTGCGCCAGCGCGGCGCGCGACACGCCGATCAGCGCGCTGCCGATGCGCGCCGTGAAATCGCGCGCCCGCATGCGGTCGATGGTCGCGCCGATGTCGTTGCGGCTGCGGGCGGTATGCAGGCGGCCGCCCAGCTCCTGCCCCACCGCCTTGATCAGGTGCGCCTCGTAGTTGAAGTAGGCCTCTTCGCGCGCCGCGTCCAGCTCGACCGCGTGCGGGCCATCGGCCTGCATTTGCAGCAGCGCCCGCGCCAGCCGCCGCGCGGCGTCGTGATCGACGATGCCGCGCTCGCGCAGCATCAGCAGGTGCGCCAGGTTGATCTGCGTGAGCATGTCGAAGTTGGCGAAGAACTCGCGATTCAGGCGCGGCAGGAAGAGATGCTCCAGCACCTCCCTGGCCAGGGGTTGCTTGAGACGGGCGCTGACTTTGGATTCCATATCGGTCCGGAGGGAAGCAAGGAAAACCGTAGTCTCCTGCCGGGCCAATTCATACGTCAAATCAGATTCTTACGACTTCTCATACAAAAATGATATGATTTGACCCGCTCGTCTCCGGACCGTCGAACGCATGAATTTCAAACAAGTCGAGGCCTTCCGCGCCGTCATGATGACGCGCTCCATGACCACCGCGGCCGGCCTGCTGCACACCTCGCAGCCCAATGTCAGCCGCTGGATCGCGTTGCTGGAAAAAGCGCTGGGATTCGTGCTGTTCCAGCGCGTCGGCACCCGCATCATTCCGACGCCCGAAGCCGAGGCCTTCTACGCCGACGTCGAGCGCGCCTTCATCGGCCTGGAATCGCTCAACGACAGCGCCAGCTCGATCCGCCGGCGCGGCACCGGCCTGCTGCGGGTCGGCGCGGTCGGCTCGATCACCCAATGCGTCCTGCCCGACGCCATCCGCCTGTTCCGGCACAAGCACTCGGACATCCCGGTGGTGGTCAATACGGGCGGCTCCGACGCCGTCGCCAAATGGCTGGCCACTGGCGTCTGCGACATCGGCTTCTGCTCGCTGCACACCGACCTGCCGGGACTGCGCTACGAGCGCATCGACACCACCCACGGCGCCGCCATCGTGCCGCGCGCGCATCCGCTGGCGGCCAAGGCCATGCTGACGCCCGCCGACTTCCGCGACCAGGATTTCATCTCGCTGCCGGCCGGCAGTTTCAACCGCGCCGCCATCGACCGCCACTTTCCCGACGACGCCCGCGTGCTGTCGATCGAAACGCCCTACGCCACCACCATCTGCAGCATGGTCGGCAAGGGGCTGGGCGTGTCCATCGTCAACCCGGTGGTGCCGCGCGCGCTCGGCATCGCCGAGCTATGCGAAATCCCGTTCTCGGAAAAAGTGGAGTTCCACAGCTACGCTGTCACCTCCGAGCATTACCCGGTCAACACGCTGGCGCGGCGCATGGCCGACTGCGTGCGCGAGACGTTCGCGGCGCTGCAACGACCCGCGGCGGCGCGTTAGCACGCCGGCAGCGCCGGCGCTCACTCCTTGGCGCGGAACGGTTCCGACAGCGCCAGGTTGCGCTCGAAATGCGCCAGATAGGCCTCGGCCAGGGCCGCATTGTTCCAATTGACCAGCGCGTTCTCGGAATTGCGATGCGCCGCCGAATCGACGAAATTGAAGCTGCCCAGCTCCACCGTCTCGCGGTCGGCGATCAGCACCTTGTCGTGATGCAGGTGGAAGGTCGACACCATGCGCACATCGATGCCCGCCTCCACCAGCCTGGCCAGCGCCTCGCGCGCCTTGCCGCTGTGGTCGGTGACGAGATTGCGCTTGTAGTCGGCCAGCACGGTCACCGCCACGCCGCGTCGCGCCGCCTTCACCAGCGCGGCCGTGACGGCGGGGCTGGAAAAGCTGTAGGCCAGCACCTTGAGCTCGGTCCTGGCCGACGCGATCACCCGCAACACCAGCTGCTCGGCGCCGCCATCGGGCGAAAAGCCCACTTCGAGCGTGCCGGCCGCCGGCACCGCGATCGGCGCCGTGGGCGGGATCGCGGGCGTCGGCCGGTTGGCCATGGCCGGCCCCACGGGCAGCAGAACCAGCGCGGCCAGAAGCGCGCGGACAGACAGGCGGAAGTTCACGGCAATCATCCAGGAAGGAAGTGGCGCGCCTTGCCGGTCACGGCACGAAGGGCGGCGGCGCTGGCGTACTGTACTCCAGCGCCGCCGCTCAACGCGCCGCCCGCCGCCGGCCAGACTTGAAGCCGTGGACCCTGGCGCGCCATGCCACCGCAATCGCCAACGCCAGCAACACCAGGATGCCGCGCGGCAGCGCCTGCGCGCCCGCCGTTTCAAGCAACACCCCGCCCAGCGCCCCGCCCGCGGCGAACGCCAGGTTGAACACCGTCACCAGCATCGATTGCGCCACCTCGGCGCCCTCGCCCGCGGCATCCGCCAACGCCGTCTGCAACAGCGTGGGCGCCCCGCCGAAGCTCGCGCCCCACAGCGCGATCGCGACGTACACGGCCGCGCCCTGCGCCCATCCCGACCCCAGCGCCAGCGCCACCAGCGCGAATCCGCCCAGGCTGGCCAGGACCAGCGCCCGCAGGCCCCGGTCCACCCACAGCCCGGTGAACCAGATGCCGCCCAGCGCGGCCACGCCGAACACCAGCAGCGCCGCATCGACACGCGCGCCCAGGCCGCGCGACGCCATGAACGGCGCGATGTACGTGTACAAGGTGTAGTGCGCCAGGATCCAGAGCAGGATCACGCCCAGCACCGGCCGCACGCCCGGCGTCATCCAGACCCGCTTCAGCGGCAGGCGGCGGCGGGCGGCCTGGCCGGGATAGTCCGGCACCGCGCGCAGCACCCACGCCGCCAGCGCCAGGCTCAACCCGGACAACGCGCCGAACACCGCGCGCCATCCCGCCAGCTCGCCCAGCCACGCGCTCAGCGGCACGCCGAACGCCAGGGCCAGCGGAATGCCGACCATCGCCAGCGCCATCGACCGCCCCTGCAACGACGCCGGCGCCATCCGCCGCGCGTAGCCCGCCAGCAGGCTCCAGGCCAGTCCGGTGGCGACCCCGGCCAGCAGGCGCGCCGCCAACGCCAGCCCGAAAGACGGCGACACCGCCGTCACCGCATTGCCGACGATGAATCCCGCCACCGCCAGCAGCAATACCAGGCGTCGGCGCCAGCCGCGCAGCGCGAGCGTCAACGGCATCGCCGCCAGCCCCGAGCCCAGCGCGCACGCCGTCACCCACTGCCCCGCCCAGCCCTGCGACACGCCGAAGCCCCGCGCAATCTGCGGCAGCAGGCCTGCGGCCACGGTTTCGTTGGCGGTCGCGATGAAGCTGCACATCGTCAGCGCCAGCAGCGCCGCCATCGGCAGCCCTGGCGCGGCGGCCTGCCGCTCCGCATGGCCTGCCACCCCGGAAATCCCGTCCATGTCCCGCCCTCCTTGCCCAGGGCCCCTGCCCCGATTGAAGAGGCGCCAGTGTGCGTCTTGCGGTTTTGTTTGATAATTGGCCTGTAATTTGAATGACTTTCAAATCTGGATTTGAAATGGCGACAGACCGATTGGGTGACATGCGTTTATTCGTGGAAGCGGCGGCCTTGGGCAGCCTGTCCGCGGCCGGGCGCAAGCTGGGCCTGTCGGCCGCCGCCGCCAGCGCCCGGCTGATCAAGCTGGAAGCCGCGCTGCGCACCCGGCTGTTCCACCGCAGCACGCGCCAGCTGCAACTGACCGACGAAGGCCGGCTGTACCTGGCGCACTGCGAGATCGCGCTGCGGGCCGTCGACGATGCCGAAGCGGCGCTGCA
The DNA here is from genome assembly GCF_001298995.1 of Achromobacter sp. 2789STDY5608615. Taxonomy (NCBI): domain Bacteria; kingdom Pseudomonadati; phylum Pseudomonadota; class Betaproteobacteria; order Burkholderiales; family Alcaligenaceae; genus Achromobacter; species Achromobacter sp. 2789STDY5608615. The sequence goes on from NZ_CYTY01000020.1 coordinate 114,523, forward strand.
GGCGGGCCAGAACGCGGTGCGCGGCAAACTGCGGATCTCGGCCTCGGCCGATTTCGGCCGCCACCTGCTGAGCCAGTGGCTGGATGAATTCAGCGCCGCGCATCCGCAACTGAAGATCGCGCTGACGCTGTCGGACTCGCTGTCGAACCTGCTGCAGGACGACATCGACCTCGCGATCCGTTTCGGCCGGCCACAGGACGGCACGCTGGTCGCCCGCCCGCTCGCGCCCAACTGGCGCGTGCTGTGCGCCTCGCCCGACTATCTGGCGCGGCATGGCGTGCCGCGCACGCCCGCCGACCTGGCCCATCACACGTTTGTCGTGCTGGTCACCGCGGCCGGCCCCTTGAACACCTTTCACTTCGCGCGGGACGGCCAGCCCGAGACCTACACCGTGCCACTGGAGCAGGCCTGGGAAACCAACGACGGCGCGCTGGCGCGCCGCTGGGCGCTGGCCGGGCGCGGCATCGCCCGCAAGACCATCTGGGACGCCGCCGGCGACATTCGCGCCGGACGCCTGGTGGCCCTGTTGCCTGAATACCGCGTGGCCGAAGCCGGCGTGCATGCCGTGTTCCACGGCACCCGCTACCTGGCGCCGCGGGTGCGGCAACTGCTGGATTTCCTGGTGGCGCGCTTCGCCCAGGCCGGCGCGGAACTGCCGGCGGACGGACCGGCGCGCGACGCCCCGGCGCGAGGCAGGCGGCCTGCCCGCGCCTGAAGCGCTACGCGGTCTTGCCCATCACGCGCGACAGCACGCGCTGCGCGCTGGCCTCGCGGGTCGTGCCATCGGGGCGGGTGCCGACATCCCGCATCAACGCCACCAACTGCCGCTTGCTGTGGACCAGCCGCAGCTCCAGCGCTTCGATCTTGGCGACCTTGCGCCGCAGCGCGACCCGCAGCATGGCGTGGTCCCAGACTTCCTGACCCGACGGCAGCAGCGGCCGGATCTCGTCCAGGCTGAAACCCACCTGCTCCGCCACCGTGATGAACGCCAGCGCCAACAGGGTCTCGGGCGGATAGGCGCGGCAGCCATCGCGCGGGCGGGGCACCGTCTCGAGCAGGCCGGCGCTCTCGTAGCTGCGGATCCGCGCGGGCGTCAATCCGGTGCGTTGGGCCAATTCCCCGATGTTCATTCCTGACCTTGTAAAAAAAAGCGCCGGCGAAACGCCGGCGGGCGCCGGGCCGCGCCCCGTTCGGCCCGCCGCCGGGAGCTGTCGGGCCTCGGCGG
>NZ_CYTY01000021.1:0-12096 GCF_001298995.1 Achromobacter sp. 2789STDY5608615
GGGGGGGGCTTGCGGAGGGTCTTGCGACAGGTCCTGCGCTGCGGCGTGCAACGGGGCGTGAACGATCACGCGCGGCGAGCGCGGCGCGATGACCGTGCGGCAGCTAAGGAGACGCCGGCGAAGCGGCTGGGGTTACCGCGTCAGGCAACCGCGTCGAGTAACCGCGACGCCGCCGTGCGGGAAAGCCGGCCGCCAGGGCGCGCGGCGCGCGGTCTAGATGGACGGGCCGGGCGGCCCGCCGCGTCTACTTTTCCCAGCCGCCGCCCAGCGCCAGGAACACGGCGATCTGGTCGTTGCTGAGTTCGGCCTGGCCGGCGGCCAGCGCGCTTTCGCTGCTGGCCAGCGTGCGTTCGGCGTCGAGCACCGTCAGGTAGTCGGTCTTGCCGTACTGGAACAGCTGGCGCGCCTGCGACGCGGCCTGCGCCGCCTGGTCGCGCGCGGCCTGCAGCGCGGCCTGGCGGTCGAGCTGGCGCGCATACACCACCAGCGCGCTCTCGGTTTCGCGCAGCGCGTTCAGCACCGAGGCGTCAAAGCGCGCCACGGCGGCCTTGGTGTTGGCCTCGGCCTCGGCGATGCGCGCCTGCACCGCGCCGGTGTTGGGCAGCGTCCAGGAGATCAGCGGACCGACGCTCCAGCTGAAGGTGCCGCGGTCGCCGAACATGGCGGCCGGGCCGCCCGAGGCGCCGGACAGGCCCAGCGTGATCTTGGGATACAGGTCGGCCGTGGCCGCGCCGATGCGCGCGGTGGCGGCGGCCAGCGTGCGTTCGGCCTGGCGGATGTCGGGACGGCGGCGCAGCAGCGCGGCGCCATCGCCCACCGGAATCGTCTGGCTCAGTTGCGGCGCGGCGGCGCATTGCAGCAGCGTGGTCGGGATCTCGGCCGGGGTCTGGCCGGTCAGCGCGGCCAGGCGGTACAGCGCGGTGCGCTGCTGCGCCTGGAACGGCGGCAGGTTGGCGCGCAGCTGTTCCAGCTGGCTGCGGGCGCGGGTGACGTCGAGCGCGGTGCCGCGGCCGGCGCGTTGCAGCCGGCTGACGGCATCCAGCGATTCCTGCTGCACCTTGACCGAGTGTTCGGCCGAGGCCAGCTGCATGCCGGCCGAACACAGGTTGGCGTAGGCGCGGGTGGTCTCGGCCGCGACCGTGACGCGGGTGGCGTCGTACGCCGCCTGCGCCGACTGCGCATCGGCGCCGGCCGCTTCCACGGCGCGCCGGATCTGGCCGAACAGGTCCAGCTGATACGACATGCTGGCGCCGGCCGAGTACGACCAGCGGTTGGGCGGGTCGATGCCGGGCGCCAGTTCCTGGATGCCGGAGACGTGGCCGAAGGTGGGCGAGGCGTTCACGCCCAGGCTGGGCTGCTGCTGCGCCTGGGTTTCGCGCACGGCGGCCTGGGCCCGTTCGAGATTGGCGCTGGCCACGCGCAGGTCGGTGTTGGCCGCCAGGGCCTTTTCCACCAGGCCGTCCAGCACCGGATCGTTGTACAGCCGCCACCAGTGGCCGGGCACCTGGTCGCGCTGGAACACGCCTTCCCGCGCCTCGGCGAACGGCGCCTGCGCGCTTGGCCGGGTGGCGGCCGATCCGGCGGGCACCTGGTAGTCAGGGCCCACGGCGGCGCATCCGGCCAATGCGGCGGACAGCATCAGCGGCAGGAAGAATCTGGTGTTCATGGCGATTACGGCTTGGCGTTGTCTAGGAGATTGCGGGTTGGCAAAAAAGGCGTATTTAGGACGGTTGGCGCGCGTCGGTCCGCGTCTGCGCGGGCGCGGCGGCGGCGCCGACCGCGACGGTGGCGGTCTGGCCGGCCACCAGGCGCACGCCGGCGGGGACCTCGTCGATCTTCACGCGCACCGGGATGCGCTGCGCCAGGCGCACCCAGTTGAAGGTCGGGTTGACGTTGGGCAGCAGGTTGGCGCCGGTGCTGCGGTCGCGGTCGGCGATGCCCAGCGCGATGCTCTCGACGTGGCCGCGGATCTGGCGGTTGTCGCCCATCAGCGTCACGGTCACGGGGTCGCCTTCGTGGATGCCGGGCAGCTTGGTTTCCTCGAAATAGCCTTCGACGTAGAACGAGCTGGCGTCGACCAGCGCCATCACGCCGCGCCCGGCGCTGGCGTACGAGCCGGCGCGCAGGTCGAGGTTGGTGACGCGGCCATCGGTCACGGCCAGCACGCGGCTGCGTTCCAGGTTCAGGCGGGCGGTGTTCAATTGCACCTCGGCCTGGGCCAGCGCGGCCTCGGTCTGCTGCAACTTGGTCTGGCTCTGTTCCAGCGCCTCGGCGGCCACCAGCTGGCCGAGCGAGCGGTTGCGCTTGGCGTCGCGCAGCGCCTGTTCGCGCGCCACCTGTTGCGAGCGCACGGACGCTTCGGCCTGGTCGTAGGCCAGCTGGAAGCGCGCGCGGTCGATCTCGAACAGCACGTCGCCGGCCTTGACGTCCTGGTTGTCGTGCACCGGCACGGCGGTCACCAGGCCGGACACGTCCGGCGCCACCTGCACCACGTAGGCCTTGACGCGGCCATCGCGGGTCCAGGGCTCGACTTCATAGTGCACCCACAGCTGCCAGCCGGCGTAGACGGCGGCCGCGACCACGGCGGCGGTCACCGCGAATTTGCCGATGGCGGCGGGGCGCAGGGCATTGGGGAGTTTCATACCTATCTCTGCAGAAAGTAAGGGGAAATCAGGGAGACGCCATACAGCAGCACGATGAACAGCGCCAGGTCGAACAGCGCCGGGTGCCACACCAGGCGGTACAGCCCGGCGCGCGCCAGCACGCGGCGCACGGCCCAGGCCACGCCCAGGGTGACCACGCCCAGCACCAGCAGCCAGGGGAAATAAATGCCGTAGAGGTTGAATTCGCCGATCATGGTGTTTCCAGCGTGGGATGGGCGGGTTGGTAATCGGCCGCGTCGGGGAAGAAGGCGCGGCGCAGGCCCACCAGGGCCACCACGGCGCGGTCGCGCGCGGCGACGGTGCCGGGCGTGGCGCTGACGCTGGCCAGGGCCCGGTCGATCTGCGCCAGCATTTCCGGCGCTTTGTCGCCGCCGCGCCAGGCCGAGCGTTGACGGAAGAAGCGCGCCAGGCTGTCGAGCACCGGCGCGATGGTGGCGTCGGCCATGGGCAGGTGGCGGCGGGCGCGTTGCAGTTCGGTGATGTCGCGGCCCACGCGCAGGTCCTTGAGCGCATCGGCGGCGACCAGGTCGTCGGGCCGCTTGGCCATGGCCAGGCGCGGTTGCAGCAGGCCGATGCGGTCGAGCATGCGGGCGGCATAGGTGTGGCGGGCCGGGGCGCGCGGCGAGCTGGCCAGCGTGGCCAGTTCGTTCCAGTTGGCGGCCTGGATGCGGCGCGCGCTCCAGTCGGCGCTGACGGTGCGGAAGATGGCGGCGATGATCGCGGCGGTGGCCACGCCCATGCACTGCGCCACCTGGGTGTCGATGAACGACACCAGGTCGGCGGTGTGGGTGTCCTGCAGCGCCATGGCGCCCAGGAAGCCGAACAGCACCGCCATGGCCTTGCCGGTGGAGGCCGGCCGCGCGATGAAGATGCCCAGCACGAAGGCGGTGGGCAGCATCGCCAGCGCCAGCATCTCGAACGAATGGATGGCCGGCATGATGCCCAGGAGGTACAGCGCCGACAGCGGGATCGAATACACCGTGTAGGTCAGGAACTGCATGATGCCCGGCACCGGGTTGTCCTGCGAGGCGAAGAAGCAGCTGAAGATGGCGGCCATCATGGCGGCGGTGGCGCCGTTGCTCCAGGCCGTGCCGATCCAGAACAGGCAGACGGCCGAGATGGCGACGCCGGCGGCGGCGGCCGACAGCAGCGCCATGCCGCGGTCGCGGTGCAGCGCGCGATTGGGCGTGCTGGTGGCGGCGCGCGGCGCGCGCAGCGGGGCGCCGGCCAGTCCGGCGCGGATTTCGCGGCGCAGCGCCAGGCATTCGTCGTAGGTGTCGATCAGCTCGCGCAGCCGCGTCATGAGGCTGGCCAGCAGCGCGTCGCGCCAGCCGGAATGGCTGTCGATGGCGGGCGTCAGGCGCGCCACGGCGGCGCGCAACTGCACGGCGGTTTCATGGGTGGCCTTGGCGCCGGCGTTGATCCATTCGGAGATGTCGGCCAGCACTTGCGAGACCGGTTCGGGCAGCGTCTGGCCGTTGGCCTGCAGGGCGCGCATGCGGTCCTCGACCGCGGACACGGCGGGCGTGAGCGCGGCGATCTGGTCCTGCATGGCGCGCACCGCGCCGGCGGTCCAGCGCAGGTTGCCGGTGTCGAACGGCACGTGGGTCGACAGTAGGCGCAGCTGGGTGATGTCGTTGGCCAGCTCGCGGCGGTCGCGGTCTTTCTGTTCGGCGGTCTTGCCGCTCAGGGTGTCGTGGATCCAGAGCTTGGCGTCGCGCACCGCCTTGTCCAGCTGCAGCGTCAGGGCGGGCGCCAGGCCGCGGGGCAGCACGATGCTGTGGACCAGCGTGGCGCAGACGATGCCCAGGCTGATTTCCTCGACCCGCGCCAGCGCGGTGTCGAACACCAGCGACGGATCGGTGACGCTGGGAAAGCCGATCATGGCGGCGGTGTAGCCGGCCAGCATGAATAGATACGAGCGCGGCGTGCGGTCCAGCACCGACAGGTGCAGGCAGACGCCGACCCAGGCCACCATGGCGGCGGTCATGACGACGGGCGAATTGGACAGGCGCGGCACCATGTAGACGGTCATGGCCGAGCCGCAGAAGGTGCCGACCAGGCGGTACAGCGCCTTGGAGCGCACCGCGCCGGACCAGGGCTGGGCCACGATGTAGGCGGTGGTCATGGCCCAGAACGGGCGCGGCAGGCCGATGCTGTACGAAAGATAGAGCGCCATGATGGCGCTCAGGTAGCTCTTGAGGGAGAAGATCGTCTCGCGGACGTTGGGCAGTTTCATGGCCGCGGGTCCTCTTGCGCGCCGGCGGCGCCGCGGCCCAGCGCGGCCTTGAGCGAATCGAACACCCGCAGGCAGGCCTGCAGGTCGGCTTCGCTGACGCCGTCGAACAGGCGCCGGCGCAGTTCCACCAGCACGTCCTCGACCTGCTTGCGCAGGGCGTGGCCGGCCTCGGTCAGGTGCAGGGTCTTGGCGCGGCGGTCGTGCGGGTCTTCGCGGCGTTCCATCAGGCTGGCGGCGACCAGCTGGTCGAGCACGCGCACCAGCGACGGACCCTCGACCCCCAGCGCTTCGGCCAGCGCGCCCTGGCGCACGCCGTCGCCCAGCCGGCCGGCCAGGATCACGGGCCAGGCGGTGGCTTGCGACAGGCCGTAGTCGGCCAGGGCCTTGTCGGCGGCGCCGCGGTAGGCGCGCGACAGCACCATCAGGTTGGCGGTGGTGGCCATGAGTTGGGAGTCGGTGGGGGTGTCCATGGAAATCGATTGTATCCTATCTATTAGCTTACTATTAATTGAAAATGGCGAAGATCTCCATTGATTTTTTCAATCGGGAAAATCAGGGGCGGGCTTTCCGTGGGTGGAAAGACGGGGCGGCAAGCGCATGCTGTCGCATCGGCTTGCGGGCGGCCAGGCCGGCCGCCCTGGGCGATCAGCCGTTGCAGTCAGCCCAGCAATTGGGCGTTTCGTACAGGCGCACGCGGGTCAGGCGCAGGTCGGCGCCGTAGTGGCCGTGATAGTGCGGCGCCAGGATGCCGAAGATGATGGCGGCCAGGTTCTCGGCGGTCGGGATGCGGTCCAGCACCACGGTCTTGTGGCCGGGCATCGAGTCGAGGAAGCCGCGCACGGCGGTGTCGCCCTCGTACACCAGGAAGGCGTGGTCCCAGACGTCGACGACGTGGGTCTTGGCGATGCGCTTGATGTCGGCGAAGTCCATCAGCATGCCGTTGTCGGATTCGCCGGGGGCCTGGACGATGTCGCCGGTCAGGGTGATTTCGAGCACGTAGCGGTGGCCATGCATGTTGCGGCACTGGCTGCGGTGATCGGGAATGCGGTGGCCGGCGTCGAATTCAAGCCTGCGGGTCACGGAAATCATGGAATGCCTATGTATTTATGGGTCTGCAGGCTCAGGCGCCATTGCGGGTGCTGCATGCAGTACTGGACGGCCTGTTCGGTGTTGGCCAGGCGGGCGGGGCCATCCATGGGTTGCAGGAAGAAGTGTTCGAAGTCCAGGTGTTCGAAGCGCGGAGGCAGGGCGTTGGCCTGGGGGTAGACCAGCTTGAGTTCGTTGCCGCGTTCGATGACGACGGGGGCGGTGCCTTTGGGGCTGACGCAGATCCAGTCGATGCCGGGAGGCGGCTGGACGGTGCCGTTGGTTTCGATGGCGACGGTGAAGCCGCGGGCGTGGACGACGGCCAGGAGGGCTTCGTCCAGTTGCAGCAGGGGTTCGCCGCCGGTGAAGACGATGTAGCGGTTGGCGGTGTCGGGGCCCCAGGCGGCTTCGATGGCGTCGGCGAGCAGGTCGGGGGTGGCGAATTTGCCGCCGCCGTCGCCGTCGGTGCCGATGAAGTCGGTGTCGCAGAAGGTGCAGGCGGCGCTGGCGCGGTCGCTTTCGCGGCCGGTCCAGAGATTACAGCCTGCGAACCGGCAGAAGACCGCCGCGCGGCCTGCGTGGGCGCCTTCGCCTTGCAGGGTTTTGAAGATTTCTTTGGCGGTGTAGGTCATGGGGGAGTGGCGCTTGGTGGCGCGCCAGGGAGGGGCAAAAGCGCATTATTTTAGTCGGTCTTGGTTGCGGGGGGCTGGGATGTCCTTGATGTCGTGGGCTTTTTCTCCTTTGTTGGGGCGTTTGAGTGACGTTGCCGGGGGCTTCGTAGGTCGCCCTGGGCGCGGGCGGGTCGGGAGGCGGGCGCCCACGATTGCGGTCCGGAGCGTTCGCTCCGGACTGCCCCGTTGTCATCTTCGTCGTCGCCTGCGGCGACTTCCTTCAGATTCCCTCGGGCGCATCGAGGTTGCCCGCCTCCCGACCCGCCCGCGCCCAGGGCTGCGAATGTCTGGGTGCGTGGCGCTGCTGGGCTTCGGGGTTCTGGAGAGGCTTGCGGGGCCCGCCTTGAACGGCCGCGCGGGCGGCCGTTCAAGGCATACGCGAATTGGGGCGTTGGGGCGGTGTGCGCTGGCGCGCCTGCGCGGAGAGGCGTTGGGCCTGGCGAAGGCTTATATACTCTCGCGCTATGTTTCATGTTCAAGATTCTCTCCATATTGACGAGCGCGAGATTGAGTTCTCGATGATCCGGGCGCAGGGCGCGGGCGGGCAGAACGTCAACAAGGTGTCGAGCGCGGTGCATCTGCGGTTCGATGTGCGGGCGTCGTCGTTGCCGGCCGACATCAAGGATGCGTTGTGCGCGATGAGCGACCATCGCATTTCCAAGGAGGGGGTGATCGTCATCAAGTCGCAGTCGTTCCGCAGCCAGGACAAGAACCGGGCGGAGGCGATCGAGCGGCTGGTGAACATGGTGCGCGCGGTGGCGAAGGTGGAGAAGCCGCGGCGGGCGACGAAGCCGACGCGGGCGTCGCAGCGGCGGCGGGTGCAGCGCAAGGTGCTGCATGGCGAGGTGAAGCGGTTGCGGGGGCGGGTGCAGGGGGGAGTGACGGCCCCTCGGGTTCCGAAGAAGGCCCCTCGGCCGGCAGGGGTATAACGATATATCGGGATGTCTCGATATAAGATTCGATAAATTGCGATATTTCAATATGACGACCACTGCTGCCACCGCCGTCGAGGCCACCACGGAGATCGATGTCGACGCCATTCTCAAGGCGTTGGCCAATCCCGTGCGCCGCGAGATTTTGGGGTGGTTGAAGACGCCGCAGGCGCACTTCGAGGAGCGTCCGGGCCATACCTTCGAACACGGGGTGTGCGCGGGCCATATCGATGGGCGCTGCGGGCTGTCGCAGTCCACCGTGTCTTCGCACCTCGCGGTGCTGCAGCGCGCGGGGCTGATTTCGGCCACCAAGGTGGGGCAGTGGGTGTTCTTCCGTCGCAATGAACCCGTGATTGCCGCGTTCCTGCTGCAATTGAATCAAGACATGTAGCCTGCCGCCGCTACCCAAGCCCGCCCGCCGGGCACGAGGATTGTTATGAGCCTGCTGTTCGAACCCTTGCAAGTGGGGGAACTGACCCTGCCCAACCGCATCATCATGGCCCCGTTGACGCGCCAGCGCGCCAGCGAAGGCCGGGTGCCGAACGACCTGATGGTCGAGTATTACGTCCAGCGCGCCGGCGCCGGGCTGATCCTGACCGAGGCCACCTCGGTGACGCCGCAGGGCGTGGGGTATGCCGACACGCCGGGGCTTTGGTCGCAGGAGCAGGTCAAGGGCTGGCGCAAGGTGACGTCGGCGGTGCACGAGGCCGGCGGCCGCATCTTTGCGCAGCTGTGGCACGTGGGCCGCATTTCGGATCCGGTGTTCCTGAATGGCGAACTGCCGGTGGCGCCGAGCGCGATCGCGGCCGGCGGCCATGTCAGCCACGTGCGCCCCAAGCGCGGCTATGTGGTGCCGCGCGCGCTCGAGACCGATGAGATCCCGGGCATCGTCGAGGCCTACCGCCGCGGCGCGCAGCTGGCGCAGGAAGCCGGTTTCGACGGCGTCGAAGTGCACGGCGCCAACGGCTATCTGCTGGACCAGTTCCTGCAGGACAGCACCAACCACCGCACCGACGGCTACGGCGGCTCGCTCGAAGCGCGCGCCCGCCTGATGCTGGAAGTGGTGGACGCCAGCGTCAGCGTGTGGGGCGCGGGCCGGGTCGGCCTGCATCTGTCGCCGCGCGGCGATGCCCATACGATGGGCGATTCGGATCCGGCCACGACCTTCAACTATGTGGCGCGCGCGGCGCGCCGCCGCGGCCTGGCGTTCCTGTGCGCGCGGGAACACGAAGGCGCCGACAGCCTGGGCCCTCAGCTCAAGGAATCGTTCGGCGGCGTGTACATCGCCAACGAAGGCTTCACGCGCGAATCGGCCGAGGCGGCGATTGCCGCGGGCCGCGCCGATGCGGTGGCGTTCGGCGTGCAGTACATCGCCAATCCCGACCTGGCGCAGCGTTTCGCCCTGAAGGCGCCGCTGAACGCGCCGGATTCGTCGACCTTCTACGCCGCGGGCGCGGTCGGCTACACCGACTATCCGGCCCTGGCGACGGCCTGAAGCGCCGCGCCATTGCCGCCCGCAACGGGTCGGCAATGGCGTGGGCGCATCAATGCAGCGCGGCGCGCATCGGGTAGGTGAACAACCCGTAGTGCGCCGCGTTCAGGCCCAGATGGGCCAGCACCGCGGCCGCCAGGCCGCCATGGCGATAGGCCAGCCCGTAGGCCACGCCGGCGATGCCGGCCAGCAGCATCCATTGCCAGCCGCCGGCGTAATGCGCCAGCCCGAACAGCAGCGCGGCGATCAGCAGCGCCGCGCTGGGGCCCCAGGGGCGGTCGCGCCAGCACCGCGCCAGTTGCTGCTGCACGTAGCCGCGGAACAATGCTTCCTCGGCCAGCGTCACCAGCAACGCGTTATTGATCAGCCAGAGCCAGGCCGAGTCGGGCCATTTCGGCGTCCACCCCACCACCTGTAGCGCCAGCCCCAGCCCGAGGCAGGCCACGATGGCGCCCGCGCACGCGGCCAGCGCCGCGGTGAGCGTGGCGCGCGCGTTGGCGCCGGCCATCGCGGGCGCGGCGGCCAGCAGCACCCAGAACGCCACCAGCGGCTTGTCCAGGTTCAGGTACATGCCGAAGGGCACGGCGTCGGGCGTCAGCGCGGCGCGCGGAATCACCAGCGGATTGTGGAAGCCGGGCAGCCAGTGCAGGAACAGCAGCACCGCCAGGATCACGAACAGCGCATGGCCGGCGGCGCGGGCGGCCGGCGCCATGGCGGGTCGAACCAGCACGGCGGCCAGCGCCAGCAACGCGGGCCAGGCCAGCGCCAGGGGCTCGAGGCCGCCTTGCGTCCAGGCCCAGGCGTAGGCGGCCGCCAGCGGCAACAGCGCCCAGCGGCGCGTGGCCGGCGGCCACAGCAGGGCGGCGGCCAGGAACATCAGGGAGCCGGGAGAGGCGAGGGGCATGGTTCTTCCTGCGAGACAACGGGCGGCGCGTCACCGGCATCGCGTTCGCGGGAGGCGCCCAAAGGCGCAAGTGTAAGCGCCGGATTGCGCGGCCGCCGTCGGCCGCTTTTCATTTCCGCGCTTTCAGGCGACCATGCCGCAGCGGCGTTTCCCGCCCGGTGGCGGGAAGGAGCACGTTCCGCGCAAGGAGCAGCAATGAAATTGATCGCATGGTTGATGTTGGCGGCGGCGATCCTGCCGTTCGTCTGCACGATCGTCGCCAAGGCCGGCGGCAAGAAGTTCGACAACAACGATCCGCGCGCCTGGCTGGCGCGGCAGGAAGGCTGGCGCGCGCGCGCCAACGCGGCGCAGGCCAACACGTTCGAGGCGCTGCCGTTCTTCTACGCGGCGGTGCTGTTCGCGCTCTACAACCAGGCGGCGCCCCTGCACGTGGCCACGCTGATGGCCTGCTGGCTGGGCGTGCGCCTGGGCTACCTGGCGATGTACCTGGCGGGCTGGGGCGCGCTGCGTTCGCTGGTCTGGGCGATCAGCGTGGGCTTCATCATCGCCATCCTGTTCGCGGGCGTGTAGCCCGCTTTCGGGGTCCATGCAGGGTCCGGGGCGCCCCGCGCGCCCGGCCAGGCCGCATGGCCATCAGCGTCGATTCACTTCCACTCGAACACGGCGCGCGCGGTGCCGCTGTTCTGCACGTTGACCTCGCGTTCCTGCGCCTTGCCGTTGTAGGTGGCCGAGACCTTGTAGCTGCCGGCGGGCAGCTTGACCAGCATGTAGGGGCCCTGAGCTTCGGCGTGCAGCACCTGTTTGCCGTGGCCATCCTGGATGACGACGGCGACGTTGGCGACATAGTCGGCCTTGCCATCGCGCTGGGCGGCGAAGGTCAGCGACAGGGGGTAGTCCTTGGCGGCGGCCTTCATGGCTTCGGATTCGTCCAGGCCGATGCCGCCGCTGACGTATTGCACGCTGCCCTGGTGCTGGACGGCGGGCAGGGCGGCCTGGGCGGCGGTCAGGAAGCCGGCGAGGGCCAGGGTGCCCACGGCCATGGCGGCGGCCAGGGTGCAACGTTCGATGCGCTTGTTCATGCAATTCTCCTTGAAGGGATGATCACGCAAGAAATTCGACCGGCATGCCGGCGGCGAGTTCGCCGTCGGCTGTCCGTCGTCGCGGGGGGGCGGACTATCCAAGCGTATCGCTCGCGCCACGATCGCGCCAGGCGAATGCCAGCACGCTTTCGCCGCTGGCGCCGCCGTCGGGGGCAAAACGCTTTTCGGTCAATTGGCCGCTGCCGTCGTCGCACAGCGCCAGCACGGTGGAGCTGCGGGTGCCATAGTTCGGACTGACGATGAAGGGGCTGCTCAATAGTTTTTCGCGATCCGGCGGCAGGCCGGTGGCCGGCAGGTCGGCGTCATCGGCCGGGCTGCGGTCGGCCAGCGCCTGGAACAGCGCGGGCAGGTCGGGCTGGGGGCCGCGCGCCAATACGCGTTCGAAGGCAGCCTTGGTGCGCGCCAGCTTGGGCCAGGGCGTGTCCAGCAGGTGGTTCGACAGCGCGTAGACGCCCGGCGCCAGGCGCCGCGGGGCGCCGTCGCGGTTGCTGGCGTACCAGGCGCCGCGGGCATCGCCGACGATCAGGTTGAAACCGTTGTACGCCTGGCCGGCGGCATGCGCGGCGGCGATGTACTCGGCGGCCGGCGCGTGGCCGCGCAGGAAGTCCTCGACCAGCGCGCCGCGCGAGGGCGCATCGGCGATCTGGCGGCCGGGTTCGCGGAAATTCGTGACCAGCGCGTAGCGGCCGTCGCGGGTCGCGCCCATCCAGGTGCCGCCGGCCAGGCCGTCGCGGCCGCCGTATACGTCGGCGGCGTCGGCCCATTGCGCCGCCGGCAACGTCGGCCGGGCGTGGAATTCATCGCGGTTGGCGGCGATCAGGACGGGAATGCCCGGCACGGTATGCAGGGCGAGGACGGCGAGGCACATGGTTCAGTCCGGTTGGATGGTGTGGGACGGCGGGCGGGCGCGGCCGGGTTCGGCGGCGAAGCCCGGGCCGGCGAGCGTGGCGCGCAGCGCCTCGATGGCGCCGGCGGCTTCGCGCAGCGCGGGGGCGTCCGTGGCGATGGG
>NZ_CYTY01000021.1:12283-14684 GCF_001298995.1 Achromobacter sp. 2789STDY5608615
GCGCAGGTCGGACAGGCGCGCGTAGGCCTGGGTGCGCAGGTCGTGGCGGGCCGTGGAGTCGGCCTGGAACACGGTGTTCAGGTAAGCGGCCAGGGTTTCGATGGCGGTGGCCACCGCCTGGTCCAGGTTGTGGCGCTCGATCCGCATCCACGGCAGGTAGCCGACCGCCAGCACGATGGCGGCGGCCACCGCCACGTCCTCCAGCCGCGCCAGCGCGATCGGCCAGCTGCCGGGTTGCAGCGCGCCGATCAGCAGCATCAGGATGGGCAGCAGGATCGCCGAGAACAGGCCGTAGTTGCGGCGGATCGACCACGGCAGCAGGGCCGCCAGCACGGTCACCGTGAGCAGGCTGGCGATGCCGCTGCGGTCCAGCGCCAGCACCGTGGCGCTGATCGCCACGCCCACCACGCTGCCGGCGCAGCTTTGCAGCGCGCGGGCGAAGACCGAGCCGAAGTTGGGCTTGAACACCACCACCACGATCAGCGGCACCCAGTACGAGCGCGGCAGCGCCACGGCGCGCGCCACCGCCTCGGCGACGATCAGGCACAGGCCCAGCCGCACCAGGTAGCGCACGGTGGTGGGCCCCGGCCGGTAGGTGCGCGCCAGCACCCGCCAGGGCGTGCGTGGACGGGCCGGCGGCAGGGCGGGAAAGGCGTCGGGCCGCGCCGGGCCGCTGCCTTCCAGCAAGGGTTGCGCCTGCTGCAGCGCGTCGGCCAGCGCGCCGGCGCCGGCCTGGCGCAGCGCCGCGATGTCCTCGGCGGGCGCCTGCGGCGTGTCGTTCTCGACATGGTCGGCGAGCCGGTTGATGACGCGCGCGCAGTCGCGCGGCAGCACCCGGCCGGCGCGCGCCAGCGCCAGCGCGGCGTCCGACAGCGGGGTGCAGGCCTGCAGCTGCGCGGCCAGCCGCGCCAGCCGCGGCGAGGGCCCGGCGGCGCGGCGGCGGGCCGCCAGCAGGGTGTCGTAGGCCGTGGCCATGGCAGCCTCCATGTCGCGCCGGGCCGTCATGATGCGCGAGGTGCCGATGGCCGCGTACATCGCGGCCAGCTTGCGGTAGGCCAGCGCCACCGCCGCCCGCTCCGGCGCGGTGGGATTGACCACCCAGCCCAGCAGCGTCAGCGCCAGGCCGAACAGGCCGCCCGCGCCCACCAGCACCGAGGGCAGCCAGGGCGGCAGCGGCGAGGTCAGGCTGGCGCCGACGATCACGTAGGTGGCGAATTGCAGGGTGGCGACCGCGGCAATGTTGTTGAAGGTGCCGATGAGGCTGGCGATCAGGACCAGCACGGTCATGCCGGCGATGCTGAACAGGCCGTGGCCGGCCAGCAGCGTGCCGAGGAAGTAGCCCAGCGCCCCGCCGAAGACGGTGCTGCCGATGGACAGGGCGCGGTTGCGGTACGGGCCGCCGTTGTCGCCGGTGATGGCGGGCAGGGCGCCCAGCGCCACCAGCGCGGCCGCCGCGCTCTGGTCCAGCAGCAGTCCGGCGGCGGTCGGCAGGCCGATGGCCAGCGCCGCGCGCAGCGCCACCCAGCGGCTGACCGGCGACGGCTCCATGTGCGCCAGGCTCATCAGCCAGCGCATGTTGGAGGTGCGGGCGCGGCGCTCGGCTGACTGTGGCACGACGGCCCCGCGCCGGTTAACCCTGGCCCTTGATCAGCGGCGCTTCCTGCGGCGCGGCCAGGCGGAAATAATCGTCCGTCGCCATCAGGATGGAGGCGTCGAGCCGGCCGGCGTTGAACACGATTTCATCGTGCCGCTGGCGCAGGCTGGGATCCACCAGCAGGTGCAGGTCGGGGTTGAAGCTGAAGGGCGGGATCGCGCCGATCTCGCAGCCGGTCAGTTCGCGCGCCAGGTCCTGCGAGGCCAGCGAGGCCTTCTTGCCGCCGGCGGCGCGGGCGATGGCTTCCAGGTCGGCCTGCTGGTCGGCCGGGAACACGGCCAGCACGTTCCTGCGCTGGTTGGACGAGATCTTGACGCGGCACACCAGCGCCTTGGCGCCCTGGCTGACGGCGGTGCCGCGCACGGCGGCGACTTCCACCGAGCGGCCGGCGGCCGGGTGGGAAATGAGGCGGTAGCGGGCCTGGTGTTCGGTCAGCAGGGCCTGCAGGCGATCGTAGACTTCCATGGCGGGAAACGGTGGGTTGGCAAGGCCGGCGCCGGGGATCCGGCGGGCCATGCCGCATGATACGCCGCCGCCCGGCAGGCGGCGCGGGCTAGATGTCGCCGGTGAAGGCGTAGCCCCAGCCCCAGACGGTGCGGATCGGCAATTCCATGTTGGTCTCCTGCGCCTTGCGGCGCAGCCGGCTGACCACCACGTCGGTGCGCCGCACGGATTCGCGGCCGGCCTGCGGGTCGCCGGGTGGCAGGTCGCCGCGCGGCAGGCGCTTGTCGGGGCTGGCGGTCAGCT
>NZ_CYTY01000021.1:14954-34187 GCF_001298995.1 Achromobacter sp. 2789STDY5608615
ATGCCGGCGGTGGTGTCCATGGCGCGCAGGCCGGCCACGGCCATGCAGAGATCGGTCAGTTCGGCTTCCATCACCAGCAGCGGCGTGCGCCGCGCCTGGAACAGGCGGAACAGGCCGTTCGAGTCCTCGCAACCGCGCGGCGAGAAGCCCATGCCCGCCAGCGCGTCGCAGCGGCGCGCGCGTCGGTGGGCATCGGGCGAGAAGACGATCAGGTCTAGTAGGTCATTCATGAATCGTTGTCGAGATCAGTGCAGCTTGAGCGCATGCATGATGCATCGGATACAACGGATTCCTAAACGTCGCACAACGCCACTTTCTGACCCGAATTCTCGGACATGATCCGGCAAGGCCTGTATCGGCGCGGGCTTTCGGGCTAGGGCGCGGGGCCGGCGGGGGCCGCCGGCGGCTCGTTCCACCAGCCGCCGCCGAGCGCCTGCAGCAGGGCGGCAACGTCGGCGTAGCGCGCGCCATCGGCCGCGCTGCGGGCGATGCGCGTCTGCAGCAGCTGGCGCTGGCTGTCGAGCAGGCTGAGGTGGCTGATGCCGCCGGCCTGGTAGCGGTCGCCGGCGATGCGGGCGGCGTCGTCGGCGCGGCGCCAGGCGGCGTCATAGGCGTCGTAGGCCTGGGCGTCGGTCTGCACCGCGCGCAGGGCGTCGGCCACCTGGCGGAAACCGTCGAGCACGGTCTGCCGGTAGCTGGCCGCCGCGGCCTCGTAGGCCGCCTGCGCCGAGCGCGTGCGGGCGCGCAGTTCACCGCCACGGAACAGCGGTTGCACCAGCCCCAGGCCCAGGTTCCACACATTGACGCCATCGGTGATATCGCCGGCCCGGGTGCGTTGCGACCCGAAGCTGGCGGTCAGGGTGAACCGCGGGTACTGGTTGGCCGTGGCTACGCCGACATCGGCCGAGGCCTGGTGCAGCAGGGCCTCGGCGGCCAGGATATCGGGCCGCTGGCAGGTCAGCGCCGACGGCACCCCGGTGGGAATTTCGGCCGGCAGCGCCAGGTCGGCCAGGCGCAGCGGCGGCGCCTGCCAGGCGGCGGGCGGCCGGCCCAGGTAGGTGGCCAGCTGGTGCGTGGCCTGGGCCAGCTGGTATTCCAGCGGCGGCACGGTGGCGGCGGTCTGCGCCAGCAGTAGTTCCTGGTTGCGCAGGTCGGCCTCGGCGATGCCGCCGGCCCGCAGGCGTTGCGCCATGATGTCGCGCTGGCGCTGCTGGGCCGCCAGCAGTTCGCGGGTGTCGGCCAGGCGCGCGGCCAGGTCGGCCTGGCGGATGGCGGTGGTGACGACGTTGGCGGCCAGCGTCATGCGCGCGGCCTGCAGTTCGTGCGACTGGTAGTCGACCTGCGCGGCCAGCCCCTCCAGCGCGCGGCGGTTGCCGCCGAACACATCGAGCGTGTAGGACACGTCGATCGAGGCGTTATAGAGAGTGAATGGCGCGGGCTGCTCGGTCACGGGCACGCCATAGGCGGACGGATCGACCTTCTGCCGGGTCGCCGACAGGTTGGCGTCGACGGCCGGCAGCAGGCGGCCGCCGGTTTCCGCGTTCAGATCCTCGCCGGCCTGGCGCAGCCGGGCGCGGGCCTGTTCCAGGGTCGGGCTGGCGTCCAGCGCCTGCCGCACCAGCGCGTCCAGCGCGTCGGAACGGAACAGGCGCCACCATTGGGCCGGGATGTCGGCGTCGGTGAGGCGTGGTTGCGCGCCGCTGGCGGGGGCGGCGCTGTCGGTCGGCGATGTGTAGGCGGCGACCGGCGGCGCGGCGGGGCGCTCGAAGTCCGGTCCGACGGCGCAGCCGGGCAACAGGGCGCAGGCGGCCACGAGCGCGGCGCGGCGGGCGAAGGGCAGGTGGGGGCGGGGCATGGCGGCCTTCAATCCAGGGTGCGGCGGTAGAACTTCACGGCGGCGGTCATGACGACCACGGTGAACAGCAGCATGGGCCAGATGGTGGGCCACAGGTCCCACCAGCCGTTGCCCTTGAGCAGGATGCCGCGGATCAGCCGGTTGAAGTGCGTCAGCGGCAGCAGGTTGCCCAGGTACTGCGCCCACTTGGGCATGCCCAGGAACGGGAACATGAAGCCGGACAGCAGCATGTTGGGCAGGAAATAGAACATCGTCAGCTGCATCGCCTGCAGCTGGTTCTGCGCCAGCGACGACAGCGTGATGCCGACGGTCAGGTTGGCGGCCACGAAGATCAGCGCGCCCACGTACACCGTCACCAGGTTGCCCAGGAACGGCACGTGGAACACGAAATACGCCGCCAGCAGGATGATGGTGGCCTGGATCAGGCCGATGGCGATGTAGGGCACGATCTTGCCCGTCATCACCTCCAGCGGCCGCACCGGCATGGCCAGCAGGTTCTCCATGGTGCCGCGCTCGCGTTCGCGCGTCATGGCCAGGCCGGTCATCATCACCAATGTCATGGTCAGGATCACGCCCATCAGGCCGGGCACGGTGTTGTATTGCGAGATCTGCTCTTCGTTGTAGAGCTGGTGCACGCGCACGTCGAACGGCGGCTGGCCGCCGGCCAGGTGCGCCAGCGGGCCGGTCAGGTCCTTCTGCGCCACCGCCTGCGCCAGTTGGGTGGCCGAGCCGATCGCCAGCCCGGTCGCCATCGGGTCGGTGGCGTCGGCCTCGATCAGCAGCGCCGGCCGTTCGCCGCGCAGCAGCTGGCGCGAGAAGTCGGGCGGAATGGTCAGCACGAACAGCACCCGGCCCTGGGCCAGCGCGGCGCGGCCGGCCTCTTCGTCGGGCAGGGTCTCGACGATGTTGAAGTAATCCGACGCGGTCATCGCCGCCACGAAGCTGCGCGTGAACGGGCTGTGGTCGGCCACGATGACGGCGGTCGGCAACTGCTTGGGGTTGGTGTTGATGGCGTAGCCGAACAGCGCCAGCTGCATGATCGGGATGCCGACGATCATGCCGAAGGTGATGCGGTCGCGCCGCAGCTGCAGGAATTCCTTGAGCACCATGCTCCACCAGCGCGACCACGAGAAACCCTCCAGGTGGCGTCTCATGCCGGACTCGCGTAGTTGTCGTCGGAGCGGTTCATCAGGTAGATGAAGACGTCCTCCAGGCTGGTGTCGATGCGTTCCAGGCGCAGGTCCTGCCCGGCCACGACCTCGCGCAGCGTGCGTTCGAGCACGGCGGCGTCGCGGCCGCTGATGTGCAGCGCGGTGCCGAAGGCCACGGTCTGGTCCACCCCCGGCGCGCCGCGCAGCCGCTGCGCCAGCGGCACCAGGTCATGGCCATGGATGGCCCAGGTGGTCAGGCGCTGCTGGGCGATGACTTCGTCGGCGGTGCCCTGGATCAGCAGCTTGCCGTACGAGATGTAGGCCAGCTTGTGGCAGCGCTCGGCCTCGTCCATGTAGTGGGTGCTGACCAGCACCGAAATGCCGCGCGCGGCCAGCTCGTGCAGCTGTTCCCAGAAGTCGCGCCGCGCGGTCGGGTCGACGCCGGCGGTGGGCTCGTCCAGCAGCAGCAGGCGTGGCTCGTGCAGCAGGCAGGCGGCCAGCGCCAGGCGCTGCTTCCAGCCGCCGGACAGCGCGCCGGTGAGCTGGTTGGCGCGGGTCTGCAGGCCCAGGTCCTCGAGCGCGCGGTCAACGGTCTCGCGGCGGTTCGGCATGCCGTACATGCGGGCCACGAAGTCCAGGTTCTCGCGGATGGTCAGGTCGTCCCAGTACGAGAACTTCTGCGTCATGTAGCCGACGTGGCGCTTGATCTCGGCGCTGTCCTTGAGGATGTCGTGGCCCAGGCAGGTGCCGCTGCCCGAGTCGGGCGTCAGCAGGCCGCACATCAGGCGGATGCTGGTGGTCTTGCCGCTGCCGTTGGGGCCGAGAAAGCCGAAGATTTCGCCTTCGCGCACCTGCAGCGAGACGTCGTTGACCACGTGCTTGTTGCCGAAGTGCTTGTTCAGGCCGTGCACGTCGATGACGTAGCCGGGCTCGGCCGCGGGACGGGCGGGGGCGCCGTTCATTGCAGCGCCGCCTCGACCGGCTGGCCCGGATGCAGCCGCGTGGCCGCGTCCGCCGCGGGCCGGGCCTCGACCATGTAGACCAGCTTGCCGCGGGTTTCGCGGCTGTAGATCACCGGCGGCGTGTACTCGGCCTGGGGCGAGATGTAGTCGATGCGCACCGGCACCGGGTCGCCGCAACCGTCGCAGCGCACCGTGGCCTGCTGCCCGGGCTTGAGCGTGCCGACCACGGTTTCCGGCACGAAGAAGCGCACCTTGATGTTGCCGGGCGGCAGCAGGCTGACCACCGGGCTGCCGGCCGGCACCCATTCGCCCACGCGGTACAGCGTGTCGAAAACGAGGGCGGCGGTGGGCGCCGCCAGGCGCTTCTGCGCCAGGGTCCAGTCGGCCTGCGCCAGCGTCGCGCGCGCCGCCTCGACCTGGGCGGCCTGGGCGCGGCGCTGATCCTGGCGGCCGGGCAGGTTGGCCACTTCCAGCTGGGCGCGCAGCTCGCGCACCCGGGCCGCGTCCGACTGGGCCTGCTCGCGGCTGTCGTCCAGCTGCGCACGCGCCACGCCGCCGGCGCGGAACTGCGCGGTGTCGCGCGCCAGCTGCGCCGCCGAGCGCCGGCTGGCGGCCTCGGCCTGGGCCAGCTGGGCGCGGCTGACGTCGATTTCGGCCGGGCGCTTGCCGGTGGCGATGTCTTCCAGCTGGGCGCTGGCCGCCGCCAACTGCGCGCCGGCCTGGTCGCGTGCCGCGGTTTCGCGCGTCGCCTCCAGCGCGAACAGCGGCGCGGCGGCGGCGACCTGCTGGCCGCGTTGCACCGAGAGCGTATCGAGCCGGCCGGCCTCGGACGAGGCGATGTAGAGGTATTCACCCTCGACGTAGCCCTGGTAGACGGCATCGTCGCGCTTGCCGCAGGCGGCCAGCAGCGACAGGCCGAGCACGGCGGCGACGGGCAGCGCGTAGCGCGGGAGGGAAGGGGTGCGCATGGTCAGCGTCCTGTGGCGGGCGGTTCAGTGTTGGCGGCCGGCTTGGCGCGCCGGGTCCGTTTTGCTGGCGCGGCGGGCGTGGCGGGGGCGTCGGGCGCCGTGGCCGGCGGGGAAAACAACCCGCCCGTGAGCATGGCGGTGGCGTGCGCGGCGATGGCGTCGTGGTCGATGGCGTGAATCTTCAGATCGTCCTGCCAGATGCGGCGCCACAGGCTCGACGTGGCCAGCGGCAGCAGGGTCAGGCCCAGGATCGACAGGAACACCAGCCGCGGCTCCACGCCCGGGGTGATGGCGCCGGCGCGCTGGCTGTCGGCGATCAGGCCGGCGAACACCTGCAGGCGCTGAGCCGGCAGGTGGCGCAGCACGCGTTCGCGCAATTGGCCGCCTTCGTTGACAACCTCGTGCATCCACAGGGCCGGCAGCCAGGGCCGGTCGGTGCCGCAGCGCACGATGCGCGAGACGATTTCGGTGATGACCGCGCGCGCCGTGTCGGTGGAGCCGTCCAGGCGCCGGGGCGTCTGCGGCACCGGGCTCCAGACGTAGCCGATGACCGGCACCACGCGTTCCAGCACCACGGCGTCCAGCAACTGGTCGCGGCTCTTGAAGTAGTAATGCAGCATGGCCGAGGTGAACCCGGCGCGTTCGGCGATGTGGGCCAGGCGGGTGGCGGCCACGCCCTGGGTGGCGAACAGGTCGGTGGCGATGTCCAGCAGCTGGTCGCGCACGGCGGCGCTGTCGGGGCGGGCGGGGCGGCCGGGACGGCGCGCGGGGGAAGGCTTGGCAGGCATGGGGCAGATTCTAATTAAATATTTAATTAATTAAAAGGGGGGGGCGGCCGGCAGGGTCGACGGACGGACCGGCCGGCGGAGGTGGTGTAATGCCTGAACCGGAACAGAAGGAGTCAGCACGCCATGCCGCAATCGTCCTCCCTCAACCGCCGCATCGTCCTGGCCTCGCGGCCACGCGGCGAACCCGCCGACAGCGATTTCCGCCTGGAAACCGACGCCGTGCCCGAACCCGGCCCGGGCCAGCTGCTGCTGCGCACGGTCTATCTTTCCCTCGATCCCTATATGCGCGGCCGCATGAGCGACGCGCCCTCGTATGCCGAGCCGGTGCAGGTCGGCCAGCCCATGGTGGGCGGCACCGTGGCCCGGGTGGTGGCTTCGCGCCACGCCGACTATCCGGTGGGCGAATGGGTGCTGTCCCAGTCGGGCTGGCAGGACTACGCCGTCTCCGACGGCAGCGGCCTGCTCAAGCTGGGTTCGGCGCCCGAGCGTCCGTCGTACTCGCTGGGCGTGCTCGGCATGCCGGGCTTCACCGGCTACATGGGCCTGCTGGACATCGGCCAGCCCAAGGCCGGCGAAACCGTGGTGGTGGCCGCCGCCAGCGGCGCGGTCGGCGCGGTGGTGGGCCAGCTGGCCAAGATCCACGGCTGCAAGGCGGTCGGCATCGCCGGCGGCGCCGACAAATGCCGCTACGTGGTCGAGGAACTGGGTTTCGACGCCTGCATCGACCACCGCGATCCGGCCATGGCCAACCTGCTGGCCAAGGCGGTGCCGCAGGGCATCGACGTGTATTTCGAGAACGTCGGCGGCGCGGTGTTCGACGCGGTGCTGCCGCTGCTCAATCCGCGCGCGCGGGTGCCGGTCTGCGGCCTGATCTCGGCCTACAACGCCACCAGCCTGCCCGACGGCCCCGACCGCCTGCCGCTGCTGATGCGCACCATCCTGACCAAGCGCATCAAGATGCAGGGCTTCATCATCTTCAACGAATACGCGCCGCGCTTCGGCGAATTCCGCGCGGCCATGGAGGAGCTGCTGCGCGACGGCCGCATCAAGTACCGCGAAGACGTGGTCGACGGCCTGGAGAACGCGCCGCGCGGCCTGATGGGCCTGCTCAAGGGCGAGAACGCCGGCAAGCGCATCGTGCGCGTCGGCCCGGATGAATAGGAGCGCAACATGAATATCCTGATCGTGCTGACTTCCCACGACACGCTGGGCGACACGGGCCGCAAGACCGGCTTCTGGCTGGAGGAATTTGCCGCCCCGTACTACGCCTTCCTGGACGCGGGCGCCACGCTGACGCTGGCCTCGCCGCAGGGCGGGCAGCCGCCCCTCGATCCCAAGAGCGACGACCCCGACGCCCAGACCGACGACACGCGCCGCTTCCGCCAGGACCCCGAGGCGCAGCGCCGCCTGGCGAACACGCGCCGCCTGGCCGAGGTGCAGGCCGCCGACTACGACGCGGTGTTCTATCCCGGCGGCCACGGCCCGCTGTGGGACCTGGCCGAGGACCCCAAGTCCGTGTCGCTGATCGAGACCATGCTGGCCGCCGGCAAGCCGGTGGCGGCGGTCTGCCACGCGCCGGGCGTGCTGCGCCATGCCAAGACGGCCGACGGCAAGCCGCTGGTGCAGGGCCGCCAGGTCACCGGCTTTTCCAACACGGAAGAAGCGGCGGTGCAATTGACCGCGGTGGTGCCGTTCCTGGTCGAGGACGAACTGGCGCTGCTGGGCGGCCTGTACAGCAAGGGGCCCGATTGGCAGCCGCACATCGTCTCCGACGGCCTGCTCATCACGGGCCAGAATCCGGCCTCGTCGGTCGGCGTGGCAGAGGCGCTGCTGGCGCGGCTGAAGGCTTGAGCCGCAAGGCCGCGCGGCCGGTTCGCGCGGCGGCGCACGGGCCTGTCGAGCTGTGTCAGAATTGATACTTTCTGACACAGGCGCGCGGTTCCGTTGCAACCGCGCGCGCCCCTACCGATGCCTCCAGATGTACCCCCAAGCGCGGCGTCCGCGCTGCCCGCAGGTTCCTGTGAAGCGGCGCTGTTCGCCGCGATGCAGGCCCGAGATGCCGCCACCGGACGCCATTGCCACCGCGTCGTTGCCCTGAGCGTGGCGCTGGCGCGGGCCTGCGGCCTGGACGACGACGAGCAGCAGGCTGTCGCCGTTGCCGCCCGCCTGCACGACGTGGGCAAGATCGGCACCCCCGATCGCGTGCTGTTCTCGCCCAAGCGCCTCGAAAAAGAGGATTGGGAAATCATGAAGTCCCACGCCGCCGTGGGCGCCGCCATCATCCTGCAGAGCGACATGCCGCAGCGCGAACGCATCGCGCTGGCCGTGCGGCACCACCATGAGCATTTCGACGGCTCGGGCTATCCCGAGGGCCTGGCGGGCCACGACATCCCGCTGCACGCGCGCATCATTTCGCTGGCCGATTCCTACGACGCGCTGGGCGACGCGCGGCCCTACCACCCGGCGCGCACGCACGCCGAGATCATGCGTATCCTCAACCGCGAGGCCGGGTCCAAGTGCGATCCGGACCTGCTGCGCGTGTTCGAGACCATGATCCAGTCCAGTCCGCTGCGCGTACCTTAGGGCCTGTGCGAGGCTTCTTGTCGTGTGAACAGGCCCCGGCGCCATGCGACAACGCCGCGCCATGCCGGCGCGGCGTTGCGGGTGGGGGCGATCACGGCGCGCCCGGGCGCGCCGCTTCAGCGCCTCACTTCAGCGTGTGACTTCAGCGCGTCACTTTTCAGCGCCTCACTTCAGGCGGTAGTGCGCCGCGACCGTGGCCAGTTCCTGCAGCGTGCGCTGCTGCCAGGCGGCGTCGTGGCCCAGTTCCTCGGCCAGGATGCGCGCCACTTCGGGCGCGGCCAGCAGGGCCGCCTCGGCGTCCAGGAACAGCGCGCGGTTGCGGCGCGCCAGCACGTCCTCGGCGCTGCGCGCCAGCTCGAAGCGCGCGGCGAAGCGCACGTGGGCTTCGGACAGGCCGCTGCTCTTGACCAGCATGCGCTCGGCGCCGGGCAGGGCCTTGAGCACGGGCAGGTCGCTGCCGTAGTAGCTGTCCGGCGTGCCGGCGTGTTCCTGCGACGGCGCCAGGCCGTTGGCGCCATGCAGCGCCAGCGACTCCGTGCGGCAGCTGGCCTGCGTCAGCAGCTGGTGCTGGATGGCAGTGTCGACCACGTCCTGCGCCATGCGGCGATAGGTGGTCCACTTGCCGCCCGTGACCGTTACCAGGCCGGCCTGCGACACCAGGATGGTGTGCTCGCGCGACAGCGACTTGGTGGAGGCGTCGCCGGTGGCCTTGACCAGCGGCCGCAGGCCGGCCCAGACGCTGGTGACGTCGTCGCGGGTCGGTTTGCGGCTGAGGTAGCGCGCGGCGGTGCTCAGGATGAAATCGACGTCCTGGGCGCCGGCTTCCGGGTCCAGCGGCAGGTCGTTGCGCGGCGAATCGGTGGTGCCGACGATGGTGTGGCCGTTCCACGGCACCACGAACAGCACGCGGCCGTCATCGGTCTTGGGGATCAGGATGGCGCGCTTGCCGGGCAGGAAATCGTGCGGCAGCGTCAGGTGCACGCCCTGGCTGGGCGCCACCATGGTCGGCGCGTTCTTGTCTTCCATGCGGCGCACGCTGTCGACCCAGACGCCGGTGGCGTTGATGACGCAGCGCGCCCGCAGCGTGAAGCTGGCGCCGCCCAGCGCGTCCTGCGCGGTGACGCCGTCGACCTTGCCGCCGGTGGTGGTCAGGCCGGTGGCGCGCACATAGTTGACCGCAGTGCCGCCCAGGTCGAACAGCGTGCGCATCAGGCTCAGCGCCAGGCGCGCGTCGTCGAACTGGCCGTCGTAGTACAGCACGCCGCCCTTGAGGCCGCGGCCGTTGACGTTCTCGGCCAGCGTCGGCGCGTTGGCCAGCGTATCGCGGCGCGACAGCCAGCGGCTCGGCGACAGGTTCAGCTTGCCGGCCAGCATGTCGTACATCTTCAGGCCGATGCCGTAGAAGGGCTGGTCCAGCAGGTTGTAGGCCGGCACCACGAAGCCCAGCGGCCACACCAGGTGCGGCGCGTTGCGGTTGAGCAGGCCGCGTTCGTGCAGCGCCTCGCGCACCAGGCTGATGTTGCCCTGCGCCAGGTAGCGCACGCCGCCGTGCACCAGCTTGGTGGCCTTGCTGGAGGTGCCCTTGGCGAAGTCCGCGCCCTCGATCAGCAGGGTGCGGTAGCCGCGGCTGGCGGCGTCGACGGCGGTGCCCAGGCCGGTCGCGCCGCCGCCGATGACGATCACGTCCCAGGCTGGCGTGTTGTCCAGTTGCGCCAGCAGGCGGTTGCGGTCGGGCGGGGTGACGGTGGCGAGCGGTTGGTTCATATGCGTGGGGCGGCGGGGCCGCTAGGGTTCGGTGCGGTGTTCGTTTCTGTTCGTGCCGGCCGGGCGGGGCGCAAGCGCCGTGCCCACGGGCCGGGTCAAGCGGGTCAGGCGGGTACCTTGGCCGCGTTCGGCGCGGCGGCGACTTCGCAGCGCACGCCGGCGTCCAGCAGCACTTGCGCCAGCGGCTCCTGCGGATGCGCGTCGGTGAAGAAGCGGTCGATCTGCGAGATGTGCGCCAGTTCCACCATGGCCTGGCGCTTGAATTTGCTGCTGTCGGCGGCCAGCCACACTTCGCGCGACTGTTCGATGATGGTGCGGGCCACGCGCACTTCGCGGAAGTCGTAGTCGCGCAGCGTGCCGTCGGCCTCGATGCCGGAGATGCCGATCAGGCCGATGTCGACCCGGAACTGGCGGATGAAGTCCATGGTGGCCTCGCCGACGATGCCGCGGTCGCGCGAACGCACCACGCCGCCGGCGACGATGACTTCGCAATCCGGGTTGTCGGAAAGGATGTCGGCCACGTGCAGGTTGTTGGTGATGACGCGCAGGCCGCGGTGGCGCAGCAGGGCGCGGGCGATGGCCTCGGTGGTGGTGCCGATGTTCAGGATCAGCGAGCAGCCGTCGGGCACGGCGCGGGCCACGGCCTCGGCGATGCGTTGCTTGCCGGCCGCATGCAGCCCCTGGCGCTTGCGGTAGGCGATGTTCTCGATGGTGGACGCTTCGATGCGCACGCCGCCATGGAAGCGCGACAGCAGGCCGGCTTCGGAAAGAATGTTGACGTCGCGCCGCACGGTCTGCAGCGTGACGTCGAAGCGTTTGGCCAGCTCTTCGATCGTGGCCGAGCCCTGGGCTCGAACCATTTCGATCAAGGCGCTTTGTCTGGGATTGAGTGTCATGTTGGCGTATTGAGTGTCACAGTCGCATCATAAAACAACAAAAGCGAAAAATAATGACGCGCTGCAAGATTGTATTTTTTTCGCTTCTTGAGTAAAACGCAAAAAAAACGAAAGCGATCTGAAAGAAAAACCTGAACCGGCGCGTTCTCGCGCGCCGCGAGGGCCGCTGTACCGACGTACCGATGCCCGGTCGATAAACCGGGGATGTATTAGAGGCAGGAGACCAGATGCAGCTGACCCTGGACAGGATAGGTTTGCGAGCCGGCTCGCAGACGCACCTGTATCCCATGAGCCTGGCCCCGGTGCCGGGCGCCATGACCGTTTTGCTGGGGGTGACCCTGGCGGGCAAGACATCGCTAATGCGCATCATGGCCGAGCTCGACCGGCCCACCGAGGGCCGGGTGCTGGCCGACGGCGCCGACGTGACCGGCGTGCCGGTGCGCCAGCGCAACGTCGCCATGGTGTATCAGCAATTCATCAACTATCCGTCCATGACGGTGTTCGACAACATCGCCTCGCCGCTCAAGCTGCGCGGCGTGTCGGGCATCGCCGACAAGGTCGGGGCCATGGCCGCGCGCCTGCACATCGACCACCTGCTGGCCCGTCATCCGTCTGAACTGTCGGGCGGGCAGCAGCAGCGGGTGGCGCTGGCGCGGGCCCTGGTCAAGGATGCGCCGCTGATCCTGCTGGACGAACCGCTGGTCAACCTCGACTACAAGCTGCGCGAGGAACTGCGCGATGAGCTGTCGGCCCTGTTCGCCGAGGGCCGCTCGACCGTGGTCTACGCCACCACCGAGCCGGGCGAGGCGCTGCTGCTGGGCGGCCACACCGCCGTGCTGGACGCGGGCGAACTGCTGCAGTACGGCCCGACCGCCGAGGTCTTCCACCGGCCCAATTCGATCCGCGTGGCGCGCGCCTTCAGCGATCCGCCCATGAACCTGTTCGCCGCGCAGCGCGGCGCCGACGGCTTCACGCTGCAGGGCGGCATCGCGGTCGCGCGGCCCCTGCCGCCGGGCGCGGGCGGCGGGCTCACCGCCGGCCTGCGGGCGGGCGCGCTGGACGTGGCGGCGCGTCCCGGCCACATCGGCCTGGACGGCGTGGTCAAGCTGGCCGAGATCTCGGGGTCCGACACCTTCGTGCACGCCGAGACGGCCGCCGGCGACGTGGTCGCGCAGCTGCCGGGCGTGCATCGCTACACACTGGAGCAGCGCCTGACGCTGTACTTCGACCCGGCCCAGACCTATGCCTTCGGCGCCGACGGCGCCTTGCTGGCGGCCCCCGCCCGGCCGCACGCCAGCGGAGGGATGGCCTGATGGCGCAGATCGAGCTGGACCTCTCCCATTCCTACGTCGCCCATCCCCAGGCCGACGAGGACTACGCGCTGCTGCCGCTCAAGTTCACCTTTCGCGACGGCGGCGCCTACGCCTTGCTGGGCCCCTCGGGCTGCGGCAAGACCACCTTGCTCAATTGCGTCTCGGGCCTGCTGCGGCCATCGCATGGCCGCATCCTGTTCGACGGCCAGGACGTCACCCACAAGACGCCGCAGGCGCGCAACATCGCCCAGGTGTTCCAGTTTCCGGTGGTGTACGACACCATGACCGTGGCCGAGAACCTGGCGTTCCCGCTGCGCAATCGCGGCGTGCCCGCCAAGCAGATCCGCGAGCGCGTCGGCCGCATCGCCGAGATGCTGGAGATGTCGCACGTGCTGGAGCGCCGCGCCAGCGGCCTGACGGCCGACGCCAAGCAGAAGATCTCGCTGGGCCGCGGCCTGGTGCGCAACGATGTGTCGGCGGTGCTGTTCGACGAGCCGCTGACCGTGATCGACCCGCAACTGAAGTGGGAATTGCGCCGCAAGCTCAAGGAAATCCACCACGAGTTCAAGCTGACGCTGATCTACGTCACGCACGACCAGACCGAGGCGCTGACCTTCGCCGACCAGGTGATGGTGATGGCGCGCGGCCGCGCGGTGCAGGTGGGCAGCGCCGACGACCTGTTCGAGCGGCCGGCGCACACCTTCGTCGGCCATTTCATCGGCTCGCCCGGCATGAACTTCCTGCCGGCGCAGTGGCGCGACGGCGGCCTGATGGTGGGCCAGCGACGCGTCGACGGCGTGCCGGATGCGATGGCGGCCAGGCTGGCCGACGTCGGCCCGGTCAAGCTGGGCGTGCGCCCGGAATACCTGCGCCTGGCCGACGCCAACGCGCCCGGCGCCATCCCGGCCACGGTCCAACGGGTGCAGGACGTGGGCACCTACACCTTGCTGCTGGCCGACTTCGAGGGCACGCCGCTGCGCGCCCGCCTGGGCACCGACGCCGCCTCGATCGCGCCCGGCGCCACGGTGTGGCTGTCGGCGCTCAATCCGCATACCTGCTTCTACCGCGACGAGGAGCTGATCCGATGAAACCGATCGATCACCGGGCCTGGTTCCTGGTCCTGCCCGTGGTGCTGTGCGTGGCGTTCTCGGCCATCCTGCCGCTGATGACCATCGTCAATTACTCGGTGCAGGACATCATCTCGCCCGAGCGCCGCGTGTTCGTCGGCACCGAATGGTTCGCCGCCGTGCTGCAGGACGAGGAACTGCACGGCGCGCTGCTGCGCCAGATCGGCTTCTCGCTGGCGGTGCTGGCCATCGAGATCCCGCTGGGCATCCTGCTGGCGCTGTCGATGCCGGCCAGCGGCTGGCGCGCCTCGGCGGTGCTGGTCATCATCGCGTTGTCGCTGCTGATCCCGTGGAACGTGGTGGGCACCATCTGGCAGGTGTTCGGGCGCACCGACATCGGCCTGCTTGGGGCGACGCTGTCGTGGCTGGGAGTGGACTACAACTACACCGGCAACGACCTCGACGCCTGGGTCACGGTGCTGGTGATGGACGTCTGGCACTGGACGCCGCTGGTGGCGCTGCTGTGCTATGCCGGCCTGCGCGCCATTCCCGACGCCTATTACCAGGCCGCGCGCATCGATGGCGCTTCGCGCCTGGCGGTGTTCCGCTACATCCAGCTGCCCAAGATGCGCGGCGTGCTGATGATCGCGGTGCTGCTGCGCTTCATGGACAGCTTCATGATCTACACCGAACCGTTCGTGCTGACCGGCGGCGGGCCGGGCAACGCCACCACCTTCCTGTCGCAGTACCTGACGCAGAAGGCCGTGGGCCAGTTCGACCTGGGCCCGGCAGCGGCGTTCTCGATCATCTACTTCCTGATTATCTTGCTGCTCTGCTTCATTCTGTACAACTGGATGCAGCGCGCCGGCACCACCGGCGGTTTCGACGAGGAGCGCGCCAATGCGTGAGCAATCGACCTGGTGGCGCGGCGCCTTCCTGGCGCTGTACCTGGTGTTCGCCATCCTGCCGCTGTACTGGATGCTGAACATGTCGTTCAAGACCAATACCGAGATCGTCAGCACCCTGACGCTGTGGCCGCGCGATTTCACGCTGGAGCACTACCGCACCATCTTCACCGATCCGGCCTGGTATTCGGGCTACATCAACTCGCTGATCTACGTGGTCATCAACACGGTCATCTTGCTGGCCGTGGCGCTGCCTGCGGCCTACGCCTTCTCGCGCTACCGCTTCATCGGCGACAAGCACGTGTTCTTCTGGCTGCTGACCAACCGCATGACGCCGCCGGCGGTGTTCCTGCTGCCGTTCTTCCAGCTGTACAGCTCGTTCGGGCTGATGGACACGCACCTGGCGGTGGCGTTGGCGCACCTGGTGTTCAACGTGCCGCTGGCGGTGTGGATCCTGGAGGGCTTCATGTCCGGCGTGCCGCGCGAGATCGACGAGACGGCCTACGTGGACGGCTATTCGTTCCCGCGCTTCTTCCTGACGATCTTCCTGCCGCTGATCAAGTCGGGCGTGGGCGTGGCGGCGTTCTTCTGCTTCATGTTCAGCTGGGTCGAGCTGCTGCTGGCGCGCACGCTGACCTCGGTCAACGCCAAGCCCATCGTCGCCACCATGACGCGCACGGTCTCGGCCTCGGGCATGGACTGGGGCGTGCTGGCGGCGGCCGGGGTGCTGACCATCGTGCCCGGCGGCATCGTCATCTGGTTCGTGCGGCACTACATCGCGAAGGGCTTCGCGATGGGCCGGGTCTGAGGGGGAGGGCGCCACATGTTCAGCTGGATGGTATGGACCACCCCCGTCGCCGTGTTCTTCTCCTGCATCGTGCTGATGCTGGTGGGCATGACGGTCTGGGAACTGAAATCGCCCACGGTCGAGCGCAAGGGCTTCCTGCCGCTGCGCACGACCCGCGGCGACCGCCTCTTCATCGGCCTGATGGCCGCGGCCTGGCTCAACCTGGCGTTCCTGGGGTTCGGGCAGAAGGCGGTGGAATGGTTTTCGCTGGATGAGCCGCCATCGGTGTGGATCAGCTTCGTGCTGTCCATGCTGCTGCTGGCCTTCATCATGAGGAAAGGCTGACGGGGCGCAGACCCCGCGCGATATCAGCGGTTTGGAAGGACGATCGGCCAATGTCTTCCCCGGCCAGAAGTCCGCAGCACCCATGGGGAGGACTTATCGAGGAGACAGGTCATGAAATTGCGCATGCACGCCATGGCGGCCGCCATCGCCCTGATCGGTACGTCAGGGGCCTGGGCCGGCGAGCCGGAAGCGAAGAAGTGGGTCGATTCGGAGTTCCAGCCGTCGACCCTGTCCAAGGACCAGCAGATGGCCGAGATGAAGTGGTTCATCGAGGCCGCCGCCAAGCTCAAGGCCAAGGGCGTCAACGAAATCAACGTGGTGTCGGAAACCATCACCACCCACGAGTACGAGTCCAAGGTGCTGGCCAAGGCCTTCACCGAGATCACCGGCATCAAGGTCAACCACGACCTGATCCAGGAAGGCGACGTGGTCGAGAAGCTGCAGACCTCGATGCAGTCGGGCAAGTCCATCTACGACGGCTGGATCTCCGACTCCGACCTGATCGGCACCCACTACCGCTACGGCGCCATCCTGCCGCTGTCCGACTACATGGCCGGCGCCGGCAAGGAATGGACCAACCCGGGCCTGGACCTGAAGGACTTCATCGGCACCAAGTTCACCACCGCGCCGGACGGCAAGCTGTACCAGCTGCCCGACCAGCAGTTCGCCAACGTCTACTGGTTCCGCGCCGACTGGTTCGCGCGCCAGGACCTGAAGGACAAGTTCAAGGTCAAGTATGGCTACGACCTGGGCGTGCCGACCAACTGGTCCGCCTACGAGGACATCGCCGACTTCTTCTCCAACGACGTCAAGGAGCTGGACGGCAAGAAGGTCTATGGCCACATGGACTACGGCAAGAAGGACCCGTCGCTGGGCTGGCGCTTCACCGACGCGTGGCTGTCGATGGCCGGCGCCGCCGACAAGGGCCTGCCCAACGGCATGCCGGTGGACGAGTGGGGCATCCGCGTGGCCGACGACAAGTGCACGCCGGTGGGCGCCTCGGTGGCGCGCGGCGGCGCCACCAACAGTCCGGCCGCGGTCTACGCCCTGACCAAGTACGTCGACTGGATGAAGAAGTACGCGCCGCAGCAGGCCATGGGCATGACCTTCTCGGAATCCGGTCCGGTGCCGGCGCAGGGCCAGATCGCGCAGCAGATCTTCTGGTACACGGCCTTCACCGCCGACATGACCAAGAAGGGCCTGCCGGTGGTCAACGAGGACGGCACGCCCAAGTGGCGCATGGCGCCGTCGCCGTATGGTCCGTACTGGAAGGACGGCATGCAGAACGGCTACCAGGACGTGGGCTCGTGGACCTTCTTCAAGTCCACCAACCCCGACAAGATGGCCGCCGCCTGGCTCTACGCCCAGTTCGTCACGGCCAAGACGGTGTCGCTGAAGAAGTCGATCACCGGCCTGACCTTCATCCGCGACAGCGACATCCACAGCGACTACTTCAGCAAGAACGCGGCCAACTACGGCGGCCTGATCGAGTTCTACCGCAGCCCGGCGCGGGTGGCCTGGACACCGACCGGCAACAACGTGCCCGACTATCCCAAGCTGGCGCAGCTGTGGTGGAAGAACGTCGCCACCGCCGTCACCGGCGAGAAGACGCCACAGGCCGCGATGGACAACCTGGCCAACGAAATGGACCAGGTGATGGCGCGGCTGGAGCGGGCCGGCATGGCGCAATGCGCGCCCAAGCTGAACGCCAAGGGCGATCCGAACAAGTGGCTGTCGGATCAGCACGCGCCGTGGAAGAAGCTGGGCAATGAAAAGCCCAAGGGCGAAACGGTGGCGTACGAGCAGCTGCTGGAGGCCTGGAAGGCGGGGAAGGTGCGGTAAGCATCCCGCGATTGCTTCGCGGCCTCGAAGCGCCACGGTTTCCGTGGCGCTTTTTCATTGCAAAAACGTAATCCCCTTATCCGCTTTCTGTCTGCATCGCCTTCCTAGAATGAATCCCGTGCAGTACCCCCCACGATTCATAGGAGTGAAGCATGCAGATTCTTCGTAAAACCGCACTGATCCTGGCCCTGGCGGCGGGCGTTTCCGGCACGGCGCTGGCCCAGCAGGCGCCGTCCACGGCCCTGGCCAGCCCCTACGGCGCGTCGCTCTCGCGCGCCGAGGTGCTGGCCGACCTGGCGCTGTGGAAGCGCGCCGGCGTGGACCGGTTCTGGCGCGGCGAGGCCACGCCGGACATCTACAGTCCCGAGTACAAGGCGGCGTTCTCGGAGTATGTGCGGCTGCGCTCGGGCCCTGACTACCAGGCCGAAGTGCAGCGCCAGAACGAGAGCCGCCGATAGCCGCGCCCGCGGCATCGGGGCATCCCTGAAATGGGTCACGTCCTGCTGACGTGCATGCCCGAGTCCGGCGACAGGCTGCAATTCGCGGACCTGGAGCTGGACCTGCTGCGCTGTCGCGCGTACCGGGATGGCGAGCCGCTGCTGTTGACGCCGAAGGAGTTCGGGCTGCTCGCCATGCTCATGGGCAGCCCGGGCGCGGTGTTCACCAGCTGGTAACTGGCCGAGTCGGTCTGGAAGGCCAGGGCGCCGGGCCTGGGCGCGGGGCACGTCAAGTGCCAGGCCGTCGCGATCGCCATGCGTCGCCTGCGCAGGAAGGTCGATGGCGGCCGCCGGCCGCGCTTGCTGCACGTGATCCGTGGCGGCAGCTTCATGCTGGCCGCGGGGCCGCTGTGAGCGCGCCGGGGTGCTCACAGCGGCGCTTCAGGCCGGCAACGCGCACCGCGCCAGGCAGTCCGCCTGCCAGGCGTGCTCGATGTCGAACGAGGCCGGATCCGACACCGCGCCGTAGCCGCCCTGGCCATAGACGGCGGCGTAGGCCGCGTACTCGGCCGCCCGCAGCGCCTTGCCGGCCAAGGCGCTGGCGACGGCATAGGTGGCCGATACCGCGGCATGGCCGCAGCCGTCGATGGAGGTCGAACCGGGATGATGATTGGCCAGCGCCGCCGCGAGGGCGGCGGCCCGCGCCAGCGCTTCGGCGTCACAGGCGCCATCGAGATAGCGGCCCAGCACGGCCAGGCAGTCCAGCGCCCGCGGTTCCTCCAGCAGATGCTCGACGCGCTGGGTACAGGCGTGGCCGAAGGCCAGGCGCAGCCGTTCGTTGCCGGGCGCATCCAGGTCGAGCTGGCGCGCCAGGCGTTCCAGGGCGATGTTCATGATCGGGCTCCTTGTCGTTGCGCGCGGCGCCGGGGGAGGGCCGGCAGCGCGTTAAGCATTGGCGGCCGCGCCTGATCGCCAGGGCATTTTCCCGCCGTGGCCGCGGCGCCGTGAAGTGCAATTAACTGCCGGGTTGATGCAAAAAAACCATGAAAGCGCGGGCCTCTCCCGGGTGCGGCGGACCCTGCGGTATGCTGGGCGCTTTCCAGTACCGGCCGCGCCCGTCGCGGCCCGCCAGCACGCATGTCCAAGCGCACGAACACGGTGGCCGCCACGATCGAAGGCCGCATCGACCAGTTCCGGGAGGCGGTGCCGCGGGTGCGCGGCCAGGTGTTCCTGCGGGTGAACGGCGTGCCGGTCAACGGCGCGTTCGAAGACCCGGCCGATATCCGCACGCTGCGGGGATTGGCGTTGCAGGCCACGCCCGTGCGCGTCGGCGTGATCGAGGGCGGCGCGGGCGGCTTGCGCCATTTTTCCTGGCTGGACGCGGGGCAGGGCCCGGGCGTGCCGCCGCGCTACTACGTCGATCAGCGGCGCCGCGCCTGGCGCGGCATCGGCATCAGCCTGGCGGTCGCGGCGGCGGCCGGGGCGCTGGCCTGGTTGCTCGATCTGTCGTCCTTCGCGCAGGTGCTGGGCCTGGTGCTGGCGCTGACGGTGGCGCTGGTCGCCGTGCTGC
>NZ_CYTY01000021.1:34441-57096 GCF_001298995.1 Achromobacter sp. 2789STDY5608615
CGCCCGCCTATGGCATCTACCGCTTCCAGGTGGGCGCGCGCCGTTTCGTCATGTATGTGGCCGAGAACTTCGGCGATGCGATGCCATTCCTGGCCGAGGGCGACCAGGTGGAGGTGGCCGCCTACGCCGGCCAGATCAGCGGCGCCGGGCCGGACCAGCTGGTCTACGGCCTGCGCAACCTGGAAGACGGGCGCGTCTATGTCTGCCATCACTACTTCCGCAGCGCCTTCACCGACATCGCGCCGGTGGGCGTGGGCCTGAAGCAGCGCGTGCCGCTGTTGACGCTGCTGGCCGCGCTGCTGCTGGTGTGCTGGCTGGTGGTGGTGGCGGTGCTGGCGACTTCCGGCTCGCCGTCCAGCCGCGACACGGCGCCGGAGCTGGCGGCCGTGGTGTTCGCGTTCTTGCTGTTGGCATGGCTGTGCGTCGCGCTGCCGCTGCTGTTCCTGGATACGCGTTGGCGCATGGGCCGGCCGACGCGGCGCCAGCGCATCCTGGAACGGATCTACCGCGCGCTGGGCCTGGGCACGCCGTTCGCGCCCGCGGCGGTGATCGAGGAAGTCTAGGATGCCGCGCCCGCGCGCCTCCCCGCCGGCGCCGGCCGTCGAGAAACCTTTGCAGGATCCGGCCTTGCTGCGCCGCCTGCTGCGCGCCAGGGACCGCATGGACGCCGCCTCGCACGAAGCCTGGCCGGTGGCGCGGCTGGCCGAGGTCAGCGGCGTGTCCGCGGCGTATTTCGCGCGTTCCTTCAAGCGGGCCTTCGGCCTGCCGCCGCATCGCTACCTGTTGACGCGCCGCATCGAACAGGCCATCGCGCTGTTGCGCGACACGGACCTGGCCATCACCGAGATCGCCTATGCCACCGGCTGGGAAAGCCTGGGCACCTTCGGCCGCATCTTCCGTGACATCACGGGCCGCAGCCCCGGCGCCATGCGCGTGGCGGCGCGGGCCGGGATGGCGGGACTGGGCCAGATACCCGCCTGCGTGGTCAAGGCCGCGTCGCGGCCTGACCTGACCATCGCAGTTTTGGAGAAGCGTCGCCGCCAGGCCAGGAATAGAGTGCGCTGATCGACCCCTTGGCCGGGTCGCCAATCCACCTACCGAAGGAGAGGTCATGAGTGCTGGGATCAATGTCGTCGGCGTCTATGTGGACGACCAGGACGAGGCGCTGCGGTTCTACGTCGACAAACTCGGATTCCGCGTCCATACGGACGTGGGCAATGGGCCATACCGCTGGCTGACCGTCCAGCATCCGGACCAGCCGTCGTTCCAGCTGGGCCTGTTCCGGCCCGGGCCGCCGGTGCACGACGACGCCACCGCGCAGACCTTGCGGGCCATGGTCGCCAAGGGCGCGATGCCGCCGTTGGTGCTGGCGGTGGCCGATTGCCGCGCCAGCCACGCCCGCTTGCTGGCGCTGGGCGTGGAGTTCACGCAGGAACCGGTCGAGCGGTACGGCAGCATCGATGCGGGGTTCCGGGATCCCGCCGGCAATGGCTGGAAGATGATCCAGTCGCCCGCAGGCGCCTCCTGACGGATAGGGGGGGGGGCAGGGGCCGTGCATGAATGATGTTTCTAAATGTCTCTGAATCGGGTGTAATGGCGGCCTCTCATCCCCTGACACACTCACATGCAGATCAGCGACATGCGGTTCCTGGCCCCCTTGATGTTGGCGTTCACCACGTTGTTGAGCGGTTGCGCACCCGCCTTGAAGACCACCACGCCACCGGTCGTGCCGGCGGGAATGCCGTCGGAAGTCTCGGTGTCCCCGGCCATGCCGGACAAGAAATACCTGCCGGTGCAGGCGGGCATTGTCGACGGCACCCACTACATCTTCATTCAGACCCAGGGCGGCAGCATATTCCTGGGGCCGATCTTCGGCAGCATGAACATTTCCCGCAAATCGCAGGCGATGGCGAACCAGTACAAGGATTCCATCCTCCAGATCGACCCGTTGCCGATCGCGACGGATGCGCTGGCGGCGGCCGGCATCAAGGCGGCCGCCGAGTCCGCGGCGTTCGACCTCAAAACGTTCGTGTTCGTGCAGCGCTGCGACGACGAGAAAGTCCGATTGGCCCTTGTCTTCCACGTCGACAACCCGCAGACCAAATGGGTCGGGCGTTATACCTACCACTTGCCGACTATGTATGCCGAATCGGAGCTGGCCAGCCTTCAGGATCAGCAGGTCGCGCAATACAAAAAGGAACTCGGCGATGGCGCCGTGGCGCTGGCCGACCTGGTCAAGCGCGACCTGAACGGAGAGCTTCCCGCCACCGGCAAGCGCGTCAACTTCGGCAGCCTGAACCTGATCGGAAGCAAGATGGGCGGCATGGGCATGTACATGCAGGCCGAAGAGATGTTCTTCCGCGATTCGCAAGTGGTGGAGGAGACCGACCAGTACGTCACGGTCCGCGTGCCCGGCTGGATCAATTCCAGTGTGTTCGGCGGCGCGATCGCCTATGGCGTGCAACGAATGGCCAAGAGCCAGGTTCACACCATGAAGCTCTATTGATTCTTCAGGAGCCTGCCAAATGACGTCGTCCGTATCGCCCGATACAACACCGCTCGCCGCGCTGCCGCGGTGAAAAAACGCGCGTTCCCGGATGGACCCGGAAACGCGCGGCGACAAACCACCCATCCCTTCGCGGAGGCGGGCGTCATCAACGGGAACTTGCGCAAGGGGGATCGCTCCGCCCGCGATCAGAAGCGGTGGCGTATCCCCACATTCATTTCGGTCGCCTTGGCGTTGTCCAGGAACGCCCAGTTGGTCGTGTACGAGGCGACCGCATACAGGTCGGTGCGCTTGGACAGGTTGTAGTTGTAGCCCAGGCTGTAGGTGTTGCTGGCCGAGTCGCCGCCGGTGAGCTGCGCGCTGTTGGCGTCGGCGCGCTGCCACGAGGCGAAGGCGCCGCCCGACTTGCCGACCGGGGCCGCCACCGCGAGCATGTACGAATTCGACCGGAAGCCCTTGGAGAACGCATAGGACGGCGTGCCGGTGAAGCCGCCGATGCCGGCGCCGCCGGGCAGGCTCTTGCCGGCGAACCAGCCATCGGTGAGGCGGTTGTACGCCAGCGCCACCTTGAAGACCTCGAAGTCGTACGAGCCGCCGACGATGTACGAGCGCGGCGTCGCGTCGACCTGGCCCTGGCTCAGCTTGTTGGAGGCGTTCAGCTGGTCATAGGTGGCAAAGCCCATCAGCGGGCCGTTGTCGTAGCGCAGGCCGGCGGTGATGGCGCGGGTGTTGTCGGCGGTGGCAAAGCCAGTCTGCGCGGTCTTCTGGTCGTCGACGTTGAAGGCGTAGCCGACGGCCGCCTTGAAGCCGCCCATCGACGGCGTCTCGTACACCACCAGGTTGTCGTAGCGCGGGAAGTAGGCCGAGCTGAAGCCGAGGCCGCCGCCGGTGTTCAGCTGGTTGAAGCCGCCGCCGAAGGCGGGCCCGAGCATGCCGCCGAAATAGCGCGTGGCGACGTTGTACTGCCGGCCCAGCCGCACTTCGCCCCACTCGGCGCTGCCCAGGCCGACGGTGGCTTCGCGGCCGAACAGGCGGCCGCTCTGCAGCGAGTTGCCGTTGCGGCTGTCGAAGCCCGACTCCAGCTGGAAGACCGCGTACAGGCCATCGCCCAGGTCTTCCTTGCCGCGCAGGCCCCAGCGCGAGCCGGCCGTGGTGCCGCTGGTCGTGCCGATGCGGCTGCTGTCGATGCTGCTGCGGCGGCCGGTGGCCGGGTCGGTGTAGCTGCCGTCGACATTGGCATAGCCGATGCCGGTGTCGATGACGCCATAGAGCGTGACGGACGTTTGCGCGGCCGCCGCGCCGGACAGGGCCGTAGCGGCCGCGGCGACGAATATTCTTTTCATGGATGACTCCGTAGACGGGATGACTCGATTGCGCCACGCGGCGCAGGCTCGGCCTGCTGGCGCGTGGCGAAAGACAGTCTGGGCGCGCCGCTTCGACAGTTCGCGGACATTAAAATGACAATTCCGATCACGCCGCGGCCTGGCTGCCGTCATCATTTCCTGCTAGCCGCGCCCGCGCGGCGCGTCACCCGCCGCGCCCTTGCGGCGCGCCATCCGATCCATTCCGATTCCTTCCGCATGCGCCTTGCTTCCGTCCGTTCCGCGTTCTCCCGTTGTTTTTCCGCCGCCGCCGGCCCGCGCCTGGCGCGCGCCTGCGTCGGCCTGTCGCTGGCGCTCAGCGCCAACGCGCACGCCGCCGGTTTCCAGCGTCTGAACCTGCCGATGGACATGAACGGCCCGGCCCTGCTGGGCGGCATCTGGTATCCGTGCGCCGCGCCGCCGCAGGAGGTCGGCGTCGGCCGCGTCACCCTCGCGGCGACGCCGGACTGCCCGATGACCGAGGGGCGCAAGCCGCTCATCGTCATGTCGCACGGATCGGCCGGCTCGTACCTGGGCCATCACGACACCGCCGCGGCGCTGGCGGACGCGGGCTTCGTGGTGGCGGCGATCAACCATGTCGGCGACAACGCGGTGGACCGCTCGCGCCAGGGCTATCTGTCGATCTTCTCGACCCGGCCGCGCGAGATCAGGCGGCTGATCGACTACCTGACGGGGGCGTGGCCACAGCGGGCGCAACTGGACGGCGAGGTGGGTTTCTTCGGTTTTTCGCGCGGCGGCTACACGGGGCTGGTGCTGGCCGGCGCGACGCCCGATTTCACGCGCGGCCTGGCGATCTGCGGCGACGAACCGTCACTGCCGATGTGCCGCGACATCCGTGACGGCAAAGTGCCGGCGCAACCCTATGTGAAGGATGCGCGCATCAAGGCGCTGGTCATCGCCGACCCGCTCAACGCCTTCAGCGCCGACGCGCTCAAGGCGGTGTCGGCGCCGGTGCAGTTGTGGGCATCGGCGCTGGGCGGCGACGGCGTCACGCCGGCCAGTGTCGAGGCGGTGCGCCAGGGGCTGGCGGCATCCGAATTCCACCCGGTCGCCGGCGCCGGGCATTTCGCCTTCCTGGCGCCGTGCTCCGCCGCGCAGGCCGAGGCGATGCCCGCGATCTGCCGCGACGCGCCGGGTTTCGACCGCGCGGCCTGGCACCGTGATTTCAACGCGGCGGTGGTCGCGTTCTTCAAGACCGCGTTGCGCTGACCGCGCGGGGCCGGCCTGCCGGCGTGAGCGGTTGACGGCCGATGCGCCCTGGCGTGCCGGGCGCTAGCGGCGGGCGTCCGCGGCGGCCCGCTTCCTGGCCGCGGCCTTGGGGCCGTCGCGAAACGCCACGTAACTGCAATAGCGCTGGAAGTCCTTCTTGGCCAGCGCCAGGTACAGCCCCGTCGCGATCATGGCGGCACTGCACACAAAGCGGTGCAGCCAGATGTCGATCGAGTAGGGCATCAGCGAGGTCGTCAGGTACATGACCAGCACGCCGAAGCCCAGCAACGATATCATCAGCAGCCACCGCGCCCATTCGCTGCCACGGTACAGCCCGGCCAGCAGCAGCCCGGGCAAGATCAGTTTCAGCAGGGGCGAGAGCTGGCCGCGCAATAGCGGCATGAGGTCATAGCTGAGGGTGACCAGCGTGCCCGCCAGGACGATGTACCAGAACCGCTGACTGGTAGGCGCGTGGCGCCGGGGAGCTTGCCTTCCTTCACCATTGTTCTGCTGCATGGGGTCTCCTTTTGGCAAGGGGCCAGTGTAACGTCGTGCCGGCGGCGATGCGGGTAGACTGGCGGCTGGGTACACACCGGAGCACCGCCTTGGCCACCTCGTTGCGCAGATACACCGAGCTTCCCTACCTGATCGATTACCTGCAGACGGGCGAACTGGCGCTGCTCAATCCGAAGGCGTGGGACGACCGCAACGACTCGTTCTACATCGAGGAATACGCGCGCGCCAAGCGCCTGCAGGGCATCTACGCGCTGTGCATGGCCGAGGCCTCCGAGACCTATCACCACTGGCGCGTGTTCTCGCACGGCAGCGGCGGGGTCTGCATCGAGTTCGACAAGGAAAAGCTGGTGGAGCAGGTGCGCGGCGTGCCCGACTTGCGGGCCGAGACGGTGCAGTACCGCACCATCAAGTCGCTGCGCGAGCAGCCGCCGGCCGAGGCCGACCTGCCGTTCCTCAAGCGCCACGCCTTCCGCGATGAAAAGGAGTTCCGCCTGTTCGTCTGCCGCAGGACGCGCGATACGCCGGTGCTGCGCCTGCCGGTGGCGCCAGCGACCATCAAGCGCGTCACGCTCAGCCCGTGGCTGCCGGCCACGGTCTGCGACCAGGTCAAGAAGGTGCTGAAGTCGATCAAGGGCTGCGAGAAACTGCGCGTGTTCCGCTCGACCCTGGTGGACAACGAGGACTGGAAGAAATTCGCCAGCGCCGGCCGCAAGGAGCCGGCATGACGGACGGCAACGACAAGACGGGCGCGCAGGACGCGTTGTCGCCGGCGCAGATCGTCGACGCCTTTGAGCGGCTGGGCTGGAAGAACAACGACCCCATGGGCCAGGTGTTGCGGCTGCGCCGCGACGACCCGGCGGCGCTGGGGGAACTAGTCACGCGGTTCCTGGATCGCGGGCTCAAGCACGCCACCTTCATCGACGCCGCGCTCGACCTGATGGACGACGCCACCTATGCCGCCACGTTGCGGCAGGCGTGGCAGCGGGCGCTGCGCGAGCCCGTCACGGAAGGTCTGGCGGAGGTGCTGGATTCGGCCGCGCTGCAATGGCCGCAGCTGTTCGCGGGCCACTGGCCGGCGTTGCTGGCCGCCGCCGAAGCCGGCGCGGGCGGCCCGCGTTTCAATACCGACCAGGCCTGGCGCGCGCTGGACGCCGAGACGGCGCGGGCGTGGCTGGCGCAACTGCCGCCGACGATCGAAGCGGATTCCCCGGACCAACTGCGCGCCCGCGCCCTGTTGCACTCGCGCCAGCCGCAGGCGGTGTCGCGCGCGTGGCGCCAGGGCTTCGGGGGCGGCGTGGATCCCGACGCCATCTATTGGCTGATGGAAGTGGGCTATGCCGACGACGACGGCCAGGTGCGCGCGCTGCATGGCGAGCAGCCCTTGCACATCCGTTTCGACGCGGCGCAACGCCAGCAGATGGCGGCCTCGCAACCCGCGTGGCGGCGCGAGATCCAGCGCCTGCATCCCACCTGGGGTTGGCCGGCGCCGGACGCCGAGTCGCCGATGGCCACCGTGACGGCGGGCCGCATGGGCGGCGCGCTCGCGGCCGCCTGCGGTCTGTGCCATGGACCCTTGCACCGCCTGCTGACCTTGCCGCGGCCCGAGGTCGCCGGTATCGATTGCCCCACGCCGCTGACGCTGGCCACCTGCCTGTCGTGCCAGGGGTGGGAGCAGGACGGCCCGATCCTCTTTTTCCGCCACGACGGCGACGGCGCGCCGCAAGCGCACCCGTCGCAGCGCCAGGCCGAGCCGGTGACGCCGGAGTTTCCCGCCGAACCGCTGCGCGAGGCCGACGTGACCCTGTTCCAGGCCCCGGCGCGCTGGGCCTGGCAGGACTGGGGCGATTCCAACGGCCGCCAGAACCTGAGCCGTGTCGGCGGCCCGCCCAGCTGGGTGCAGTCGGCGGACTACCCCGCCTGTCCGGATTGCGACCAGCGCATGTCGTTCGCGATGCAGCTCGATTCCGACCTGCCGCAGGCGGACGGCGGCGACTGGATGTGGGGCAGCGGCGGCTGCAACTACAGCTTCTGGTGCGGCCACTGCCGCGTCAGCGCGCATCTGTGGCAATGCACCTGAGCGTCGCGCGGACGCCTACACCGGCCGGCTGGCCTGCGCGCGCCAGCACTTGACGGGGTCATCGCGCACCAGCGACTGGTGCACGCCGACCCCGGCCATCACGCCCGAGGCGCTGGCCAGGGTGGCATTGCCCATCTGCAGGCTGGCATCGCCCGCGGCGTAGACGCCCGGCACCGTGGTCTGCTTGAAATCGTCGACCCGCAGGTAAGGCCCCAGCAAGCCCTCGTCGAAGGCGCAGCCCAGCTGCATCGCCAGCGGGCTGGCCATGTGCACGCGGCTGGCGACGAACAACGCATTGACCAGCAGGCGGCGGCCATCGGCCAGCTGCACCGCGTCGATGCGCGGCGCCGGCCCCAGCAGCTGCGTCACCGGGGTGCGCTCGATGCGCACGCCGCGGGCGGTCAGCAGCGCGGCCTGTTCGGCATCGGGCTCGAACTCGCCCTGGGTGAAATAGGTGGTCGGGCCCCAGTCAGGCAGCAGCGCGGCCTGGTGCGAGGACATGGGGTGGGCGGCCAGCACGCCCAGCGGCTGGTCGGCCACTTCATAGCCATGGCAGTAGGGGCAGTGCAGCACCGTCTGGCCCCAGCGTTCCCGCAGGCCCGGCAGCGCGGGCAGTTCGTCGCGCACGCCGATGGCCAGGATCAGGCGGGCGCCGCGCAGTTCGCGGCCATCTTCCAGGGTGACCAGGAAGCGGCCTGATTCGCCGTCGGCGCTGGCGGCGGCGCCGTCGATGAAGTCCACCGTGCGGTAGGCGGCCAGCTGGGCGCGCCCGACGGCGACGATCTCGGCCGGCGTCTTGCCGTCCTGGCCCAGGAAACCGTGCGAATGCGCGGCAAAGCGGTTGCGCGGTTGGCCGGCATCCACCAACGCGATGCGGCGGCGGGCGCGGGCCAGCTGCATGGCGGCCGACAGGCCGGCGAAGCTGCCGCCGATGATGATGGCGTCGTAGCAGGGGGGCAGTTTTTCGGGCTTCATGGATTTCTCGATACTTTAAAAGTTGCATGATACGGCGATCCTGTCCGGTCACGCAACTTATAATGTTTCAAACCATGAACCAGGAGTCTTTCCATGCGCAGCGATAACCGCCTGTCCCGCATGCTGCACGTGCTGCTGCACATGGCGGAGCAGGATGCGCCGCTGACCTCCGAGACCATCGGCAAGATGCTAAACACCAATCCCGTGGTGGTGCGGCGCATGATGTCCGGCCTGCGCGAGCGCGGCTATGTGCAATCGGAGAAGGGCCATGGCGGCGGCTGGGTGCTGACGCGGCCGCTGTCCGAGCTGAGCTTGCTGGACGTCTACCAGGCGCTGGGCGAGCCGCCGATCTTCGCGCTCGGGCTGGACCAGAGCGAACCGAAATGCCTGGTGGAGCAGGCCGTCAACGCCGGGCTGGAAGGCGCGATGGCCGAGTCGCGCCGGCTGCTGCTGGAACGCTTCGCGACGATCCGCATGGACCAGCTGGCGCGGGACTTCCAGGAACGGCTCAAGCTGCATCCGCACTGCACGGAGCGCTAGCGGGTAGAGCGCCGGTGTATCCTCGCAATCGTGCCGCGCCCGCATCCCGGACGCCGGCCCGCGCAAGAGAACACGGACGGCGTCCACCCGCGCCAGTCCGGCACTGCCCGACCAGGAGACATCGAACATGCTATTGACCGAAGAACAGCTCAGCGTGCAGGACATGGCGCGCCGCTTCGCCCAGGAACGCCTGGCGCCGAATTCCGAACGCTGGGACCGCGAACACCACTATCCGGCCGACGCCATCCGCGAGATGGCCGACCTGGGCTTCTTCGGCATGCTGGTGCCGGAGGAATGGGACGGCAACGCCAGCGGCTACCTGTCGTACGCG
The DNA here is from genome assembly GCF_001298995.1 of Achromobacter sp. 2789STDY5608615. Lineage (NCBI taxonomy): Bacteria > Pseudomonadati > Pseudomonadota > Betaproteobacteria > Burkholderiales > Alcaligenaceae > Achromobacter > Achromobacter sp. 2789STDY5608615. The sequence goes on from NZ_CYTY01000021.1 coordinate 43,978, forward strand.
GTGGCGCTCGAGGAGATCGCGGCCGGCAATGGCGCCTGCTCGACCATCATGAGCGTGCACAACTCGGTCGCCTGCATGCCGATCCTGAAGTACGGCAGCGACGCGCAGAAGGACCAGTTCCTGCGGCCGCTGGCCACCGGCGTCGCCATCGGCGGTTTCGCCCTGACCGAACCGCAGGCCGGTTCCGACGCCAGCAGCCTGCGCACCCGCGCGCTGCGCGACGGCGACCACTACGTGCTCAACGGCGCCAAGCAGTTCATCACCTCGGGCCGCACCGGGCAGCTGGTGATCGTGTTCGCGGTGACCGATCCGCAGGCCGGCAAGCGCGGCATCTCGGCCTTCATCGTGCCGACCGACACCCCGGGCTACCAGGTGGTGCGGGTCGAGGACAAGCTCGGCCAGCATCTGTCCGACACCTGCCAGATCGCCTTCGAGGACATGCGCATTCCCGCCGCGTGGCGCCTGGGCGAGGAGGGCGAGGGCTACAAGATCGCGCTGTCGAACCTGGAGGGCGGCCGCATCGGCATCGCCTCGCAGTCGGTCGGCATGGCGCGCGCGGCGTTCGAATGCGCGCGCGACTACGCCCGTGACCGCCAGGCCTTCGGCAAGCCGATCATGGAGCACCAGGCGGTGTCGTTCCGGCTGGCCGACATGGCCACGCAGATCCACGCGGCGCGGCAGATGGTGCTGCACGCGGCGGCGCTGCGCGAGGCCGGCAGGCCGGCGCTGACCGAGGCCTCGATGGCCAAGCTGTTCGCCTCCGAGATGGCCGAGAAGGTCTGCTCGGCCGCGATCCAGACGCTGGGCGGCTATGGCTACCTGGCCGATTTTCCGGTGGAGCGCATCTACCGCGACGTGCGCGTGTGCCAGATCTACGAAGGCACCAGCGACATCCAGCGGCTGGTGATCGCCCGCGCCTTGTAAGCGGGCGCCGGTGGTGGCCGCCCACGCGGGCGACCCGCCGGTCGCGGCGGCCTGGCAGGATGCCGTGCGCCGCCTGCGTCAGCCAGAGACTCAGTCCAGCAAGTCCTGCACCGCGGCTTGCGCCGGCGCGGCCAGCGGCTGTTCGCGTTGCAGCCGCGCGATCTTTTCCTCGAACTCGCCCGCCACGTCGGGCCGCAGCCGCTTCATGGCGCGCACGGTCTGCGCCAGCAGCAGTCGGGCGTTGACGCTTTGCGGGAAGTCCAGGCACTGGCGCAGGTTGCCGTCAATGATCTCGCGTTCGCCATTCAACTGGCCCGGCTGGTCCGGGTTGGCGCCGTTGCAGCGCACCGCCAGCAATTGTTCCAGGCGCAGCAGGTACAGCGGGAACGCGGCGCCATCCGGCACCGTGTAGCTGGCCGGCGCGGACAGCGGCGCCTGCGCGGTGGCGCGGCCGACCAGCGCCACCAGTTCCTCGGTCAGGCGCTGGATCGCGGCGGTCGGGTCGGCCATCGGGAATTCGGCCGACAGCGCGCCGATGCATTCGGCGTCCTCGGTGCGAACCAGGCGCACCTCGGCGCGCCACGGCTCGGCGACGGTGACCAGGTGCGAGATCACCACGTAATCGCTTTGCGCTTCGCATTGCTGCGCATAGCCGATGGCATCGGTGTCGTCCCAGGCCGCGCCGCTCAGCAGGAAGCCGGGATGCGGCTCGGTCAGCCACGGCACCAGCGTCTGCGTGCGCAGGCCGCAGCGCAGCGCCAGTTGTTCGTTGAAGTACAGCGGCAGCGCGCGGCTCAGGCGGCCGGTGGCGTCGGCCAGCTGCCGCTCGGCGCCTTCGGGCGCGTCGCCGATCTCGGCCGAGCCGCCCAGGAACGACACCAGCGGGCGGTCGGGCGTCACCGGCGTGAACAGCGCCGCCGCGGGCGAGTCGGGCGTCAGCCAGACCGGGCCGCGGCCCAGCAGCATCGCCAGCCGCATCTGCGCCGGTTCGGTGGCGCCGTCACCCAGTGCGGCGCGCGCCAGTTCGGTGTCCCAATAGGCCAGGTTGTCCTTCCAGTCGGGGCGCTGCTGCGCGTAGAGCTGATCGAGGATGGCGCGGGCCTCGCCGGGCTGGCCCAGTTCGACGTAGGCGCGGATCAGGTTGTTGCCGACCTGGATGCCGTGCAGCGCGGCATCGAAGCGCGGCCCGGCCAGTTGCACGATCGGTTCGATCGCGCCGGCGTTGCCCAGGTCGCCGCTCATCTGCGCCAGCAGGTCGGCGGGCGCGGGCGTGCCGGCGCGGGCGAGCGATTCTTCATACAGGGCGATCGCGCCGGACAGGTTGTGCGAACCCAGTTCGCCGTGCGCCAGCCACAGCTGCGCGCGCCAGCTGCCGGGCAGGGCGGCGACCTTGCGCATGGCGGCCACGCCCGCGGCGTCGCCGCCGTGTTCACGGTGGATCGCCTCGTACCAGCCCAGGCCGTTGTCCTGGTTGGGATCGAGTTCCAGCGCATGCCACAGCGTTGCCAGGGCGCCGGCCTCGTCGCCGCGCTCGTCCTGGATCTTGGCCAGGTTGGTGAGGACGATGCCGGTCTCGCCCCGGGCGGCCATGAAATCGCGCAGCGCGCGCTCGGCGTCGTCGAGCCGGCCGGTCTTCATGTAGACGATGGCCTGCAGCACCACGCCGCGCTCGGCGCCGGGTTGCAGCTCGACCAGGCGGTCGGCGGGCTTGACCATTTCATCGATGAAGCCGTCGCCGAGCGACTGGATGATCAGACCCGACAGCGCGTCGGCGTCATCCCAGTGGCGCTCGATGGCGCCGGCCAGCACGCTGTCGCGCCATTGGTCGCGCGGCACGAAGATCTCGCGGCCGTAGGCGTCATAGGCGCGGATCGGGGCCTGCGTGGCGGGCTCCTCGGCCTGGGCGGCGGGAGCCGGAGCGGGCGAGGGCGCGTCGGCGGGGCCGGCGGTCGGCGCGGCCTTTCTGGCCAGCAGTTTGTCGAGGAAGCTCATGCGGGTATCCGGTCGGTCTGGACCGTCACTATACCGGGCCTCTGGTGGTCGTTCGCGACCTGGCGCGGCTGGCCGCCGCGCCAGGCCGCGCCGTTACCAGGCGTAGCGGGCGGTCAGGTTCACCGAGCGGCCATAGCCGTAGTAGCACCAGGTGATGCTGTTGCAGGCCGTGATGTACTCCTTGTCGAACAGGTTGTTCACGGTCAGCAGCAGGCGCCAGTTGCCGCGCGTGTAGTGCGCCTGCGCGTCCACCAGCGTGTTCGAGCCGCTCTTCCACTGGTTGGCCGAATCGCCGTAGCTGCTGCCGGTGTAGCGCACGCCGCCGCCCAGGCCGAAGCCCGGCGCGATGTCCTGCGGGAAGCGGTAGTCGACCCACAGCGCCGCCTGGTGGCGAGGTTGCGATTGCACCTGCTTGCCGACCGTGGCGGGGTCGGTGGACTGCTCGACCTTGGCGTCGGTGTAGGTATAGCTGCCGATCACCGTGACGCCGCTGGTCACCTGGGCGCGCGCTTCCAGTTCGACGCCGCGCGAGCGGATTTCGCCCTGCTGGATCTCGTAGCCAAACACCGGCGCGTTGACGTCCGTGACCAGCACGTTCTTCTGGCGCAGGTCGAACACCGCCAGGGTGTAGAGCGATTCGCTGTTGGGCGGCCGGTACTTCAGGCCCGCTTCCACCTGCGAGCCGGTCACCGGCACGAACGGCGTGCCGGAATAGGTCCGGCCGATCGCCGGCTCGAACGACGTGGCGTACGAGACATACGGCGACAGGCCCGATTCGAACAGGTAGTTCAGGCCCACGCGGCCGGACCACTTGCGGTCCTGCTGGTTGGTGCGGGTGTCGGCCAGCAGGTCGCGGGTCTTGGTGTCGACCCAGTCGTGGCGCCCGGACAGCGTGCCGACCCGGCCGCCCCAGCGGATCTGGTCCTGCAGGTAGACGCCCATCTGCTGCTGTACCTGCAGGGTGTGCTGGGTGTCGTCGGGCTTCTTGATCGGCTGGGTGCCGTAGACTGGATTGAAGGCGTCCAGCGTGGGGGCGTCAAAGCCCATGCCCACCGCGTAGTCGTTGCGCGAGCGCTTGTAGTCGAAACCGGCCAGCAAGGTGTGCGACAGCGGGCCGGTGTCGAGCTTGTACTCGGCCTGGTTGTCGATCGAGAACATGCGCGAGTTCTCGCGCGGCGTGTAGGTGTAGCGGTTCAGGGTGGTCAGGCTGCCGGGCGCGAAGCCCAGCAGGCCCACCGACGGATGGTCCACGTCGGTCCAGTTCATGCGCGCGTTCTGGCGCAAGGTGAGCTGGCCGTTGACGCGGTGCGCGAACAGGTAGCCGAGCGACTGGGTGTTCTTTTCGTAGCGGTCGAAGCCGGGCTCGCCGCCATAGAAGCTGGGGCGGATCTTGCCGTTGGGGTTGGGCAGCAGGGTGCCCTGGGCCGGCAGGAAGCCGCCCCAGCCGCGCGAGCGCGCGCCCTGCAGCATGGCCAGCACGGTCAGGCTGGTGTCGGCGCTGGGGTTCCAGGTCAGCGACGGCGCCAGCAGGTAGCGCCGGTCGTAGCCGTAGTGGCTGGGCGTGCCGCTGTCGCGCGCCAGGCCGACCACGCGGTACAGCAGCTTGCCGTCTTCGGTCAGCGGGCCGGTGAAATCGCCGGTCAGTTCCTTGCGGTCGTCGGTGCCGTAGGACAGGCCCAGTTCATGCGCGGCCTCGGCCTGTGGCCGCTTGCTCACGGCGTTGATGAAGCCGCTGGGCGGCAGGGCGCCGTACATCACCGAGGACGGGCCTTTGAGCACCTCGATGCGTTCCAGCGCATAGGGTTCGTAGCGGGTGTTGGCCGTCCACGACCCGTCGGGCAGCGGCAGCCCGTCCAGGTACTTGGCGGGGGCGAAGCCGCGCACCCGGATCCAGTCGCCGCGCGGGTCCTGGCCGTAGGCGGCGGCGACCACGCCGGAGGTGTAGCGCAGCGATTCGTCGATGCCCGTGGCGCCCTGCAGTTCGATCTGGTCGCGGGTCACCACCGACACCGACTGCGGGGTCTCCAGCAGGTCGCTGTCGGTCTTGATGCCGGTGGAGGTGCGGCGCGCCACCGCGCCGTAGACCGGGCTGGTGGCGGTTTCCTCGCTGCCGGTGACGGTGATCTGCTCCAGTTGCTGCACCGGCGCGGTGGTCTCGCGCGACACCACCACGGCGCCGCCGTCGATGCGGGCGGTCAGGCCGCTGCCCGCCAGCACCCGCTCGAAGGCCTCGCGCACCGTCAGGTTGCCGGAGACGGCGGGCGCCGTCAGGCCCTGCACCAGCGCGCCGCCGGCGATCAGGTCCAGGCCCGCCTGGCGCGCCAGCGCGTTGAGCGATTGGCCCAGCGGCTGCGCCGGCAAAGTGGCCTGGATGCGGGCATCCGGCGCGGCGGGCTGGGCCTGCGCGGGGCCGGCCAGCGCCAGCCAGAGCGCCAGGGTCAGGGGCGCGAGAGTGAAGCGGGGGTGTTGCATGCAAGTCCTCGTCTGAACATGAGAATGGAGACACTTCTCATGTAGACGCGGCAGGCTGAAAAAACCCTATGTCGGCGCCGCTCATCGGGCCGGTTCGAGGGTCGGCGGATCGTTGCGGGTATCCACGCGCACGGGCAGCGCCTGCGGTAGCACCCGGTAGAAACCGGCCGGATTGCGGCTGTCGAACGTGCCCGTCAGCCGCAAGGCCGCGACTCCCGGGTCGGACAGTGCGGGCGCCGGATGGCCGTAGCGGCCGAATTCCGCCAGCACCTGGGCCAGCGTGGCGTTGTCGAAGGCCAGGCGGTGGTCGAGCCAGGGCGCCACGGCGGCGGCATCGATGGGCGTCACGCGTCCGGGGACGCCGGCGGCGCTGACCGCCAGGCGCTGTCCCGCGATCAGGTCGGCGCGGTAGCGGCGGCTGTCGGGCAGCCAGAACTGCCACCAGCCGGCGGGGTGCTCGGGGGCGACGCGCACGTGGCCGGCCGCCACCTCCACCTGCAGGCCCGCGTAGCCCGGCACCGACGGCGTGTGGCGCACATTGAAGCGCGTGCCGACCACGGTGACGCGGACCTGGTCGGAGACGACGTCGAACGGGCGCACGGCATCGGGCTGGACCTCGAACATGGCCTGGCCCTCGGCCATCGTCACTTCGCGCCGCTTTGGATAGAAGGCGATCTCGACGCGGGTGGACGAGTCCAGGATCAGGCGGCTGCCATCGGGCAGGCGGATTTCCTGCTGTTCGCCCGGGGCGGTGGCGTACTGCGCGCGGTATTGGGGCGCGGCGGGCAAGAGCGCGAAGACGGCCCACAGCAACGCCGCACAGACGGCCAGCGCGGCGGTCGCCAGACGCCATCCGGGACGGCGTCGTGGCGCGGGCGGGCTGCCCGCGGCGCGGCTGGCGGCCGGCGCGCCGGGCCGCGCCGGGGCGGCATCCAGGGCGCGCAGCGCGGCGCGCGCGCTGTCCGGCACGGCGTCCAGCATCGACCAATCGGCATCCCAGCGGGCATAGGCCTGCGCATGCCCAGGCGAGGCCGCCAGCCAGGCGCGGAACGCGGCTTCGGTGGCGGGATCGGGCCGGTCCTTGCGGCGCACGAGCCAGTCCAGCGCGGCGGCGTCGGCCGCGGCGTCTGGCGATTCGGATGGCGCGGGATTCAGGGTCATGGCTGCAAGGGTTCGTGGCTCGGCGCCGGCGCGGCGCCGCCGGCGCGGGCGTCCCAGTCGGACTTGGCGCGGCGGCAGGCCTGCATCGCCACCTTGATGTGCTGTTCCACCATTTTGCGCGAGATGCCCATTTGCGCGGCGATGTCGCTGTGGGACAGGCCGTCGAAACGATGCATGACGAACGCCTGGCGGCAGCGCGGCGGCAGGGCGGAGATCACGGCGAGCAGGGCGTCGACCGCCTGCGTCGACATGGCCGCGGTCTCGGGCTGGCACGCGGCGGGCGCGGCGATCTCGTCCAGGGCGATGTCATCGCCGTCGGCGGCGCGGGGCTGTTCCTCGCCGCGCACGACGCTGCGGCGGTACTGGTCGGTCAGCAGATTGCGCGCGGTCCGGTAGAGCAGGGCGCGCGGCTCGATCAGTTCGCGCTCGCCCTGTTGCGCCGACAGCACGCGGGCGTAGGTCTCCTGCACGGCATCCGCCGCCGCATCCGAATTCCTGATGATCCGGGTGCAGAAATTGAGCAGTTCGCGGTAGTAGCGCTCCAGCACGGCGAGACAGGCAAAGGGCAGGGACGGGCCGTGGTCCGGGGGGAGCCGGGCGCATCGCATGAGTGCGTTGTAATGAGAATTGATACTGATTATCTCATAATCGGACAATCAGACCGGACCGACGGCGCGTCGCGCCGCCAGCCGGCGCCGCGCCCACAGGGCATACACCAGCAGATTGCCGGCGACCAGCAGCGCCGCCAGCAGGATCTGGATGCCGCGCGTCAGGCCGTCCGGGTAGATCACCGCCAGGATGTAGTGCTCGATGAAGCCGCCGGCGTAGCCCTGTTGCCCGGCCTGCTGGCGCAGCGAGACTTCCAGCGGCGTCAGCGGGCAGATCCAGCCCATGCCGATGACCATCGCGCCCCAGGCCAGCGCGGGCAGGTGCAGGTAGGCCAGGCGCCAGCGCCACAGCGTCAGCAGCCTGCCGAACACGACGAAGGCGACGAACAGGCCGTGCACGATCAGGACGGCATCGGCCAGCAGGCGAGGGATCATGCGGCAGGGTCTCCGGGTTGCGTCCGGCGCCGCCGGGGCGTGCGTCCGCGGCGGCGGGGATCGGCGACCGGGCGCGCGGCCCGGCGCCGGCGGTCAGGGTTTCAGGTCGCGCAGCAGCTTGGCCAGTTCCGGCGCCGTCATCAGCGACACGCCTTCGGCGCGGGCGTACTGCAAGGCGTTCTCGGACACCTCGCCCAACGCGATATAGATGGCCTCGCGCGCGCCGCGCTTTTCGCGCGCCGCCTGCAGTTCGCGCAGCGGCTCGACGCCGACCCGCGCGGCCTTCCAGCGCTTGGCGCCGACCATGGCGACGTGGCCGTCCTTGGTCAGGGCGAAATCGGCGCCGGGGCCTGGCAGCCGTTCGACCTCGCAGCCATCGCGGCGAAAGCCGGCCTCGACCGTGGCGGCGAACTGCTGCCACGACATGGCCGCGGCGGCCTGCGCCACGGCGTCGACGCGGGCGCCCGACGGCGCGCGCAACTGCTTGTAGGCCGCCATGATGGCGATGACCGCGAACGGCACGGCGGCGAACACGCCCATGGCCGCGTACTCCAGCGGCAGCGCGGCGAACCCGCCCACCGACAGCAGCAGCGCCACGCCGGCGCTCATCCACCACGGCGAGCGCAGCAGCACCGCGAAGATGGAGTTCTGCGACATCTTGAACTTCATGACGCGCGCACCACGATACGCGCGTCGCCACAGGTGACGATCTGGCCAGGACGGATCTTGGCGGTCTTGCGCGTTTCGATCTCGCCGCCCACGCTCACGTGGCCTTCGGCCACCAGCATCTTGCCGGCGCCGCCGCTGTCGCAGACGCCGGTGGCCTTGAGCAGCTGGTTGACTTCAATAAAGGGGCTGCCTTCGGCAAGCGTGAATTCGATGATGGGCATGGAGCAATCGGGCGTTGAAGGGAAATCGGGCGTCGCGCGGGGGCGTTCAGCCCTGGCCGCCGGGGACGTTGCCGCCGGCGGGAGGAGCCGGCGGGGCCGGCGGCATGGGCGGGACGTCGGCCGGCGCCACCGGGCGGCCGCTGGGGGATTCGGCGCGCGCCATCCAGGCGATCAGCGACGAGCGCATGGCTTCCTCGACCGACATCTGGATCGGCTGCACCCATTCCTGCGGCACGAACACGGTATAGCCCCCGATCATATAGCCCATCGGCAGGTAGACGGCGACCCGGTCGCCCTGCGTGAAGCCTTCCGGCAGGCCGTCGAGGTTGCGGCGCGTCACCAGGCCGACCAGCTCCAGCTGCTGGCCCGGGATGCGCAGGATCACGACCTGCTGGGCGGTGGCCTTGGAGCTGGGCGAGAAGTAGTCGGCGAAGCTCTTGAGCGACGAATAGATGCTCTTGACCACAGGCAGGTTGGTGAACGGCATTTCCAGCAGCGCCATCACGCGCTTGACGCGCTCCTTGGACACCAGGTAGCCGATCGCCAGGATGCCCAGGATGCCCAGCAGCAGGCCCAGGCCGGGAAAGTAGAAGCCGCCGATGAAGGGGCGCAGGAAGGTCAGCGCCACCGCCTCGGTCCATGCCAGGAAGATGTACAGCAGGTAGATCGTCAGCGCCAGCGGCAGCACGGTGATCAGGCCGCGGAAGAAGTATTTGTAGAGACGGGTCATAGTCATGAAGCCAGGAAATCGGGGTCGGGTCCAGCGCGCCGCGCGGACCGGAAGGGCCGCAGCATAGCAGCAGGCGGCGCGGGGTCCGGTAACAAGTCGCGCGAGGCGCTACCGGTCGACGGGCAGGTACAGGGTCTCCTTGATCTCCTCCATCACCACATAGCTGCGCGATTCGGCCGACGCGGGCAGGCGCTTGAGGATCTCGCCAAGAAGACGGCGGTATTCATTCATTTCGGTCAGGCGGGCCTTGACCAGGTAGTCGAAATCGCCCGACACCAGGTGGCATTCCATGACCTCGGGGACGTACAGCAGCTCTTTCTTGACCTTGTCGAACACGTCGCCCGACTTGGCCGAGAGCTTGATCTCCAGGAACACCAGCAGGTTCTTGCCCAGCGCCGCCGGATTGACGCGCGCATGGTAACCGGCGATCACGCCTTCGCGTTCCATGCGCTTGACCCGGTCGGAGCAGGGCGTGGCCGACAGGCTGACGCGCTCGGCCAGTTCCGTGACGGAAATGCGGCCTTCCCGCTGCAGGATATCCAGGATTTTCAGGTCGATACGGTCGAGGTCGCGCATTTCACTTCTGGCGGTCGAAAAAGGGCGGTTGGCCGGGAAAAACCACTGCCGAACGAAAATCTTCAGTGTTTTTCACTGTGATGAGGCTCATAGACTACCGAAATTCCTGACCAAATCCAAACTTCGGAAAGAATCATGCATGTGATCGTCCTCGGCAGCGGCGTCATCGGTACCACCACCGCCTATTACCTGGCCCGCCAGGGCGCCAAAGTGACGGTGCTGGACCGCCAGCCCGGCGCCGCCCAGGAGACCAGCTACGCCAACGCCGGCCAGGTGTCGCCGGGCTATTCCACGCCCTGGGCCGCGCCCGGCATTCCGCTGAAGGCCATCAAGTGGCTGTTCAAGAAGCACGCGCCGCTGGCGATCCGCCTGGACGGCAGCCTGTACCAGCTGAAGTGGATGGCGGCGATGCTGGCCAACTGTTCGGCCGAGCGCTACGCGGTCAACAAGGAACGCATGCTGCGCCTGGCCGAATACAGCCGCGACTGCCTGCGCGAGCTGCGCGCCGACACCGGCATCCATTATGAAGAGCGCACCCGTGGCACGCTGCAGCTGTTCCGCACCGAGGCCCAGATGGAAGCCGCGCGCCGCGACATCGCGGTGCTGGAAGAGGTCGGCGTGCCCTACGAGCTGCTGGACCGCAACCGCCTGGTGAGCGCCGAGCCGGCGCTGGCGCGCTCGCTGCACAAGCTGGCCGGCGGCCTGCGCCTGCCCAACGACGAGACCGGCGATTGCCGCCTGTTCACCACCCGCCTGGCCGCAATGGCCGCGGCGCTGGGCGTGGAGTTCCGCTACAACCAGTCCGTCACCGGCCTGAACACGGCCGGCGGGCAGGTGACCGGCGTGCGCGTCGGCAACGAGGTCCTGACGGCCGACCGCTACGTCGCCGCCTTCGGCAGCTACACCCGCGGCTTCCTGGAGCCGCTCGGCCTGGACCTGCCGGTGTACCCGGTCAAGGGCTACTCGCTGACCATCCCCATGAAGGACGAGGCCGCCGCGCCCGTCTCCACCATCCTCGACGAAACCTACAAGATCGCCGTCACCCGCTTCGATGACCGCATCCGCGTCGGCGGCATGGCCGAGCTGTCGGGCTTCGACCTGCGCCTGAAGGACGCCCGCCGCAAGACGCTCGAGCTGGTCGTCAACGACCTGTTCCCCGGCAGCGGCGACGTGGCCCGCGCCGAGTTCTGGACCGGCCTGCGCCCGATGACGCCGGACAGCACGCCCGTGGTCGGCCCGACCCGCTACGGCAACCTGTTCCTGAACACCGGCCACGGCACGCTGGGTTGGACCATGGCCTGCGGCTCCGGCAAGCTGGTGGCCGACCAGGTGCTGGGCCAGCGTCCGCAGATCCGCACCGACGGCCTGGCGCTGTCGCGCTACGACCGCCACGCGCCGGCCGAACGGCCGCTGGTGCTGGACGGCAAGGGCGCCTGATTCCGGCCTGTTTCCCGCATCCTTTCCTCCGGCGCCGGCCACAAGCCGGCGTCCCGACGGCCCGCCCGGCGCACGATGCCGGCCGGGCCGTTGTTCCATCGGGCGCAGCGCGACATTGCCGCGACACTTTCAGGCCCGTTGACGCCACAGGGAATCGGCGCCGGCCTCTACAATCGGCGGCATGATCCATTTCCTGCATACCGCCGATTGGCAGATCGGCCGTCAGTACGGCCAGTTCGAAACCGATGACGCCGCCTTGCTGGCCGAGGCCCGCTTCGATGTCGTCGCGCGCATCGCCGCGCTGGCGGCCGAACGCCAGGTCGACGCGGTGCTGGTGGCCGGCGACGTGTTCGACACGCAGGCCGTGTCCGACCGCACCATCCGCCGCCTGTTCGCCGCGCTGGCCGCCTACGCCGGGCCGTGGGTCATGATCGCCGGCAACCACGACGCGGCGCTGGCCGACAGCGTCTGGAGCCGCGCCGCGCAACTGGGCTGCATCGCGCCCAACGTGCGGGTGCCGTTGCGTGCTGGCGTGGTCGACCTGCCGGCGCAGAACCTCGCGGTGCTGGCCGCCCCGCTGACCCAGCGCCATACCTACGACGACGTCACCCAGGCCTTCGACGCGCTCGAATCCGAGCCCGGCCGCTTCCGCGTGGGCCTGGCCCATGGCAGCGTCGCCGGCCGCCTGCCCGACACCATCGACGCCACCAACCCCATCGCGCCCGACCGCGCCGCCCGCGCACGGCTCGACTACCTGGCGCTGGGCGACTGGCATGGCTGCCTGTCGATCGACGATCGCACCTGGTACGCCGGCACGCCCGAACAGGATCGCTTCCGCGGCAACGAGCCCGGCTACGCGCTGGACGTGCGCATCGCCGCGCCCGGCGCCACGCCGCAGGTCGAGCGCGTGCCCACCGGCAAGTACCGCTGGTCCGCCTGGACCGAAACCCTGAGCCTGCCGACCGACGCCCAGGCGCTGGCCGAACGCCTGGCGGCGCTGCGCGCCGAAGACGTGCTGCGGCTGGAATTGCAAGGCCACGTCAACGTGCCGACCTGGGAGGCGCTGCAACGCGCCGTGGACCAGGCGGCGGCGCAGGCGAGGGCGGTGCTGCCCGATTTCTCCGGCCTGCTGCTCGAGCCGGACGAGGCCGACCTGGCGCAACTGGGCGCCAGCGGCTATGTCGGCGAAGTGGCCGCGCAACTGCAGGCCATGCAGGCCGATCCCGACCAGGCGGCGGTGGCCGGCGAGGCCTTGCGGCTGCTGCTGCGGTTCCAGCGCGACGGCGCGGCCCAGGGAGGCGCGCAATGAAGCTCACGCGCATCGCCCTCGAAGAATTCCGCAAGTTCCGCCAGCCCCTGGTGCTGGACGGCTTGCAGGATGGCCTGAATCTGTTCGTCGGTCCCAACGAAGCCGGCAAGAGCACCGTGGCCGCGGCCATCCGCGCCGCGTTCCTGGAACGCTACAGCACCCGCACCGTGTCCGACCTGGCGCCGCGCGGCGAAAGCGGCGCACGCCCCGGCGTCGAGCTTGCCTTCAGCCATGCCGGCCATGATTACCAACTGAAAAAGCACTTCCTGTCGCGCGCCCGCTGCGAGCTGCTGATCGACGACGGCGCCCAGCGCCTGGACGGCGAGGAAGCCGAGAACGCGCTGGCCGCGTTGCTGGGCTTCGAGCTGGCCGCGCGCGGCCAGAGCAAGCCTGACCTGGCCGGCGTGCCGGGCCTGCTGTGGATCCAGCAGGGCGACGGCCAGAACCTGCAAACCGCGGCCGGCCACGCCGGCGGGCATCTGCGCGAGGCCCTGACGCAGTTGTCGGGCGAGCTGGCCTCCGGCGACGGCGACCGGCTCTACGAGCGCGTCGCCGCCGAGCGCGCCACCTTGCTGGATGCGCGCA
>NZ_CYTY01000021.1:57416-93634 GCF_001298995.1 Achromobacter sp. 2789STDY5608615
AGGCCGCCCGCGCCGCGGTCCGGCAGGCCCAGGAGCCGCTGGCCCGCGCCCGCGCGCTGCGCGACACGCACGCCGCCGCCGCCGAACAGGCGCGCCAGCGGGTCGCCGCGGTGCAGGCGGTGGCCGACCGCCGCGACCTCGAACACCAGCTCGGCCAGCTGGCGCGCGACATCGAACGCCTGGACGGCGCGCTCGAAGAAGCCACCCGCCTGATCGAGCAGGGGTCGACCTTGAAGGCCGAGGCCGTGCGCATCGAAATCGCCGACGCCGACATCCAGGCCTTGCGCAAGAGCGAACGCGCGCTGGGCGACCTGCAACTGCGGCAGCAGGCCATCGCCACGCGCCTGTCGTATGCGCTCGATGCGGGCCGCGAGGTCCGGCTCGATGGCGCCACGCTGGCCGGCAGCGGCGAGTTGTTGCTGACCGCCGCGGCCGAACTCGAGCTGCCCGGCCTGGGCCGGCTGCGCATCGCGCCGGGCGGCCAGGACCTGCCGGCGCTCAAGCGCGAACTGGCCGACATGCAGGCGGCCAGCGCGGCCTTGCTGTCGCGCCTGGGCGTGGCCCACGCGGCCGAGGCCGAGGAACGCCACGCGCGCGGCATCGCCTTGCAGCGCGAACTCGAAGCCATGCGCAAGACGCTGGCGATCCATGCGCCCAAAGGCGTGGACGCATTGCGCGGCCAACGCAACGAAGCCCAGGCGCGGCGCGCGCAACTGGCCGAGCGATTGGCATTGCTGCCGCCGGCGGCGGAGGCGGACGACGTCGATGCGCCCGCCGCGCGCCAGGCGTTGCGCGATGCCGAGGCCAGCGCGGCGCAGGCCGAGCAGGACCTGGCGGCCGCGCAGCGCGCGCTGGATGCCGACAGCGCCCGTGCCCAGTTGCTCGAAACCCAGGCCGCCGCGCGCGGCGCCGACCTGCAATCGGCGGAACGCACGACGCAGCGCCAGGCCCGCGCCGGCCGGCTGGCCGAGGCCCGCAGCGGCCACGACCTGCTCGAACAACGCCTGCGCCAGGCGCAGGCCGCCCTGGAAGCGTTGCGGCCGGAACTGCTGGAGCAGGACGCGCAGCGCTACGAAAAGTCCGCCGCCATCGAACGCGACGCCCAGCACAAGCGCCACAGCGAGATCCAGCAGTTGCTGGGCAAGCTGGAGCAGGCCGGCGCGCAGGGCCTGGGCGAACGCTTGTCCGAGGCCGAGGCCGCCTGCGAGCGCCTGCAGCGCCGCCGCGACGAATTCCAGCGCCGCGCGCAGGCGCTGGAGCTGCTGTCCACCTTGCTGGCCGGCAAGCGCGACGCCGCCACCCAGCGGCTGCAGGCGCCGCTGGCGCGCCGCCTGAGCCACTACCTGGCGCTGCTGTTCCCCGAGTCCGCGCTGCGCCTGGACGAGGCGCTGCTGCCCGCGGCCCTGCAACGCGCGGGCGGCGAGGATCCGCTGGACGCGCTCAGCTTCGGCACGCGCGAACAATTGGGCATCCTGGCGCGCTTCGCCTACGCCGACCTGCTGCGCGAGGCCGGACGGCCGACGCTGCTGTTGTTGGACGATGCGCTGGTGCACACCGACGACGACCGCCGCGACCTGATGAAGCGCGCGTTGTTCGATGCCGCCACGCGCCACCAGATCCTGATGTTCACCTGCCATGGCGAGGCCTGGCGCGACCTCGGCGTCGAGCAGCGCCGCATCGGCGCTTGACGCTGGCGCGCCGCGCCGGTAGCCTACACGGGTTCATCACCGAACCCGACGCGCTTCACATGCCCGACTTCACGCCTTCCGCCGAATCCGCCTTCGCTGCCCGCGCAGCCGGCGCCGGCGTGCGCGCAAGCCTGCGGCACGGCGTGTCGCCTCCCGTTGTTTCTCCTGTCGTCTCGACGGTCGTATCGCCGCCGGTGGCTTCGCCGCCGTGCGATGTCGTCGTCGGTGTCGCGGGCGCCTATCCGCCCGTGGTCGCCGTCGTCGGCTGACCGCCCCTCACTTCCCGCTCCCGCCTTACCGCCTGGATCCGCCGCGCTGATGCGCTGATGCGTTTGCGTTCGCGCCCGCCCGCCGCGCGTCCACGCCTGATCCGTTCGCGCGCCGCAAGACGCGCGCACGCCGCGGGAGCCTGTTCCATACCCGACAGGTAGAAATCTTCATGTCTTTCAATCGCAATGCGTGGGCCGCCTACGGCTCCACTTCCTTGTTCGTGCTGCTGTGGAGCGGCGGCGCGATCTTCGCCAAATGGGGCCTGGCGCACGCCTCGGCCTTCGGCTTCCTGCTGCTGCGCTTCGTTCTGGCGCTGGCCGTGCTGCTGGTGATCTGCCTGGCACGGCGGCGCTGGCTGCCGGCTCCCGGCACGCGCGGCATCGTCGCGCTGACCGGGTTGCTGCTGATCGGCAGCTACTCCATCTGCTATCTGCTGGCGCTGGACCACGGCATCACGCCGGGCGTGCTGGCCACGCTGCTGGGGGCGCAACCCATTCTGACCCTGGCGCTGCTGGAGCGCCGCTATCCGCCCCTGCGGCTGGCGGGCCTGCTGCTGGCCCTGTGCGGACTGGCGATGGTGATGTTCCAGAGCATCGGCATGGCGCGGTTCTCGATGGCCGGCATGGCCTTCGCGTTCGCGGCGCTGGCCAGCATGACGGCGGGCGCCATCCTGCAAAAGCGCGTGCGCCAGGCGCCGATGGACGTGATGCCGCTGCAGTACGTGGTGAGCCTGGCGCTGTGCCTGCTGTTCGCGCCGTTCCAGCCGCTGCACGCGGATTGGAGCGTGGGCTTCGTGCTGCCGCTGCTGTGGATGGGCCTGGTGATCTCGGTCGGCGCGACGCTGCTGTTCTACCGC
Source organism: Achromobacter sp. 2789STDY5608615 (assembly GCF_001298995.1). NCBI lineage: Bacteria > Pseudomonadati > Pseudomonadota > Betaproteobacteria > Burkholderiales > Alcaligenaceae > Achromobacter > Achromobacter sp. 2789STDY5608615. Next base: position 60,231 of record NZ_CYTY01000021.1, read on the forward strand.
ATGATCCAGTCCGGCAACCTGGTCAACGTCACCAGCCTGTTCTACCTGGTGCCGGCCGGCACCGCGGCGCTGGACTACCTGGTGCTGGGCAACCGCCTGTCGCTGCTGAGCCTGGGCGGCATGGCCGGGATCCTGCTGGGCCTGATGCTGGTGTTGCGCACGCCGGCTGCGCGGCCGGGCGGCTGACATCTGCCGGGGTGGGGCTGATTGCCGCGCGGCCCGTCGCGCCAGGCGTTGCGACGGCGCTGTACGTGCTACGCGTGCGCGGTCTCTTCCTGGCCGGCCCAGTGGCCGCTGACCAGTTGCGCCGGCCGTTCGCGGGCCTGGACCCGGGCGCAGACCGCCCAGGCGTCCAGGCGCACGTTCAGGCCGGCATAGACGCCGTGGCCGTCGCCGGCCTCGATCCGGCCGTCGGCCTGCACGCCTTCGCCGGCGCGGATCGAGCCGTCGGCGCGGATGTCTTCGCCGGCGATCAGGCCCCAGCCCGCGGCCAGGTGGCCGCCGCAGGCGATGGCGGCGCCGGCCTGGATGCCGCAGGCGGCATCGATGTCCTTGGCGGCCTGCACGCCGCCGCCGGCCTTGATGCCCTGGCCGCACTTGAGGGCGCCTTGCACCTGCACGTCCTGGCCGGCCCGCAGGTGGCCGGTCACGGCCAGGTCCTGGCCCGCGCAGATGTCCCACTTGGCGCGCAGGTTGCCGCGGCAGTCGAAGGCGGCGGCGACCTCGATGCCCCATTCGGCGGACACGTCGCCGCCCGCGCGCAGGTCGCCAGCGCTGGCGATGTTGGCGCCGGCGGCGATGTTCTCGCCGGCCACGATCGATTCGCCGGCGCGGATGCCGCCGCCGGTGACGATGCTGCGCCCGGCCCGCACCACGCTGTCGACGTTGATGCCCATGCGCACCTCCAGCGTGCCGGCGAAGACGATGGCGTGGGCGTCGAGCGTGTCCAGCTTCAGCACGGCGTCGGTCGGACCGAACTGGTCCAGCAGCCAGCAGGCGTCACCCACGCGCCCGTCGGCCACCAGGGCATCGAGGACGGCCTGGTAGTCCCCCTGTCCGTTGTGGTCGCGCAGGAACCATTTGTAGCCGCCCGCGCAGGGGTTCTTGGCTTTGACGAATTTCTTGGTGAGTTGCATGGCGTTCGGTGGCAATCAAGGCGTGGCGCCGCCCGCCGGTCACAGTCGGCGCGCGGACGGAAAACGTGGCAAGACCGCCCGGCCATGCGGCAGGGCGGTCGCGCCGGCCGGCCTCGAACCGCGCCGCGCGCAACAAAGGTACGGGCGTGCAGGCGGCCGGCGGCGGGCCGGTGACGGAAAGCGGGAAGGGGGGATGCCGGCGATTAGCCGGGCTTGGAGCGCGCGTAGGCGGAACGCGCGGCGACTTCCTGCGAGCTCAACAGGGTCGAGCGCAGGGCGCAAAGCACGCAAGCGGTGTCGGAAGGATGGGAGAAATCGATTCGCACGGGCGAAATGGTAGCAGAGCGCGGGCGCGTCATCTGCCCGGCGATCGCCGATGTGGCGTGGGACTGTCCGAATCTGGCGCCGCGCAGGGTGCGCATTGTGCCGGCGGCCTCGGAAAGGGCCCGCCGGCACGGCGTGGCGGCGGGCAGACGGACTGGAGCCCGGGTCACGCGGCGAGGCCGCGCGACAAACCTCAGTTCGTCGACTGGATGTTGCGTTCCTTGGCGATGCGCTGGCGCAGCTCCAGTTCGCGCTTGATCTGGGCGGCGTATTCGGCCGGCGTGTTGCCGTCGACCAGCGAGCCGCCGTCGGCCAGGCGCTGGATGATCTTGGGATCCTTCAGCGCCTTGACGGTGGCGTCGTGGATGCGGTCGATCACCGCCTGCGGCGTGCCGGCGGGGGCGACCAGGCCGTACCAGGCCATGTTGTCCATTTCCGGCAGGCCGCCTTCGGAGAACGTGGGCACGTCCGGCAGGGTGGGCAGGCGCTTGGGCGCGGCCACGGCCAGGGCGCGCAGCTTGCCGGCCTGGATGTGGGGCATGGACGAGGGCAGGTTGTCGAACTGGGCGTTGACCTGGCCGGCGATGACGTCGTTCAGGGCCGGGCCCGAGCCGCGGTAGGGCACGTGCACCATGTCGGTCTTGGTGAGCGACTTGAACAGCTCGCCGTCCAGGTGGCCGATGCCGCCGGCGCCGGACGAGGCGTAGCTGTACTTGCCCGGGTTGGCCTTGAGCAGGGCGATGAACTCGGCCATGGTCTTGGCCGGGACGGCCGGGTTGACCGTCAGCACGTTGGGCACGTTCACCATGTTGGTGATGGGCGCGAAGTCCTTGAGCGGGTTGTAGGGGTTCTTGGGGTTGGTGGCCGGGTTGGTGGCCATGGTGCTGACGGTGGCCACGCCCAGCGTGTAGCCGTCCGGGGCGGAACGGACCAGCGCGTCGGCGCCGATCGAGCCGCCGCCGCCGCCGCGGTTTTCCACCACCACGGCCTGGCCGAGTTCGCGGCCCAGGCCTTCGGCCACCACGCGGGCGACGATGTCGGTGGTGCCGCCGGCCGCGAACGGCACGATCAGGCGGATGGGTTTGTTGGGGTAGGCGTCAGCGGCGTGCGCGGCGCCGCTGAGGCAGAGGCCGGCGAGGGCGGTGGCCAGGACGGCCTTGGCTTGGGACAGCACGGTCAAGAGTCTTCTCCATATTATTGAAATCCGAGCCGGCCGGCTTCGTTGGCCGGCGTCGGTGAAGCGCGCCGGACCCGGATGCCGGCCGGCCGTCGCTTCGTGGGCGCCATTCCACACAGTTATAGGGAACCGGTCAATCGGTATTCCCCCTGCGTTCCGTGTGGGTATTTTTACCCCGGCGGAAGCCGGCCCGAAGCGCGACGATGACGCAAAAAAACGTATGCTGACAAGAACTTGAACGAAATTGGGGCCGGTCATCGATGCGTAATGATTGCGCAGCGATCATGTCGTCATCCCCCAGGTACGCGCATAAATCTCTGCATAACTTACAAGAATCTGATATTTTTCGGATGAGATTCTTGGCCGGTCTTGCAAGAAAACTATTGCGTTTGTTTCTGTCCGCGCCGTTCAATGGGCGTTGGTTGATGTCCCCGCGGGGCAACGTGTAGTGCAGCGACGCACCGGGCCAGGGTTCCGTCCGTTTTTCAATCCCCGGTCTGTTTCGTCTCTCGCTGCTGCGCTGGCGGGAGGGGGCCCGGACATTCTCGGAACGCCATGTCGCTGATACTGATCCTCGCTCTGCCGTTCGCCGGCAGCCTGTGCGCCGCGCTGCTGCCTTCCAACGCCCGCAATGCCGAGGCCTGGTTGGCGGGCATCATCGCCCTGGCCTGCGCGGTTCTGGTCGCCAGTCTCTATCCGCAGGTCGCCGGCGGCGGCGTGGTCCGCGTCGACATTCCCTGGGCGCCCGCCCTGGGCCTGCAGTTCACCCTGCGCATGGACGGCTACGCCTGGCTGTTCGCGCTGATCGTCTCGGGCATGGGCGCGCTGGTGGTGCTGTACGCGCGCTACTACATGTCGCCGGAAGACCCGGTGCCGCGCTTCTTCTCGTTCTTCCAGGCCTTCATGGCCGCCATGCTCGGCGTGGTGCTGTCGGGCAACCTGATCCAGCTGGTCATGTTCTGGGAAATGACCAGCCTGGCTTCTTTCATGCTGATCGCCTACTGGCACCACCGCCTGGACGCCCGCCGCGGCGCGCGCATGGCGCTGACGGTGACCGGCGCCGGCGGGCTTTGCCTGCTGGCCGGGGTGCTGATCCTGGGCCACATCGTCGGCAGCTACGACATGGACCGCGTGCTGGCCGCCGGCGACGTGGTGCGCGCCGACCCCTGGTATCCGGCCGTGCTGGTGCTGGTGGCGCTGGGCGCGCTGACCAAGAGCGCGCAGTTCCCGTTCCATTTCTGGCTGCCCAACGCCATGGCCGCGCCCACGCCGGTGTCGGCCTACCTGCACTCGGCCACCATGGTGAAGGCCGGCGTGTTCCTGCTGGCGCGTTTCTGGCCGGTGCTGTCCGGCACCGACGAGTGGTTCTGGATCATCGGCGGCGCCGGGCTGATTACGCTGGTGCTGGGCGGTTACGCCGCCATCTTCCAGCAGGACATGAAGGGGGTGCTGGCGTATTCGACCATCAGCCACCTCGGCCTGATCACGCTGCTGCTGGGGCTGAACAGCTCGCTGGCGCTGGTGGCGGCGGTGTTCCACATGGTCAACCACGCCACCTTCAAGGCCTCGCTGTTCATGGCGGCCGGCATCGTCGACCACGAGACCGGCACGCGCGACCTGAGCCGCCTGTCCGGCCTGTACAAGGCCATGCCGATCACGGCCACATTGGCCATGGTGGCGGCGGCCTCGATGGCCGGGGTGCCGCTGCTCAACGGCTTCATCTCCAAGGAAATGTTCTTCGCCGAGACCACCTTCGTCAGCGGCGACTGGATCACCAAGGTGGGCCTGCCGCTGGCGGCCACGGTGGCGGGGGCCTTCAGCGTGGCCTATTCGCTGCGCTTCATCCTGCAGGTGTTCTTCGGCCCGCCGGCCACCGACCTGCCGCGCGCGCCGCATGAGCCGCCCGGCTGGATGCTGCTGCCCAGCGGCCTGCTGGTGCTGATGTGCCTGGTGGTGGGCATCCTGCCGGGCGTGACGCTCGGCCCGTTCCTGGCCACCGCCGCGCAGAGCATCCTGGGCGCCGATATGCCCGAATACAGCCTGGCCGTGTGGCACGGCGTCAACCTGCCGCTGGTGATGAGCTTCGTGGCCATGACCTCGGGCGTCATCCTGTACCTGGCGCTGCGCGCGCACCAGCGCGCCAACCCCGGCCGGGTGCCGTTCATCTACCGCCTGGACGGCCGCCGCTCGTTCGAGACGCTGCTCGACGGCTCCAGCGTCGCCGCCGCCTGGCTGCTGCGCTGGCTGGCCTCGTCGCGCCTGCAGGTGCAGATGCTGCTGATCGTGCTGGGCACGCTGTTCGTGGCCTGGCTGCCGTTGCGGGCAGGCGGCTGGCTGGAAGGCGCCGGCCGTCCGGCCGCGGTCGATCCGGCCTTCGCCCTGCTGTGGCTGGTGGGCTGCGTCTGCGCCGTGGCCGCGGCCTACCAGGCCAAGTACCACCGCCTGGCGTCGCTGGCGCTGGCCGGCGGCGCGGGCCTGGTGACCTGTCTCACGTTCGTCTGGTTCTCGGCGCCCGACCTGGCGCTGACGCAGCTGTCGGTCGAGGTGGTGACGCTGGTGCTGCTGCTGCTCGGCCTGCGCTGGCTGCCGCGCCGCATCGAGCAGGACGAGGACGAGGGCCTGGGGGCGACCCTGCGCGCCCGCGGCCGCCGCCTGCGCGACCTGCTGATGGCCACCGCCGCCGGCACCGGCATGGCGGCGCTGGCGTACGCGGTGCTGGTGCGGCCGCAGACCGACACGATCTCCTCGTATTTCGTCGACCGCGCGCTGCCCGACGGCGGCGGCACCAACGTGGTCAACGTGATCCTGGTGGACTTCCGCGGCTTCGATACCTTTGGCGAAATCACGGTGCTGGGCATCGTGGCGCTGACGGTGTACGCGCTGCTGCGCCGCTTCCGGCCGGCCGCCGAGAGCGCCGACCTGCCGCGCCAGCAGATCGACCAGGACGGCCCGGTGCCGGCCGCGCCGGACATCAAGACGATCGTGCCGACCGGCCCGATGATGGTGCCGACGGTGCTGGTGCGCCTGCTGCTGCCGACCGCGGCGCTGATTTCCGTGTACTTCCTGCTGCGCGGCCACAACCAGCCCGGCGGCGGCTTCGTGGGCGGGCTGATCTTCGCCACGGCCGTGATCCTGCAGTACATGGTGGGCGGGGTCTACTGGGTCGAGTCGCGCAGCCGGCTGAACCCGCAGAACTGGATCGGCATCGGCCTGCTGTTCGCCGGCACGGCGGCGGTGACGGCCTGGCTCGCCTACAAACCGTTCCTGGCCGCGCTGGCCTGGGACATCGCCTTGCCGCTGGTGGGACACGTGCACCTGTCCAGCGTGCTGCTGTTCGACCTCGGCGTCTACATGCTGGTGGTCGGGTCCACCGTGCTGGTGCTGGTGGCGCTGGCCCACCAATCGCTGCGCGCACAACGCAAGGCTGCCGCCGAAAGCCAGGCGGCCGCCGCACAAACGGGGGAAGCCTGATGGAATTGATTTACGCCGTCGCGATCGGCGTCCTGGCGGGCTCGGGGGTCTGGCTGCTGCTGCGGCCGCGCACCTTCCAGTTCATCATGGGCCTGTCGCTGGTCTCATATGCGGTCAACCTGTTCATCTTCGGCATGGGCCGCCTGACCTCGGGCCGGCCGCCGGTGGTGGACCCGGCCATGGCCCATGATCCTTCCTGGTACGCCGATCCGTTGCCCCAGGCGCTGGTGCTGACGGCCATCGTGATCGGCTTCGCCACCACCGCGCTGTTCCTGGTGGTGCTGCTGGCTTCGCGCGGCTTGACGGGCACCGACCACGTCGATGGACGGGAGTCCCAATCTTGAGTTTCTGGCTGCAACATCTTCCCGTATTGCCCATCATCACGCCGCTGCTGGCCGGCGCCGTGATGCTGATGCTGGGCGACACCCGCCGCTACACGCGCGGCGCGATCGCCATGCTGTCGACGCTGGCGCAGCTGGCCGCGGCCATCGCGCTGCTGGCGGTCGCCGGCGGCGCCGTGCCGGACGTCTGGCCGCATGGCGTCGGCGTCTACCTGGTGGGCGACTGGCCCGCGCCGTTCGGCATCGTGCTGGTGGTGGACCGCCTGGCCGCGGTCATGCTGACCCTGACCGCGGTGCTGGGCCTGGCCTCGCTGACCTACGCGCTGGCGCGCTGGGACCGGGCCGGGGTGCATTTCCATTCCCTGTTCCAGTTCCTGCTGATGGGCCTGAACGGCGCCTTCCTGACCGGCGACCTGTTCAACCTGTTCGTGTTCTTCGAGGTGCTGCTGGCCGCGTCCTACGGCCTGTTGCTGCACGGCTCGGGCGTGGCGCGCGTCAGCGCCGGCCTGCAGTACATCGCGGTCAACCTGGTGGCCTCGTTCCTGCTGCTGATCAGCATTGCGCTGATCTACGGCGTGAGCGGCACGCTCAACATGGCCGACCTGGCGCTGCGCGCCGGCAACCTGACCGGTTCCGACCGCATGCTGTTCGAGGCCGGCGCCGCCATCCTCGGCGTGGCCTTCCTGGTGAAGGCGGGCGCCTGGCCGCTGAACTTCTGGCTGGTCAAGGGCTACGGCTCGGCCGGCGCGCCGATCGCGGCCATGTTCTCGATCATGACCAAGGTCGGCATCTACGCGCTGCTGCGCATCGGTTCGCTGCTGCTGCCGACCGGCGCGCCGGCGGCGTTCAGCCTGGACTGGATGTTCGCGGCCGGCCTGGCCACGCTGCTGTTCGGCGGCCTGGGCCTGCTGGCCACGCAGCAGCTCGAGAAGATGGTGGGCTATTGCGTGATCGTCTCGGCCGGCACGCTGCTGACGGCGCTGGGCATGCCCGGCGTGACGCTGACCGGCCCGGCGCTGTTCTACCTGATCAGTTCGGTGCTGACCACGGGCGCGTTCTTCATGCTGGCCGAACTCATCGAACGCACCCGCAGCTTCGGCGCCAACGTGCTGGCGGTGACGCTGGACGCGTTCGACCTGGACGACCCGGCCTCGGTGAATCGTTCCGACGACGTGGTCGGGGTGGCGATTCCGGCGGCCATGGCGTTCCTCGGCCTGGCCTTCATCTGTTGCGCCTTGCTGGTGACCGGGCTGCCGCCGCTGTCCGGCTTCGTCGCCAAGTTCTCGCTGCTGTCGGCGGCGGTTTCGGCGGCCAACGAGTCGGCGCCGCCGATGGACGCCTGGATCCTGGTGGCGGCCGTGCTGGTGTCCGGCCTGGCGGGGCTGATCGGCCTGGGCCGCACCGGCATCCGCGTGTTCTGGGCCAGCGACGATCGCAGCACGCCGCGCCTGCGTGTGATCGAGGCGGGGCCGGTGGCGGTCCTGCTGCTCTTGTGCGTGGGCCTGGCGGCGGGCGCGGGCCCGGTGTCGGCCTACCTGGATGACGCCGCGCGTTCGCTGGACCAGCCCAAGAGCTATATCGACGCCGTCATGTCCGCGCAGACGGTGCGCGCCACGCTGGGAGGAAACTGATGCGCCGCCTCTATTTCCTCTTCCTGCCGGTATTCCTGTTCGTCCTGTGGCTGGTGCTGAACGAGAGCCTGTCGGCCGGCCAGATCGCGCTGGGCGTGGCGCTGGCCCTGTGGTTCACCTGGGCCGCCTCGCGCCTGCGGCCGCTGAAGGCGCGGCCGCGCCGTCTGTGGAAGGCGATTCCGCTGTTCTGGCACGTGACGGTGGACATCATCAAGTCCAACATCGCGGTGGCCAAGCTGATCCTGAATCCGCGCCGCAATGATTTCTCGCCCGGGTTCATCAAGATCCCGCTGACCATGCGCGATCCGCATGGCCTGGCGATGCTGGCCTGCATCGTCACCTACACGCCCGGCACCGTCTGGGTCGAACTGGGCGATGACCACCGCCTCAAGCTGCACGTGCTCGACCTGCAGAACGAGGAAGACTGGGTGCGCCTGGTGCAGGACCGCTACGAGCGCCCCTTGATGGAGATCTTCGAATGAACGCCATACTCTACTGGGCGGCGTCCTTTGCCCTGGTGTGCTTCGCGCTGGGCATGGTGTTCGCCGCCATCCGCCTGCTGCGCGGCCCCACCGCGCAGGACCGCGTGCTGGCGCTGGACACGCTCTACATCAACGGCATGCTGACCATGCTGGTGTTCGGCATCCGCTCGGGCACGTCGGTGTACTTCGACATCGCGTTGCTGATCGCGCTGTTCGGTTTCGTGGGCTCGACCGCCATGGCCCGCTTCCTGCTGCGCGGCGAGGTGATCGAGCCATGATCGACAATCTTCCCCTGTGGGCCAGCATTCCGGCCAGCGTGCTGCTGGTGCTGGGCGGCCTGCTGGCGCTGACCGGCTCGGCCGGGCTGCTGCGCTTTCGCACCTTCTACGCCCGCATCCACGCGCCCACGCTGGGCAACACGCTGGGCTGCGGCTGCGTGCTGGCGGCGTCGATCCTGGTGTTCTCGGCGCTGTCGTCGCGGCCCGTGTTCCATGAAGTGATCATCACGTTGCTGCTGATCGTGTCGTCGCCGGTGACGGCGATGCTGCTGATGCGCGCGGCGGTTTACCGTAACCGTTTGACCAAGGCCGACGCCGACCTGGACGCGAGGTAGCGGGCAGGGCGGCGCCGGGTACACGGGGACGTATCGGCGCTTTTTCGGGGACGAATTGCGTTGGCGCAATGAATATTGCGTCGCAGCATCGGAAACTTCGGCTTACGATTGCACGTTGCTGGACATGTCCCCGTCGTGTCATCGTGGGATAGTTGTATCAAGCAGACGGTGCCGGCCCAGCCAGGCCCGCGCCGTTCGGGTTCAATCCTCTTTCTCCAAGGAGCTGGCCATGAATGTACGTCCCATGCACACCAAACGCCTCGCGGCATCCCTTTGCGCGGCTGGCCTGATGCTGGCCGCGGGAGCGGCCCAGGCGGCCGACCCGATCGGCCGCGCCGGCATCCAGGCGCAATACGAACAAGATGTGGCGGCTTGCAAGAACGGCAGCACCGGCCAGGAGCGCACCGCCTGCATGCGCGAGGCGGGCGCCGCCCGCGAGGAAGCCAACCGCCAGCGCCTGAGCGACGGCACCACCGACCAGCACCAGCAGAACATGCTGGACCGCTGCAATCGCCTGCCGGCCGATTCGCGCCAGGACTGCATCACGCAGATGACCTCGCCGACCCAGGTGCGCGGCAGCGTGCAGGGCGGCGGCGTGCTGCGTGAAACCGTGATCCAGGTGCCGGCCGGCACCGCCGGCACGGTGCCGCCGCCTCCGCCGCCGGTTGGCGCGCCCGGCATGGCGCCCGCTCCGGGCATGGCGCCGCCGCCGCCCGCGCCGATGCGCCAGTAACGGGCGATCGATGGCGCCAGGGGAGGGGCGATGCGTCCTTCCCCGCGCCCCGGCCGCCGCCACAATCAGGCAAAATGGCGGCTGTCGCCCTTACTTACGCATATCCATGTCCGACGTCATCGCCCTGATTTTCGACTTCGACGACACGCTGGCCTCGGACAGCACGTCCGGTTTCCTGGACAGCATCGGGGTGGACACGGCGTCCTTCTGGAAAGACCAGGTCGATCCGCTGCTGTCCAACCAGGACTGGGACCCGGTCCCGGCCTATCTGTACCAGATGATCCAGCTCTCGCGCGAGGGCAAGCATGGCCTCATCACGCAGCAGCGGCTGCGCGACTGGGGCGCGCGTCTCGAACTGCACGATGGCGTGGTCACGCTGTTCCAGCGCCTGCGCGCCGCGGTGCGGGCGGCGCAGCCGCAGGTGCAGCTGGAGTTCTACCTGATCTCCAGCGGCATCGGCGACGTGGTCCGCTCCACGCCCATCGCGCACGAGTTCACCGAGATCTGGGCCTCCGAATTCACCTACGGCGCCGACGGCGGCATCGAGTTTCCGCGCCGCATCGTCAGCTTCACCGACAAGACGCGCTACCTGTTCCACATCCAGAAGGGCATCATCGGCCGCGATTTCCGCAACAAGCCGTTCGAGGTCAACCGCAAGGTGCCCGAGGACCGCCTGCGGGTGCCGTTCGACCAGATGGTGTTCGTCGGCGACGGCTACACCGACATTCCGTGCTTCTCGCTGATCCGGCGCGCCGGCGGCTACGCCTTCGGCGTCTGGGATCCGAAGCACCGCGACAAGCGCAGCCGCGCCTGGGGCTTCATCGAGGAAGGCCGGGTGTCGAACCTGAACCAGGCGCGCTACGACGAGAACGCCGAGCTCTACCAGTGGCTCGAAGAGGCCGTGACCAGCCTGGCCGGCCGCATCGCGCTCAAGTCGCGGGTGTACCGTGGTTGAGCCGATCGCCATGGCGGCCGTGCCGCCCTGGACCGCGCAGGACGCCGAATTCATGACGCTGGCGCTGGAAGAGGCGCGGGCGGCCTATGACATCGGCGAGGTGCCGGTGGGCGCGCTGGTGGTCTCGGCCCAGGGCGACATCCTGGGGCGCGGCTACAACCGCACCATCATCGACCACGACCCCACCGCGCATGCCGAGATCGTCGCCCTGCGCGGCGCGGCGCGCGCCCTGGAAAACTACCGGCTGCCGGGCATCACCGTGTACGTCACGCTGGAGCCCTGCGTCATGTGCATCGGCGCCATGCTGCACGCGCGCCTGGCGCGGGTGGTGTTCGGCGCCTACGACCCCAAGACCGGCGCCTGCGGCAGCGTGCTGGACGTGGGCTCGGTGCCCAAACTCAATCATCACACTTCAGTCACCGGCGGCGTGCTGGCGGAACCCTGCGGCGAGCTGCTGCGCCGGTTCTTCCGCGAACGCCGCGCCAAGGAATCCATCGCATGAGCAACACCCGAGGCGCCAAGGCGCGCGGCGCCAGGGCGGCCGCCGCCCCGGCGCATGACCACGCCAGCCACGCGCACGACCACGATCACGAATGCGGCGAGGCCTGCGGCCACGACCACAGCCACGACCACGAGCCGGGCCACGTCCACAGCTTCCCGGACGCGCGCGGCATCTACCTGATCTCGCCGTCGTCGGCGGTGCGCGACCCGCAGACCGTCGAGCTGGCGCGCGAGCGCCTGGCCGCGCAGGGCTTCAAGACCGCGCTGGACCGCACCGCGCTGGCCGAACACCAGCGCTTTGCCGGCACCGACGCCCAGCGCCTGGCCAGCCTGACGCGCGCCGCCAAGCAGAAGCTGCCGATCGTCATGGTGACGCGCGGCGGCTACGGCATGGGCCGGCTGCTGCACCTGGTTGACTGGAAGGCCATGGCCGACAGCGGCAAGCGCTTCGTCGGCATGAGCGATTTCACCGCCTTCAACCTGGCGCTGCTGGCGCAGACCGGCGCGGTCAGCTACACCGGCGCCACCGCCATCTACGACTTCGGCGGCAAGAAGGTCGACGACCTGACCGAAGCGCTGTTCGGCGAAGTGATGCGCGGCGAGCTGGAAATCCTCAGCTTCGAGACCCAGGACGCCGACCCGGTCGATTGCCGCGGCATCCTGTGGGGCGGCAACCTGGCCATGCTGGCCTCGCTGATCGGCACCCCGTACATGCCGAAGGTGCGCGGCGGCATCCTGTTCCTGGAAGACGTGGCCGAGCACCCGTACCGCATCGAACGCATGCTGATCCAGTTGTGGCAGGCGGGCATCCTGGGCAAGCAGAAGGCCATCGTGCTGGGCCGCTTCTCGGACTACAAGCTGGCGCCGCACGACAAGGGCTACGACCTGCACGAGGTGGCGGCCTGGCTGCGCAAGACGGTCAAGGTGCCGGTGGTGACCGGCCTGCCGTACGGCCACGTGGCCACCAAGGCGACGCTGCCGATCGGCCAGAAGGTCGGCATCGCCACCGAAAAGGGCCTGGCCCACCTGGTGCTGGACGAGCACCATCATTGACGCGGGCGGGCCGCAAGGCCCGCCGCGTGGCGTGCTTCACTTCTTGAACAGCCTGTCGACCAACGACTGCGCCTTCTGCTCGCCGCGGCGCTTGGCCTCGGCCTGCTCGGCGGGTGTCTGCGCGGCTTTGTTGCAGGCGCCGGCATAGCTGGGAAAGCGCGACGCGCATTCCTGCGCCAGCTTGCGCGCCCTGTCCCAGCTGTCGGTCTGCCCGTAGAAGGCAATGGCCTCCGGCCAGGCCAGGCCGGCATCCTTGAAATACTCGAAGCCCTGGTTCATGACCGCGGTGGCGGGTGCGCGCTGGCCCGAGCCCAGCAGATTGTTGGCGCGCAGGACATAAATGCGCCAGGCGCGGTCGCCCTCGGATTGCAGGTTGCGGTCCAGCAGGGCGGCGGCGCGGGTGGACGGCTTGCCGGGTTCGCCTTGCGCCATGCTTAGCGCCAGCAGCGGCAACGCCTGCTGTGCGGTCGGGCCGGAGGCGGCCTGGGCCGCGAGCTTGCGCGCCTGGACATAGTCCTGCGCCTGCAGCGCCTGTTGCGCGGCGTTGGCGCTCTGATAGTTCTTCAGCACGGTGGCGCTGCGACGTTGCGCGCGCGCCTTGTCCCACGGCGCGATGGTGGCCGCGGGGCGAGGCTTGCCGGCCATCAGCGGCGTGACCTGCCCGGTCAGCGAGGTCAGCCGCGCTTCGGTGCTGGGATGGCTGACGGTCAGCTTTTTCCAGATGTCGTCCAGGCCATTGCGCAGGTCTTCGCTGGCGCCAGCGAGGCCAGAGCTCAGCGACGCCTGCATCTCGGTCAGCGGCGCGACCTGGTTGCCCGAGGCCTTGGCTTGCTTGCGCGCATCCTGCGCGGCGGCCTGCTTGATCTGCTCGACCATGCGCTTGCGGTCTTCTTCCTGGATCCTGGCGTTGTCCGTTTCCCAGGTGGCCTGACGCTCCAGGAAGGCCTTGAACCCTTGCGTGTAGGAATAGCCCAGCCGCAGGCTGACGGTGGCGCCGAAGCGATCGGCGTTTTCCTCCTGCTGCCGGTTCCAGGCGGGGACCAGCACGTCCTTGCCGAAGGCATAGGAAGCGATCACGCTGTCCACCGGGCTCCAGCCCGTCGCGCTGCCGGCCTTTTGCGCCAGGGCCACGCCCAGCGCCGCCAGCGTGGCGACCTGGTCGCTGGTCGTATTGGCCGCTTCCAGCTGGTGATAGTCCAGGTAGATGTGGCCAAATTCGTGCGACAGGATGGCGACGATCTCGTCCTCGGACTCCGCGGACGACAGCCATCCGATCGACAGGTAGATATTGCCCGCGCCGGTGCTGTAGGCCTCCAGCGCCGGGGAAGCGGTGACGTACACCGCGCCTGGCCAGCCGGGTACGCCGGCGGCATCCTTGATACGGCCGAGCAGGCCGTTCAGGTAGCCCTGCATCTCGGGCATGGCAACCAGGCCCATGTGTTGCGCGCGCTGATTGCGGGCGTCGCGGTCGGCGTCGGGCCACTTGCGGTCGGTGGGGGCGGGCGGCAATTCCCCGGTCTTGAACGACAGGCCGGCGCCGGGCATGTTGGCACAGCCAGCCAGGACCATCGCCAGGGTCAGGGCCGCGAGGCGGGGCGCGTGATGGAAGGGCATCGCCATGTCAGCGGCAGGCATTTTCGCCGGCGCCGGCGGTGGAGCCGGTGGGACCGGGCACGCGCTTGACCACCGGGCCGCACTGCGCCGACGAATTGCGCGCCACGCGCACCTGCATGCTGTCCACCCAGTAGTCGGCGCCGTTCACCTTCACCCGGTAGAACTCTTCGCGGCTTTCCAGTACCGGCCACGGCATGCCCTGGCCATCGGATTGGGCGGCCGGCGTTCCGCCGCCCGGCTGTGCATAGAGCGGCAGCGGCTTGAGGCTGGCGCCGACGATCTGGTCGGCCGCCAGGGCCGGCGCGCCGTACAGGGCCAACGCCGCGAGGGCGGCGGCAATCATGGAGGAAGGCTGGATCATGCGGTTCTACTCCTGAGGTTTGGCGGAAGATTGCGGCGGCGCCGGGGGCGGGGTGGTCGCGTCCGCCTTGGGCTTGCCGCCGAGAAACTTGGTGACGGTGTCGGTCCAGCCGAGCCAGTGCGCGGCCAGCGCCATGACCGCCAGGTCGACAATGGGCAGGGTGCCGACGTCCACCCATTCCTGCGCGATCAGCACGATGTACATGACCACCAGCGAAGACAGCAGGATGGAGGCCGCCTTGCCCAGTGTCAGCGCCAGCGCGATCAGCAGCTTTTCCGCGACCTTGCGCGCCAGCCAGCGGCGGCAGGCGCGATCGGCGCAGACGGCGCGCAGCAGGCGCAGGCGCGTCAGCGGGCCGCGCGCGGCGCCCAGCGCGATCCACCGCGCGGGCCGCTGCGGCAGCATCTCGGTGCCCTCGGCCGGGGGCGTCGCCGCGGTCAGCCGCCATGATTTCGGCGGCACCAGCCAGCGTCTGGTCCAGCCATTGATTTCGCGCAGTTGCACGACCAGCCACTGGGCCAGCCAGTGCAGGAAGTGCGCCGCCATGACGATGGGGATGCCCAGCAGCCACAGGATGTTGGGTGGCCAGATTTCCCATTCCAGCGCGCGCTTGTAGTGGTCCCGGTAGGTCAGCAGGTTGTCCAGCGCCATGGCGTGCATGAAGACCCCGGGGATCACGTCGTGCACGGGCGACAGCACAGTGTCGTTGAAGCCGCTCAACGCCGCGCCGATCATGACGTAGCGGTCCGTGAGCAGGTCCTCCAGGCGGGCCTGGTCGGTATCGGCGGCGCGCAGTTCGGACAAGGTCAGCGTGCGGGTGTAGGGGCAGATCGGCTTGCTCGCCTCGGGGCCGTACAGCAGCCTGCGCACGTAACCCGGCAGCATTTCGGGATAGCCGCCGCGCGCCAGGCGGCAGTCGGGCGAGAAAGGCCGCTGGCCCAGGTTGTCGACACCCCAGGTCAGGGCCATGGCCTCTTCGCCCTTGGGCAGCGCGATGCCGGCCACGTCCTGCGCCATCGCCAGCGCGGCGCTGCGCGTGTCGCCGTCGGACCAGAGCGGATAACTCCACACCAGCCGGTCGACCTTGCTGGCCGAATAGCGCACGTCCACCAGGGTGAAGCAGGGCGGCTGGCCGGCCGGCGTGGCCAGGCCCGCGCGCAGCCGCAGTCCGCCATCGTCGCCAGGCAGCGCGGCCAGGAACACCGGCACGCCGGCGTCCCGCAGCTCGCACAGGGCAGAGACCAGCTCCGGCAAGGTCGGGTCGTCCCTTTCGCGGCCGAAGGTGATGTCAAGGAAGATGGCGCGGGGCTTGTGGATCAGGCCGATATTGCGCAGCCAGCGGGCATGCGTGCGGTAGGGGACGGGCCAGGCGCCTTTTTGCGGATCGAGCGAATCGTCGTCGATCAGCACCACGGTGGTGTCGTTGCGATGCGCGGGACTGTAATAGCCGCCCACCAGCCGCGCCTGCAGTCGGGCAATGGCGTAGGTCAGCAGATCCGAACTGGGCGTCAGTCGGGGCGTCGCCCACAACATGGTGATCGCGACCAGCGCGGCGACGATCAATGAGCGGAAATAGAACTTGACGTTTCCGGAGGGCGGGGACGAATCGGTCACGGGACGGCGGCTAGGGGTTGAGTCAGCCTCCATGGCCCGGCGGGCAGGAAGCGCGCGTGTCGAGGGCGCAATGGTACCCGATTTAATACAAATTTTTACTTTAAGACAACAAATGGCACTCGACGCCAGCCCGAGCGCCACGCCTGTGCGCTTGCGTGGCAAGCTCCGGACAGATGGGCTTGGTACACTATCGGGTTTCGCCGCATCCGCTTTGGCCGCTGCGCGACCTCAAAACCAAGATTCCCCCCAAGACACCACCGTGATATCCACCGCCAATCTCACCATCCAGTTCGGTCCCAAGCCCCTTTTCGAGAACGTCAGCGTCAAGTTCGGGGAAGGCAACCGCTACGGGCTGATCGGGGCCAACGGGTCCGGCAAGTCGACGTTCATGAAGATCATCGGCGGCGACCTGGAGTCGTCGGCCGGCAACGTCTCGCTGGAGCCGGGCGTGCGCCTGGGCAAGCTGCGCCAGGACCAGTTCGCCTTCGAGGACCTGCGCGTGCTGGACGTGGTGATGATGGGCCACACCGAGATGTGGGCCGCGATGTCCGAGCGCGACGCGATCTACGCCAACCCGGAAGCGTCGGAAGACGACTACATGCGCGCGGCCGACCTGGAAGCCAAGTTCGCCGAATATGACGGCTACACCGCCGAAGCCCGCGCCGGCGAGCTGCTGCTGGGCCTGGAAATCGCCGTGGACCAGCACAACCTGCCGATGCGCGAAGTGGCGCCGGGCTGGAAGCTGCGCGTGCTGCTGGCGCAGGCGCTGTTCTCGAACCCGGACGTGCTGCTGCTGGACGAACCGACCAACAACCTGGACATCAACACCATCCGCTGGCTGGAAAGCGTGCTCAACAGCTACCAGAGCACGATGATCATCATCAGCCACGATCGTCACTTCCTGAACCAGGTCTGCACCCACATGGCCGACCTGGACTATGGCGAGATCCGCATCTACCCGGGCAACTACGACGACTACATGCTGGCCTCGACCCAGGCCCGCGAGCGCCTGGTGGCCAACAACGCCAAGGCCAAGGAACGCGTCACCGAACTGCAGGACTTCGTGCGCCGTTTCGCCGCCAACAAGTCCAAGTCGCGCCAGGCCACCTCGCGTCTCAAGCAGATCGACCGCATCAAGGCCGAGCAGGTCGTGGTCAAGCCCTCGTCGCGCCAGAACCCGTACATCCGCTTCGAGCAGAACAAGGTCATGCACCGCCTGGCGGTCACGGTCGAAGGCCTGTCCAAGTCCTACGACGCGCCCGTGATCCGCAACTTCTCGGCCATGGTCGATGCCGGCGAGAAGATCGCCATCATCGGCGCCAACGGCGTCGGCAAGACCACCTTGCTGCGCCTGCTGGCCACCGACCTGGCGCCGGACGCCGGCAGCGTCAAGTGGTCGGAAAACGCCGACCTGGGCTACATGGCCCAGGACGTGTCGGATCAGTTCCTGCAGACCGACATCAACCTGCTCGACTGGATGGGCGACCATCGCCAGCCGGGCGACGACGACCAGTCGATCCGTTCGGTGCTGGGCCGCCTGCTGTTCTCGGCGGACGACCTGCCCAAGGCGCCCAAGGTGCTGTCCGGCGGCGAAAAGAACCGCATGACCTTCGGCCGCCTGATGCTGGGCCGCCACAACGTCATGCTGCTCGACGAGCCGACCAACCACCTGGACATGGAATCGATCGAATCGCTGCAGTTCGCGCTGGAAAAGTACGAAGGCACGCTGGTGTTCGTCTCGCACGACCGCGAATTCGTGTCGGGCCTGGCCACCCGCGTGATCGAGATCCTGCCGTCGGGCGAGATCGTCGACTACCGCGGCGGCTACGAAGACTACCTATCCTCGCGCGGTATCGAAGCCTGATCCCCCAAGCCTGATCCCCGCATTGAGGCGGCTGGCCGAATCCCGTTCAGCCAGCCGCAATCCTGCTGGGCTATCATCCGGGTAAACCCTGGCCCGTTGCGCCAGGTTCCACCCCGTCAGCCATGCCTCCCACACCTCATACCACGCCCGATGGCCAGCCCATCGGGACGTTCGCGTTGACCTCGCGCATCGTCGCGATCGCCTTTTTCACCTTCATCTGTTACCTGGCCATCGGCCTGCCGCTCGCGGTGCTGCCCGGCTACGTGCACGGCCAGCTCGGTTACGGCTCGGTGCTGGCGGGGCTGGCCATCAGCGTGCAGTACGTAGCCACGCTGCTGAGCCGCTCGCACGCCGGCCGCATGGCCGATACGGTCGGACCCAAGCAGACCGTGGTGATCGGCATGGCGGCCTGCGCCGCCAGCGGCGTGTTCCTGCTGCTGGCCTATGCCTTTGAGCGCAGCGCCTGGCTCAGCCTGGGCGCCATCATCGTCAGCCGGCTGGCGCTGGGCTTCGGCGAAAGCTGGGTCGGCACCGGCTCGGCCACCTGGGCGATTGCCCGGGTCGGCCCGCTGCACACGGCGCGGGTGATCTCCTGGAACGGCATCTGCACCTACGGCGGGCTGGCGCTGGGCGCGCCGCTGGGCGTCTACCTGGAAACCGAATGGAGCATGGGCGCGCTGGGCGGCGCGGTGCTGCTGCTGGGCCTGGCCGGCCTGGGGCTGGCGCTGGCGCGGGCCGCGGTGGCCATCGTCGGCGGGCATCGCATGGCCTTCAAGAGCGTGGTGCTGCGGGTGTTCCCGCACGGCATGGCGCTGGGGCTGGGCTCGGTCGGCTTCGGCACGCTGGCGGCCTTCGTGGCGCTGTACTACGCCAGCTTCTCGTGGGAGGGCGCGGCGCACGCGCTCAGCGCGTTCGGCTGCGCCTTCATCGGCGTGCGCCTGCTGTTCGCCGGCACCATCACGCGCTTTGGCGGCTTCAAGGTGGCGCAGGTGTCGTTCCTGGTCGAGGCCGCCGGCCTGGCGCTGCTGTGGCTGGCGCCCAATCCCACCGCCGCGCTGGTGGGCGCGGCCCTGACCGGCTGCGGCTTCGCGCTGGTGTTCCCGGCCATCGGCGTCGAGGCCGTGGCGCGCGTGCCGGCCGGCAGCCGCGGCGCCGCGCTGGGCGCGTATTCCGCCTTCCTGGACCTGGCCCTGGGCGCCACCGGCCCGGTGGCGGGCTACATCTCGGGCGGCTTCGGCTATCCGGCGATCTTCCTGGCGGCGGCGATGTCGGTGCTGCTGGGCTTCCTGATCGCATTCGGACTGCAGCGCCACGCCAGCCGCGCGCAGGCGGCGGCCTGAGGTGCTTTGTTTATAACCAAAAGTCTTAAGAACATTCGATATTGATCGTTTGGATTCATATAACGAATTGTTAGATTAGGCCCGTTCCCCAACGCGCGCCCACGATTCGTTCCATGAACCTGACTTTCGACCACGTCCACAAGCACTTCGGCGACCTGCCGGTCGTCGACGGCTTCACCAGCGAATTCAAGACCGGCGAGCTGGTCGCGCTGGTCGGCCCGTCCGGCTGCGGCAAGTCGACCCTGCTGCACCTGGCCGCCGGCCTGGAAAAACCCACGCAAGGGCAGGTGCTGGCCGACGGCAAGGCCGTGACGGGCCCGCATCCCAGCCGCACGCTGGTGTTCCAGGAACACGCGCTGTATCCATGGCTGACTCTGGAAGACAACGTGGCGCTGGCGCTGGAATTCCAGAAGACCCCCAAGAAGCGCGCCCGCGAGGCGGCGCGCGAGTGGCTGGCGCGCGTCAGCCTGGCCGGCTTCGAGCACTATTACCCGCATCAGGTGTCCGGCGGCATGCGCCAGCGCGCCGCGCTGGCCCGCGCCTTCATCGCGCAGCCGCAGACCATGCTGATGGACGAACCCTTCGGCGCGCTTGACGCGCTGACGCGCCTGGCGCTGCAGGACGTGCTGCGCCAGCTGATCGCGCAGGAAAAGCCCACCGTGCTGCTGGTGACCCACGACGTCGACGAGGCGCTGTTCCTGGCCGACCGCATCGTGGTGTTCAGCCCGCGTCCGGCGCGGGTGCTGCGCGAATTCAACCTGGCCCATCGCGCCAAGAGCCACGACCTGTCCGACCTGGCCGCCGAGAAGCGCGAGATCCTGCGCTTGCTGGGCATCGCCGTCGACGGTTCGTCGGCCCACGCCGACCTGGCGCTGGCGGCCTGATTCCCTGATTTTCCGGTTTACGGACGGCGCCACCGGCGCCGGCCATCCTCGATTCCCTGGAGCTTTTCCCATGAAATTCAAGCAATGGCTGTCCCTGCCGCTGGCCGCGGCGCTCCTGGCGGCGGCGCCCGCCATGGCCGCCGAGAAATTCCGCGTCGGCTACCTGCGCGTGATGGACGATGCGCAGGCCATCGTGGCGCAGGAGGGCGGCTACTACAAGAAGGCCGGCCTGGATTCCGAGCTGATCGAGTTCAAGTCGGGCACCGACCTGATCAAGGCCATCGTCGGCGGCCAGCTGGACATCGGCGTGCTGGGCTTCACCAATGCCGTGGCCTGGGCCTCGAAAGGCGCGGACCTGAAGGTGGTGGGCGGCGCGCAGCAGGGCTACCACTCGCTGATCGTGCGCGACGATTCGGGCATCAAGGACATCGCCGGCCTGAAGGGCAAGACGCTGGCCTCGCAGGCCGAGGGCAGCGCCGCCGACGTGGTGCTCAAGGGCGTGGTGCTCAAGCAGGGCAACCTGGACGCGGACGACGTCAACGTGATGGGCGTGAGCCCGGCGGTGGCGGTGCAGTCGCTGGTGGGCAAGCGCGTCGACGCGGCCTTCCTGTTCGAACCCTACGACCGCATCGCGCAGCTGGTGGCGCCGGTCAAGCAGATCTACGAAGTGGGCCAGGCCTGGCCATTCCCGTGCATGGTGGTGATCACCTCGGGCGAGACGCTGGCCAAGCGCAAGGATGACGTCTGGAAGGCGCTGGACGCTCAGAACCAGGCCATCGCGCTGCTGCAAAAGGAACCGGCCCAGGCCTCCAAGCTGATCGCCTCGTACTTCATCGCCGAGCCCACGCTCAAGACCCTGAACCGTGGCGAGCTGCCGCGCGAGACGGTGATCGCCGAGGCCATCAGCACGCAGGTGTTCACGCCCAAGCTGACCGAGAAGGACACCAAGCGCATGCAGGAGATCGCCGACATCCTGCAGGCCCAGGGTTCGCTCAAGACGCGCGACGGCAAGCCGTACGACGTCTCCAGCATCGTCGACCTGTCCTGGCAAGAGGCTCGCAAGCTTTGAGCGCATCGACCCGTGTGACCGGCGCCCGCAAGCATCTGGCGGGCGTGCTGGGCGTCCTGTTCATCCTGGCGCTGTGGCAGGCGGCGGCGTTCGCCTTGCCCGACTTCCTGATGCCGGGCGTGCCGGCGGTGCTCGAACGCCTGTTCGAAGACCTGGGCAAGCAATCGTTCCACCAGAGCCTGATGGGCACGCTGGGCCGGCTGGGCGCGGGCTACGGCCTGGCGCTGGCGGCGGGCATCGGTTTCGGCCTGGTGGCGGCGGTGCTGTTCTTCTTCCGCGAAGTGCTGCGCAGCGCCATCGTTATCCTGCAGTCGATTCCGTCGATCGCCTGGGTGCCGCTGTTCCTGATCGTGATGGGCTTCGGCAGCACGCCGATCATCGTGGTGGTGGCGCTGTCGGCGTTCTTCCCGGCGGCCCTGAGCGTGATGAACGCCACCGAGTCGGTGCAGCGCGTGCACGTCTCGGCCGCCCGCGTCATGGGCGCCACGCCCTGGGGCCTGGTCAAGCGCGTGTACCTGCCGGCCGTCATGCCCGAGCTGATCACCGGCGCCCAGCTGGCGTTCGGCAACGCCTGGCGCGCGCTGATTTCGGCCGAGATGCTGATCGGCTTCGGCAAGGGCCTGGGCCGTTCGCTGGCCTATTCGGGCGAGATCGCCGACATGACCGGCGTGATGACCAATATCCTGGTCATCGCGGTGCTGGCCGCGCTGATCGACCAGTTCGTGCTCGAGAACCTCAAGCACCGGCTGCTGCGCTACCAGTACGTGTGAGGCCAGGGATGCGGCGCGTGTTTTGTCTCCTGATCGGCGTATCGGCCTTGCTGTCCGCGGCCAGCGGCGCGGCGCCGGCCGACGGCCTGGCGGCCGCGCGCCAGCGCGGCGAGCTGGTGGTGGGCGTGCCGTACCTGGCGCCCGCGCCGGCGGCCGGCGCCAAGATCCGCACCCCCGAAGGACTGGACCTCGCCATGGCCGAGAAGCTGGCGCAGGACCTGGGCCTGCCGTTCAGCCTGCGGCAGGTGGCGGCCGCCGACGCGGCCCGCCTGCTGGCCGCCGGCGAGGTCGACGTGGTGCTGGCCGACCGTGCGCAGCCGGGGCAGGCGCTGCCCGCGTCGCTGGCGGCGGTCGCCACCGGCTACGCCGCGCGTCCCAAGGCCGTGATCCGCAGCGATACCCGCATGCGCCAGGGCAGCGATGCCCGCGGCCGCAGCGTCTGCATGGCCGAGGCCGCCGTCGGCGCGCAGGCGCTGGCCCGCAGCTGGGGCGCGGTGGTGCGCACCTACCGCGTGCCGTCGGACGCGCTGGTGGCGGTGCGCGAAGGCGGCTGCGATATCGGCCTGGTCGACGACGCGGTGTGGGAACCGCTGATGCGCTTTCCCGAATGGAAGAAATTCTCGGCCACGCTGGGCGCCGACGGCGCCCGCCAGGAACGCGTGTGGCTGCTGCCGGCGGCCGACACCGCCACGCAGGCCTGGCTCGATGCGCGCATGCGCGACTGGGCGCGGGCCGGCGCCTGGAAAGCCCTGCCGGCCAAGTGGGCGCGCGACGTGGCCTTCGACGTCTACCTGGACCAGGAAGTCGCCGACTGCCACGGCTGAGGCCCGCGCGCCGGAGCCGTCCGTCCTGGCCGCGCCAGGCGCGGCCGGGGTCCGGCCTGGATCCGGCCCTTACAATGCCGGGCTATGACTACCACCTTGACCGCTGTCTGCTCGCACGAGGAAGACATCAAGAAAAGCCGCTTCGTCGCGCATGCCGCGCCCGTCTCCAGCATCGACGAGGCCATGGCGTTCTTCGCGGCGCACAGCGACCCCGAGGCGACCCACAACTGCTGGGCCTACCGCATCGGCCAGGAATACCGCTTCAATGACGATGGCGAGCCCGGCGGCACGGCCGGACGCCCGATCCTGCAGGCGATCGAAGGGCAGGGCATGGACCGCGTGGCGGTGCTGGTGGTGCGCTGGTTCGGGGGCGTCAAGCTGGGCGCCGGCGGGCTGGTGCGGGCCTATGGCGGTTGCGCCGCCAACTGCCTGCGCAACGGTCCGCGCGCCGAGATCGTGGACCTGGCCACGGTGGCGTGCGCCTGCGGCTTCGCCGAGCTGCCGCTATTGAAGTCGCGGCTGGCGCAGGCCGGCGCGGTGATCGTGCAGGAGGATTTCAGCGCCGACGGCGTGGCGTTGCGCTTCACGGTGCCGCGCGACGCCGTGGCCGACCTGGAGATGACGGCGGCCAACATCACGCGCGGCCGCTCGGCCTGGGAACAACTGGCGTGAAAAACACAAGGGCCCCGAGGGGCCCTTGCGCATCACGCGTCCTGGCTGTCCTGGGCCGCGGCGATTTCCTGGTGGACCTTTTCCATGTCCACTTCCTTGATCTTGGCAAGCAGCTCATTGAGCTGGCCGCCCGACAAGGCGCCCGGTTGCGAGAACAGCAGGACCTTTTCACGGAACACCATCAGCGTGGGAATCGAACGGATGCCCAGCGCGCCGGCCAGTTCCTGCTCGACGTCGGTGTTGACCTTGGCGAACGTGACGTCCGGATGCTCGGTGGCGGCCTGCTCGAAGACCGGGGCGAAACCGCGGCACGGGCCACACCAGGGCGCCCAGAAGTCCACGATCAGGGTGCCGTCCGGCGTGATGGCTTCCTGGAAAGTGTCTTTGGTCAGTTCAACAATACTCATTTTGGATCCTTGCCGCTGGCGCGGCGCAAAAAGTCGATATCAGCGGCGCGGGGGGGGGGCATGCCCCGAACCGGATTCGGCGACGCGGTATTGCCGGTCCTGCCAGTCCATAGTAGAGCGGGGACCGGTCACGTCGCAATGGTTGGCGCTGTGGCGAGCGCAGTCTGCGGGGCTTGCGGGGCTGGCGGCGGGGCCGCCGGCCTCACGCCGCGGTTGTTGTGGACATGCCGTCGCGCTGCTTGAGCGCGGCGACGATCTCGAAGGAACGCAGGCGATCGGCGATATCGAAGAAATCGGACACGATCATGACTTCGTCGGCTTCCGTTTCGGCCACCAGGGCCTCCAGCCGGCGCTTGACGGTCTCGGGGCCGCCGACGATGGCGGCGCCCAGGCGCTGGTTCACGGCCTCGCGTTCCCACTCGTTCCAGAGCCCGTCCATGCTGTCGACCGGCGGCTGCAGCTGCAGGCGGTTGCCGCGCACCAGCGACAGGAACTTGAGTTGCTGCGTGGTGGCCTGGCGGCGGGCTTCCTCGTCGGTCGCCGCGGCGATCACCGGCACGCCGATCATGGCGTAGGGGCGGGCCAGCGTCTCGGACGGTTTGAACAGGTGGCGATACA
Source organism: Achromobacter sp. 2789STDY5608615 (assembly GCF_001298995.1). NCBI lineage: Bacteria > Pseudomonadati > Pseudomonadota > Betaproteobacteria > Burkholderiales > Alcaligenaceae > Achromobacter > Achromobacter sp. 2789STDY5608615. The sequence goes on from NZ_CYTY01000021.1 coordinate 84,685, forward strand.
GGCGCATCGCCGCCATGCCCTCGGGCGAGAAGTGGCCGGCGAACGAGAACGGCAGGCCCAGCTCGGCCGCCAGCCGGGCGCTGAAGTCGCTCGAACCCAGCAGCCAGATGGGGATGTCCAGGCCTTCGCCGGGAATCGCGCGCACCGGCTGGCCGGGACGCGAGGGCGCGAGAAATCCGCGCAGTTCCTCGACCAGCGCCGGGAATTCCAGGCCGCTGCGCGGACCGCGGCGCAGCGCGTGCTGCGTGGCGCCGTCGCTGCCGGGCGCGCGGCCCAGGCCCAGGTCGATGCGGCCGGGGTACAGGGTTTCGAGCGTGCCGAACTGCTCGGCGATGATCAGCGGCGCATGGTTGGGCAGCATCACGCCGCCCGAGCCGACGCGCAGCGTCGAGGTGTGCCCGGCGATGTGGCCGATCAGCACCGCCGTGGCGCTGCTGGCCACGCCGTTGATGTTGTGGTGCTCGGCCAGCCAGAAGCGCTTGTAGCCCAGGCGTTCGACGTGCTGCGCCACCGCCACGCTGTTGCGGAAGGCGTCGGCGGCATCGCGGCCTTGCACGATCGGCGCCAGGTCCAGCACCGAGAAGGGGATACGGGCGAGGGTGCTCATGCGTGGCGCTCGCGGCGGCGGGGACAGGAGGAATGCGGGGTGTGGCGAGACAAGGTCGGCTCCATAGTCTTATATACATGGGGAGTGTATCGGCGAATTCAACCGCCTCCGACAGCAACCATGAGGGCCGGCGGGTTGATAGCGGACCTCAATGGCGGCGATTGGCTGGATGGCTCGCGAACCGTGGCAGCCGTACCGGTATAGTGGTCATTTCCGCCTTGCAATCACTGTTTCCATGGCCTCTGGCCCGACCCCCGATTCCGCCGCGCCCGCCGTCGCGGGCATGACCGGCAGCTATCACGAGGCCCTGCCCGTGGCGTCGCTGCGCCCGCATTTCCTGTGCGCCTGGCGCAGCGAGCTGGCGCCGGGGCAGGCCGCCGACGTGGCGGTGCTGCCCGACGGCTGCGCGGACATTCTCTGGACCGGCGGCCGTCTGAGCGTGGTCGGCCCCGACGTGGTCGCCGCGCGGCCGCAGCTGGCGCCGGGCGCGCGGGTGCTGGGCCTGCGCTTCCAGCCGGGCGCCGCGCGCGGCTGGCTGGGCGTGCCGCTGTCCGAGCTGGTGGGGCGTCGGGTCGAACTGGCCGCGCTGTGGGGCGACGCCCGCGCCGACCGTGTCGCGCGCCGGGTGCGCGAGGCCGCCACGCCCGAAGGCCAGATGCTGGCTCTGCAAGAAGCGCTGACGGGCGATGCGCGGCGCCACGAGGCGCCCGCGCCGCGGGCCGCGGCCCTGTTCCGCTGGCTCGCGGCCGAGCCGCGGCCCGGCGGCCCTGGTCTCGACGACCGCTTGGAGATGAGCGAGCGCAGCCTGAGGCGCTTCAGTCACGACCATTTCGGCTATGGCCCCAAGATGCTTGAACGCATCCTGCGGTTGCAGCGCTTCATCGCGCTGCTGCGCGGTCCGGCGGGCCTGCCGCTGGCCCGGCTGGCCGCGGACGCGGGCTATGCCGACCAGGCTCACCTGAGCCGCGAGGTGCGGGCGCTGTGCGGCATGACGCCCTCGGCGCTGCGCGAGCAGGCGCGCGGCTAGTGGCGCGCGGCTAGCGGCGCACGTCCGGCGGCGCGCGGCTGTTGGCGTCTGGCCGTTTCGTTCAAGACGCGGTCGCGCGAATCGGGGATGATGCGGTTTTCTTCGATATCCGCGGGAGACACGCATGGGCGCCACCGGCAACAACCACCAGATCGACAACATCGAATTCAACGTCGCCGACATCGCGCGCAGCAAGCGCTTCTATGGCGACGCCTTCGGCTGGTCGTTCACCGACTACGGGCCGACCTACACCGAATTCACCGATGGTCGCCTGAAGGGCGGCTTCACCACCGGCGAGCCGGTGCGCCCGGGCGGGCCGCTGGTGATCCTGTACGCCGACGACCTGGCTGACGCGCAGCGCCGCGTGACGGCGTCGGGCGGCCGCATCAGCCGCGAGGCCTTCGATTTCCCCGGCGGCCGCCGCTTCCACTTCGCCGACCTCGATGGCTATGAACTCGCGGTCTGGACCGCCGTGGCCTGACGGCGGGGACGCGCGCCGGCATGAAAAAACCGCCGCCTTCCGGATCGGAAGCGCGGCGGTTTCGCATGGCGCGTCTGGCGGACGTTATTCCGGGAAGAATGCGTAGCGGATCACGAACAGGATCGCCACCAGCCAGGTGGCCGGATGCACGTCGCGCACGCGGCCCGTGGCGGTCTTGAGCACCACGTAGCTGATGAAGCCGAAGGCGATGCCGTTGGCGATGGAGTAGGTGAACGGCATCACCAGCGCGGTCAGCGCGGCCGGGGTGGCTTCGCAGACGTCGTTCCAGTCGATGTCGATCAGCTCGCGCATCATCAGGCCGGCCACGTAGAGCAGGGCGGGCGCGGTGGCGTAGGCGGGCACGGCGCCGGCCAGCGGCGAGATGAACAGCGCGGCCAGGAACAGCAGGGCCACGACCAGGGCGGTCAGGCCGGTGCGGCCGCCGGCCTGCACGCCCGAGGCGCTTTCGACGTAGGCGGTGGTGCTGCTGGTGCCCAGCATCGAGCCGGCGACGATGGCGGTGCTGTCGGCGAACAGCGCGCGGCCCAGGCGGTTGGGGCGACCCTCCGGCATCAGGCCGGCGCGCTTGGCCACGCCCACCAGCGTGCCGGTGGCGTCGAACACCTCGACCAGCACGAACACCAGGATGACGTGCACGAAGCCGGTGTGCAGCGCGCCCAGGATGTCCATCTTGAACAGCGTCGGCGCCAGGCTCGGCGGCGCCGCGAACACGCCCTTGAATTCGTTGTAGCCCAGCGCCATCGACAGCACCGTGACCACCAGGATGCCGATCAGGATGGCGCCGCGCACGCGCAGCGCGTCCAGCGAGGCGATGATGAAAAAGCCCAGGATGGCGAACAGCGGTCCCGGCGTGGTCAGGTCGCCCAGCGTCACCTTGGTGGCCGGATGCGCCACCACGATGCCGGCGCTCGACAGCGCGATAATGGCCAGGAACAGGCCGATACCGGCGGCGATGGCGCTGCGCAGCGAATGCGGGATGCCCTTGACCAGCCAGACCCGGATGCCCGAGATGGTCAGGATCAGGAAGATCACGCCCGAGATGAACACGGCGCCCAGCGCCTGCTCCCAGGTGTAGCCCATGGTCTTGACCACGGTGAAGGCGAAGAAGGCGTTCAGCCCCATGCCCGGCGCCATGCCGATCGGCCAGTTGGCGATCAGCGCCATCACCAGCGAGCCCAGCGCGGCGGCCAGGCAGGTGGCGACGAACACGGCGTTGCGGTCCATGCCGGTGGACGATAGGATGTCCGGGTTCACGAAGATGATGTACGACATCGTCAGGAATGTCGTCAGGCCGGCCACGATCTCGGTTCTCGCGGTCGTGCCGTGTTCACGCAGGTTGAATAGCTTCTCCAGCATTCTTATCCCCAGGGTGCTTGCAGGCTCGGTTTGTCGGGAGGGGGGCGTTGCCGCCCTCGGTCATTTTGTAAACGGGCGTATTTTCGCATCAGTTGTAAACTCTGCCGCCATGATTATTCTCGGCTTTGAAAGCTCCTGCGACGAAACGGGCGTCGCAGCCGTCTGTACGGAACGCGGCCCGCTCGCGCACGCCCTGCATACCCAGATCGCCATGCACCAGGAATACGGGGGCGTGGTGCCTGAACTCGCCTCGCGCGACCATATCCGGCGCGTGGTGCCGCTGACCCACCAGGTGCTGCGCGAAGCCGGCCTGGAAATGTCGGACATTGACGCGGTCGCCTACACCGCGGGTCCCGGCCTGGCCGGCGCGCTGCTGGTGGGCGCCAGCGTGGCGCAGTCGTTCGCCTGGTCGCGCCACCTGCCGGCCATTCCCATCCATCACCTCGAAGGTCACCTGCTGTCGCCGATGCTGGCCGATCCGCGGCCCGAGTTTCCCTTTGTCGCGCTGCTGGTGTCGGGCGGCCACACGCAATTGATGCGGGTTGACGGGGTGGGGCGCTACGAATTGCTGGGCGAAACCCTGGACGACGCCGCCGGCGAAGCCTTCGACAAGTCCGCCAAGCTGATGGGCCTGGGCTATCCCGGCGGTCCGGCGCTGGCGCGCCTGGCGACGCAGGGCGATGCCACGCGTTTCGACCTGCCGCGCCCCATGCTGCACAGCGGCGACCTGGATTTCAGCTTCAGCGGCCTGAAGACTGCCGTGCTGACCCGGGTCAAGGCCGCCGAGCAGGACGGCGGGCTGGATGAACAGACCCGCGCCGACCTGGCGGCGGCGACCCAGGCCGCGATCGTCGAGGTGCTGGCCGCCAAGTCGATCCGCGCCTTGAAGCAGACCGGCCTGCGCCGCCTGGTGGTGGCCGGCGGGGTCGGCGCCAACCAGCTGCTGCGCGCCAAGCTGGCCGCCGCGCTCAAGCCCCTGAAGGCCCAGGCCTATTTCCCGCCGCTGGCGCTGTGCACCGACAACGGCGCCATGATCGCCTTCGCGGCGGCCGAGCGGGTCAAGGCCGGGCTGGTGACGCTGGACCCGGACGCCCACGGCTTCACCGTGCGGCCGCGCTGGGACCTGGCCGATATCGCCTGACCGAGACGGGCAATGGAAAAGGGGGCCGCAGCCCCCTTTTTTCATCCCGCGCCGCGGCGGCCATGCCGGCCCGCCGGGCGGGCGTCACTTTTTCTTGCCGCCGATGCGGCTTTCGGTGCCTTGCACCAGGCGCGTGATGTTGGCGCGGTGGCGGTAGAACAACAGCACGCCGATGATGGCCAGGGCCACGCCCATGGCCGGCTGGGCATACCAGGCCAGGCCCGAGCCGAACACGTAGTAGACCGGGGCGAAGAACGCCGCCACCAGCGAGGCCAGCGACGAGTAGCGGAAGAACACCGCGATGATCAGCCAGGTGGCCGCCGTGGCGACCGCCAGCCAGGGCTGGATGGCGACCAGCACGCCCAGGGCGGTGGCCACGCCCTTGCCGCCCTTGAAGCCCAGGAAAATCGGATACAGATGGCCCAGGAAGGCCGCCACGGCCACCGCGGCCAGCGGGCCGGGGGCGATGCCGGGGGCCAGCTTGACCGCCAGCCAGACGGCGAACCAGCCCTTGGCGGCGTCGCCCAGCAGGGTCAGGGCGGCGGCGGTCTTGTTGCCGGTGCGCAGCACGTTGGTCGCGCCGGGGTTCTTCGAGCCGTAGCTGCGAGGATCCTGCAGCCCCATGAGTTTGCTGACCACCACGGCGAACGGCACGGAGCCGATCAGGTAGGCCAGCAGGATGAGCGCCGCGGTGAACGCCAGGGACGGTTCGGTGATCGCCATGTTCTAGAGGGGTCCGTTGTTATCGTGCAGTTGTCTCGGTGGCTGCGGATTCTACCCCGGTCGCCGGCCGGGCCGGGTACGGGTATGCGAGCGGGTCATCGGGGGACAGGTGGACGGGGACATGCCGGCGCCTTCCGCGGACGGTACAATCCAGCCGGTCCACCCGCGTTTTATTTTCTTTCGGATGCACAATGCGAATTCTGGTTTCGAACGATGATGGTTACTCGGCCCCTGGGCTCGAAGCGCTGGTCAAGGCGCTGGAAGGCCTCGGCGATCTGACCGTCGTCGCGCCCGAGACCAACCACAGCGGCGCGTCCAATTCCCTGACGCTGAACCGCCCGCTGTCGGTGCGCACCGCCTCCAACGGCTTCATCGCCGTCAATGGCACCCCGTCCGACTGCGTCCACGTCGCCCTGACCGGGCTGATGGACACGCGCCCCGACCTGGTGGTGTCCGGCATCAACAACGGCGCCAACATGGGCGACGACACGCTCTATTCGGGCACCGTCGCCGCCGCCAGCGAGGGCTACCTGTTCGGCATCCCGGCCATCGCCTTCTCGCTGGCCGAGAAGGGCTGGGAGCACATCGACTCGGCCGCCCGCGCCGCCCGCCTGGTGGTCGAGCGCCACCTGGCGCAGCCGCTGGCCGCGCCGGTGCTGCTGAACGTCAACATCCCCAGCCGCCGCTTCGACGACATGCACGGCTTCGAGGTCACCCGCCTGGGCAAGCGCCATCCGTCGCAGCCGGTGGTGCGCACCACCACCCCTTACGGCGACACGGTCTACTGGATCGGGCCGGTGGGGCAGGCCGCGGACGCCACGCCGGGCACGGATTTCCACGCGGTGGCGCAGGGCAGGGTGTCGGTCACGCCGCTGCGCCTGGATCTGACCCAGCACGGCCAGCTCGAAGAAATCCGGACCTGGGCGGAGCCGCTATGCGCCGACGCATAAGCCAGCCGGACGTTTCCCAGGCCGTGCCCGGGCGGCCCAGCCCGGTCCGCTACGATTCCGGACGGCTCAGTCCCGGCGTTACGCCGGCCAACAGCAATACCCGCATTTCGGCCGCCACCCTGCAAAGCCAGGCCAAGGCGCCGACGCCGGCTGCCGGCGGCAACCTGGGGCTCAATTCCGATCGCCTGCGCCAGGCCATGGTGCAGCGCCTGCGCGGACAGGGCGTCAGCGACGAGCGCGTGCTCAATGCCATGGCCGCGGTGCCGCGCCACCTGTTCGTCGACGAGGCGCTGGCCAGCCGCGCCTACGAAGACGCGGCGCTGCCCATCGGCCACTCGCAGACCATCTCGCAACCGTGGGTGGTGGCGCGCATGATCGCCGCCATCTGCGAAGACCGCACGCCCACCCGCGTGCTGGAAGTCGGCGCCGGTTGCGGCTACCAGGCCGCGGTGCTGGCGCAGTTCGTGCGCGAGGTCCATTCCATCGAGCGCATCCGCGGCCTCTACGAGCTGGCGCGCGAGCATCTGCGCGCCTTGCGGCTGACCACGCGGATCCGCTTGATCTACGGCGACGGCATGCTGGGCCTGCCCGGCGTGGCGCCGTTCGATGCTATCGTTGTGGCTGCCGCTGGCCTGACCATCCCGCAAGCGCTGCTCCTGCGGCTGGCGCCGGGTGGACGCCTGATCGCTCCCGAAGGGGGCTCGAACCAGCGCCTGGTGCTGATCGAACGCACGGGCGCGGCCAGCTGGAAACGAACTGAATTAGAGGCCGTGCGCTTTGTGCCGCTGCGTGCCGGAATACAATCTTGAGCAAACAGGAGAAACGTATGCTCAACGGGCAGTTGCAACTGACCGATATGACCCTTGGCGTGTCCATGACGCGCCTGCGCCGCCCGCTTTTCGTGGCGGGCGTCCTCAGCCTGGCCATCCTGGCCGGCTGCGCTTCCAAAGGCACGCGCGCGCCGGTCGTTGACCTGGCCGGCGGGCAACCGGCCGCCGCCGCCCAGCCGGGCGGCAGCTACGTCGTCAAGCCGGGCGACACGCTCTACAAGATCGCTCGCGCCAACAACGTCGATGTCGAGAACGTCAAGCGCTGGAACAACCTCAGCGACCCCAACCAGATTTCGGTCGGACAGGTGTTGAAGATGTCCGGTTCGTCGGGCGGCGGCGCGCAACCCGCGCCCATCGCCAGCACCAAGCCGCAGCCGCGTCCGCTGGACCAGCCCGGCGACACCTCGGCCACCGCCACGGCGTCGCTGCCGCCGCCCACGCCGACCCCGGCCGAGAACAAGCCTGTCACCCGCGCCGCCGATGCCGGCGTGATCAACTGGGCCTGGCCGGCGGGCGGCCAGATCATGCAGGGCTTCAACAACAACAGCAAGGGCATCGACATCGCCGGCGCGCTGGGCGACCCGGTCAACGCCGCGGCGGATGGCAAGGTCATGTACAGCGGCAACGGCGTGCGCGGCCTGGGCAACCTGATCATCGTCAACCACCAGAACGGCTTCATCACGGCGTACGCGCATAACCGCACGCTGCTCGTGAAGACCGGCCAGGACGTCAAGCGCGGCGCCAAGATCGCCGAAATCGGCCAGAGCGACACCACCTCGCCGCGCCTGCATTTCGAGATCCGCCGCCAGGGCACCCCCGTGGATCCGATGCAGTACCTGCCCGCCAAATGACGCCCACCCTGGTATTCGACCTCGAGACCATTCCCGACGCGGACGGCCTGCGCAAGCTCAACGGCTGGAGCGCCGACGTCCCCGACGCCGAAGTGGTCGAGCGCGCGCTGACCGCGCGCCGCGAGGCCGTGGGCCACGACTTCCTGCCGCTGCACCTGCACAAGGTCGCGGTGGTGGGTTGCGTGTTCCGCGACGACCAGGGCTTTCGCGTCAAGACGCTGGGCCAGCCCGACGATCCCGAAGCCGCCTTGCTGGCCGGTTTCTTCAAGACCATCGAGCGCTACACGCCCAAGCTGGTCAGCTGGAACGGCTCGGGCTTCGACCTGCCGGTGCTGCACTATCGCAGCCTGATCCAGGGCGTGCCCGCGCCGCGCTACTGGGACATGGGCGAGGAAGACCGCGATTTCAAGTTCAACAACTACATCTCGCGCTATCACTCCCGCCACACCGACCTGATGGACCTGCTGGCCAAGTACAACGGCCGCGCCAACGCGCCGCTGGACGAACTGGCCAAGCTGTGCGGCTTTCCGGGCAAGCTCGGCATGGACGGCAGCAAGGTCTGGGAGGCCTGGAGCCAGGGCCGCGCCGACGAGGTCCGCGCCTATTGCGAAACCGACGTGGTCAACACCTGGCTGGTGTATTGCCGCTTCCGCTTCCTGCGCGGCGAAATCGACCGCACCGCCTACGATGCCGAAATCGCGCTGGTGCGCGATACGCTGGCGGCCAGCGACGCGGCGCACTGGAAGGAATACCTGGCGGCCTGGGACGCCAGCTGAGCGATGCGCGCGGCGTGCGCGATAGGCGCGACGGACGGGGCCCGCTGGGCCCCGTTTTCACGTCCGGCAGGGGCGCAATCGACTGAAACATAGCTTGCGGGGACGAAACCCGGGTGAAACCGGGCGGATCGCACAATGGCCTCGCTTTCTTCACTTTCAGGAGACCTACATGTCCCGATTCGCACTC
>NZ_CYTY01000021.1:93916-107076 GCF_001298995.1 Achromobacter sp. 2789STDY5608615
ACGGCCAACGCAGCCTGCACGAGGCCATGCGCGCCTCCGGCGGCCAGCGCCACGACCTGCTCAAGGCGCAACTGGACAGCGGCAAGCTGGACCCGCGCGCGCTGATCGAGCAATCCGACAAGTCGCGCGACCAGTTCGGCGCGCAGGCCAAGCAAGTCCGCGACCAGTGGCTGGCCGTGTGGGACAGCCTGAACGACGGCCAGCGCACCCAGGTGACCCAGATGCTCAAGGACCGCCAGGCCAAGATGCAGGAACGTCACGCCAAGATGGAAGGCCGTCACGGCAAGGGTCCGGGCAACGCCCCGGGCGCGGTGCCCCCGCCGCCGCCGGCCGCTCCGGCCGCCAACTGAGGCTCGCGTCAGGCGGCGGGAGGATCCGCCGCCTGACGGCCGCCCAGCCCGGGCGGCGCCGCTCGACCCCGACCCGCCCGCGCGGGCCGGGGTCTTTCTTTTGTCCCGCGATCCATGACGGGGCGTCAGCCCCATTTTGATGCGCCGCCGCCTGCGCGCGCGGCGTGGCGCACCGCCTTGGTGCGCCCGATATGCCCGTTCAGCGCCGCGCCAGCCCGTTGAGACGCAATTGAAACCTGGCACGGACCTTGCTTGAAGGGGAGGGAGCCGGCATCCGCCGTTGCAGGACCGGCCCGATGGATGCGCCTTCGGCCTTCCTCCTCGTCAAATCCGATCAGGACATCGCACCATGAAGAAGACGTTGCTAGCCTTGCCCGTTGTGCTCGCCACTTGTCTCATCGCAACGGCGCAGGCCGAACCGACCGACCTGGGCGGCGGTTTCTCGCTCAGCGGCAATGCCACCATCGCGAGCGATTACCGCTTCCGCGGCTACTCGCAGACCGATTTCCGGCCGGCGGCCCAGCTGGGCATCGACCTGACCCACAGCTCCGGTTTCTACCTGGGCAACTGGAACTCCAACGTGTCCAATTTCGTCTTCACCGACGGCAACCTGGAAATGGACTTCTACGGCGGCTGGAAGGGCGACGTCGGCGGCGACTTCACGCTCGATGCCGGCGTGCTGCACTACTACTATCCGGGCTCCAGCTCGCCCAAGGGCGGCAACTACAACAACACCGACCTGTACCTGGCCGCGACCTACGCCAACTACACCCTCAAGTATTCCTACACGCCCAGCGACTTCTTCAGCACGCCCGACAGCAAGGGCACCTGGTACCTGGACGGCACCGCCAACTTCGACCTGGGCGATGGCTGGGGCCTGGTGGGCCACCTCGGTTACCAGAAGCTCAAGAACCAGGTCAACATGGAAGGCGATTCCATCGGCCACTACGTCGACTACAAGGTCGGCGTGACCAAGGACCTGAAGGGCTGGGTGCTGGGCCTGGCGGCGGTGGGCGCCACCAAGGACAACTGGCTGCCGACCAAGTACGGCCATCCGTCGGGCCGCCTGGGGGCGGTGTTCTCGGTGTCGCGTTCGTTCTGATTCCCATCCGTGGCGGCGTCCTGACCGGCGCCGGCTTTGGGGGGCTTGATGGAGACTGCCCGGCGGGCCGTCTCCGGCAAGTCCCCCTTTTTTTCGGGCGCGGGCGGGCCGCTGCCGAATCCTCTTACAATGCCGGGTTGCGTGAATTTTCTGGACTGCGTGAGATGTCTGACGTTTTGAGTATCGAATCCCTGGACCTGGAAGCCCGGGGCATCGCCCGCCGCGACGGCAAGGTCGTGTTCGTGGAAGGCGCCTTGCCGGGCGAGCGGGTCACCGCCACGACCGTGCGCCGCAAGCCGTCCTACGAAATCGCGCGGGTCGATCAGGTGCTGCGTCCGTCGTCGCAGCGCGTCGAGCCGCGTTGCCCCCATTTCGGCGTCTGTGGCGGCTGTGCCATGCAGCACCTGGAACCCAGCACCCAGGTGGCGATCAAGCAGCGCTCGCTCGAAGACACCTTCTGGCATGTCGGCAAGCTGCGTCCGGCGCGCGTGCTGGCGCCGCTGCACGGCCCGACCTGGGGCTACCGCTACCGCGCCCGCCTGTCGGTGCGCGTGGTGCCCAAGAAGGGCGGGGTGCTGGTGGGCTTTCACGAGCGCAAGAGCAGCTACGTGGCCGACATGCGCGAATGCCATGTGCTGCCGCGCCACGTCAGCGACCTGCTGATGCCGCTGCGCGCCATGATCGCGTCGATGTCCGCGCCCGACCGCCTGCCGCAGGTGGAGGTGTCGCTGGGCGACGGCGTGACCGCGCTGGTGCTGCGCCATCTGCTGCCGCTGACGGACAACGACATCGCCATCCTGCGGGCCTTCGCCGACAAGCACGGCGTGCAGTGGTGGCTGCAGCCCAAGGGCCCGGACACGGTCCACCCGCTGGTGCCCGAGCACCGCGACGCGCTGACCTACACCATGCCCGAGTTCGGCTTGCGCATGCCGTACCGGCCGACTGACTTCACCCAGGTCAACCACGCCATCAACCGCGCCATGGTGTCGCGCGCGCTCAAGCTGCTGGACGTGCAGCCGACCGACCGCGTCGCCGACCTGTTCTGTGGCCTGGGCAACTTCACGCTGCCGCTGGCCACGCAGGGCCGCGAGGCCGTGGGCGTCGAGGGCAGCAAGGCGCTGACCGACCGCGCCTACGAGGCCGCCGCGCGCCACGGGCTGGGCGACCGCACCCGCTTCGCCACGCTCAACCTGTTCGAGGTTGATGTCGAATGGCTGCGCGGCCTGGGTTTCTTCGACCGCATGCTGATCGACCCGCCGCGCGAAGGCGCGCACGCCGTCTCGCAGGCCCTGTCGCAATTGACGCCCGAGGAACGGCCGCGCCGCATCGTCTACGTGTCCTGTAATCCGGCCACGCTGGCGCGCGACGCATCCATCCTGGTGCACGAGGGCGGCTACCTGCTCAAGAGCGCGGGCGTGATCAACATGTTCCCGCACACCGGGCACGTCGAATCGATCGCGGTGTTCGAGTCGCTGGACGCCGCCGGCGTGCTGGAAGTGCAGGAAAACGCCCGCCAGCGCGCGCTGCAGCAGGCCGCCGACGTCGCGGCCGCGCAAGCGGAGAAAGCGGCGGCGGCCGCCGAGAAGGCCGCGGCCAAGCAGGCGGCGACCGATGCCTATCATGCCCGGGTGGCCGCCGAGGCCGAGGCCGCGGCGCAAGGCCAGGCCTGACAAGACCAGGCGGGACGCGGCCGGGCAGGGACCTCGTCCGGCCTGGCGCAAAAAAAGGGCAAGCCAGATGGCTTGCCCTTGTTCTTACTGGGACCGCCCCAGGTTTTCAAGGATGGGGCAGTCGGGCCGGTCGTCGCCATGGCAGTTGTGCGCCAGGTGCTTGAGCGTGGCCGCCATGTCGCGCAGGGCGCAGGCCTTGCGCTCCAGTTCGGCCACGTGTTCGAGCGCGATGCGCTTGACGTCGGCGCTGGCGCGGCTGCGGTCGCGCCACAGCGCCAGCAGCTCGTTCATCTGCTCCACCGAGAAGCCCAGGTCGCGCGCGCGCCGCACGAAGCGCAGCGTGTGCAGGTCGTGCTCGCTGTAGACGCGGTAGCCCGAGTCCTTGCGCAGCGCCGGGCCGATCAGGCCGATGCTTTCGTAGTAGCGGATCATCTTGGCCGAGATGCCCGATTCCTGTGCCGCTTGTCCGATGTTCATGTGGGTTCTCCTGGTGGGCCGGCGCGTCAGTGCGCGGCGCGCGGGCGGAAGGTCTTCAGGCGCAGCGCGTTGCCCAGCACGAACACGCTGGACAGCGCCATGGCGCCGGCCGCGAAGATCGGCGACAGCGACAGGCCGTACGCGGGGTACAGCGCGCCCGCCGCCAGCGGAATCAGCGCGGCGTTGTAGGCGAAGGCCCAGAACAGGTTCTGGCGGATGTTGGCCAGCGTGGCGCGGCTGAGCGCGATGGCGTTGGGCACGCCGTGCAGGTCGTCGGCCATCAGCACCACCGAGGCGGCCTCGATGGCGACGTCGGTGCCGGTGCCGATGGCGATGCCGGTGTCGGCCGCGGCCAGCGCCGGCGCGTCGTTGATGCCGTCGCCGACGAAGGCCAGCTTGCGGCCGCCGGCGCGCAGCGCGGCGATGGCCTCGACCTTGCCGTCGGGCAGCACCTCGGCGCGCACTTCATCGATGCCCAGCTGGCGCGCCACGGCCTGCGCCGTGTGGCGGTTGTCGCCGGTGATCATGGCGGTCTTCAGGCCCTGCGCGTGCAGCGCCGCGATCGCGTCCACGGCCGACGGCTTGACCGGATCGGTCACCGCGATCATGGCGGCGGCCCGGCCGTCGATGGCGACGTAGATCGGCGTCTTGCCCTCGTTGCCCCATTGCTCGGCGCGCTGGCCGAAGGCGCTGACATCCACGCCGCGCTCGGCCATCAGGCGATCGGCGCCGGCCAGCACGCGCTTGCCGGCCACGCTGGCCTCGACCCCGGCGCCGGTGATGGCGGCGAAGCCTTCGGCCGGCAGCAGTTCGATCTGGCGTTCGGCCGCGGCCGCCACGATCGCCAGCGCGATCGGGTGCTCGGAGCGCGCCTGCGCCGACGCGACCCACTGCAGCACGTCCGCATCACGGAAGCCGGCGGCCGGTTCCAGTTCGGTCAGGGTCGGCTTGCCCAGCGTCAGCGTGCCGGTCTTGTCGAACGCCACCACCTGCACGTCGCGCAGCGTCTGCAGCGCGTCGCCCTGGCGGAACAGCACGCCCATGTCGGCGGCGCGGCCGGTGCCGACCATGATCGAGGTCGGCGTGGCCAGGCCCATGGCGCACGGGCAGGCGATGATCAGCACGGCCACGGCGTTAACCAGCGCATGCGACAGCGCCGGCGTCGGGCCGAGGAAGAACCAGGCCAGGAAGGTCAGGAGGGCCATGCCCATCACGGCCGGCACGAACCAGGCGGTGACCTGGTCGACCAGCGCCTGGATCGGCAGGCGCGCGCCCTGGGCCGCCTCGACCATGCGGATGATGCGCGCCAGCATGGTGTCGGCGCCGGTGTGGGTGACGCGCAGGGTGAAGCTGCCCGAGGTGTTGAGCGTGCCGCCGGTGGCCTGCATGCCGGGCTGCTTTTCGACCGGCACGGGTTCGCCCGTCAGCATCGATTCGTCGACGTACGAGCCGCCCTCGATGATCTCGCCGTCCAGCGGGATCTTTTCGCCGGGGCGCACCATCACGATGTCGCCCTTGCGCACCTGTTCGATGGCGATATCCTGCGGCTGGCCGTCGCGCATGACGCGCGCGGTGCGCGGTTGCAGGCCGATGAGGCGCTTGATGGCCGCGCCGGTCTTGCCCTTGGCGCGCGCTTCCAGCGTGCGGCCCAGCAGGATCAGCGTGACGATCACCGCCGCCGCTTCGTAATAGACGTTGCGGGCCGCTTCCGGCAGCCACTCGGGCGCGAAGGTCGCCACCACCGAATAGCCCCAGGCGGCGCCGGCGCCCAGCGCCACCAGCGAGTTCATTTCCGGCGCGCGGCGCCACAGCGCGGTCAGCCCCTTGCTGAAGAAGTGGCGGCCGGGCCACGCCAGCACGGCGGTGGTCAGCACGAATTGCAGCAGCCAGCTGTTCTGCTGGCCAATGGTCGCCATGACCCAGTGGTGCATGGCGGGAATCAGGTGCGATCCCATTTCCAGCGCGAACACCGGCAGCGTCAGCGCCAGCGCGGCGATGAAGGCGTGGCGCAGGCGCTGCGCCTCGGCGTCGCGCGCTTCGGATTGGCGTTCGGCGTGGTCGTCCTGCGCGACGATGGGGCGGGCTTCGTAGCCCATCTTGACGACGGCCTCGACCAGGGCGTCGGGTTGGGCCGCGGCCGGGTCGTAGGCCACCAACGCGCGTTCGGTGGCCAGGTTGACCTGGGCCTGGGCCACGCCCGGTACACGGGTCAGGGCCTTTTCCACGCGCTTCACGCAGGACGCGCAGGTCATGCCTTCGATGGCAAGTTCGAGCTCGACGGAAGGGTTGGCAACGCTCATGGCAGTCTCGGTTGAGGTAGGAAGGCCCCAGTTTCATCCTTCCCATTGTGGGAAGGTCAAGGATTATTCTACGCTTGACCTTCCTATAATGGGAAGGTCTAAGCTGGGGTTGAGCTGGCACCGGAAGCGGTGCGGCAATCCCCCTGATCCCCACGGAGAACACCATGAGCATCGAATTCCAAGTCCTCGACATGACCTGCGGCCACTGCGTCAAGACCATCACCGGCGCGGTGACGGCGGCGGCGCCGGGCGCCAGCGTGGCGGTGGACCTGCCCACGCATCGCGTCACCATCAGCGGCACCGACCAGGCCGACAAGGTCGAGGCCGCGATCCGCGACGCCGGCTACGAGCCGCAGCGCGTGTGACGGCCGGCCGCCGCCGGGCGTATGATAGGCAACGACTGGCGGCGGTAATTTTGTTATTGCCAAAAACTATTAATCAATTAAGTTAATTAAATTTGAATAATTGATAGCTGCCGTTTATCATTCTTTCCATGGTGGTTAAACAACCCCGCTACCCCAAGGAGAGATTGAATGCTGCAAAACCGTGAAGGCCAACGTGTTCCCAACGTAACGTTCCCCGTCCGCGAGGGCAACACCTGGAAAAAGGTCACGACCGACGACCTGTTCAAGAACAAGACGGTCGTGGTCTTTTCGCTTCCCGGCGCTTTCACGCCGACCTGCTCGTCGACCCACCTGCCGCGCTACAACGAACTGGCCCCGGCCTTCGCCGCGGCCGGCGTCGACAGCATCGTCTGCGTGTCGGTCAACGACACCTTCGTCATGAACGAATGGGCCAAGGACCAGGAATCGGCCAACATCACGCTGCTGCCCGACGGCAACGGTGAATTCACCGCCGGCATGGGCATGCTGGTCGACAAGAGCGACCTGGGCTTCGGCAAGCGCAGCTGGCGCTACTCCATGCTCGTCAAGGACGGCGTGGTGCAGAAGATGTTCATCGAGCCCGAAAAGGAAGGCGACCCGTTTGAAGTGTCGGACGCCGACACCATGCTCGCCCACTTCGCCCCGACGGCCAAGAAGCCCGACCAGGTGGTGGTGTTCTCCAAGCCCGGCTGCCCGTTCTGCGTGGAAGCCAAGGCGCTGCTCGAAGACAAGGGCTATGCCCCGATCGAGATTCCGCTGGAGAACAAGGTCCGCGGCCGCGTGATCGGCGCCGTGTCCGGCAAGGGCACCGCTCCGCAGGTGTTCATCAACGGTTCGCTGATCGGCGGCCTGGACGACCTGAAGGCGCACTTCGCCTGATGCTGGCCGGGAAGGGGGCGCGCCGCGCTCCTTTCCGCGCCGGGCCGCCGCTGGCGGCCCGGCTCGCCGGCTTCCCTTTTTCCGCATCTTCGAGCGGCCCCGACCGGGCGCCGCGGGACGGCGTTCGTCCCGAGGGTGCGCAACAAGGCGGAATCCGCTTTCGACACTTTTGCTCCACGCTACACCGGGGGATCCCACTCATGAAGACTCTGCACACCGATATCGCCGTCCTGGGCGCCGGCACCGCCGGCCTGGCCGCCTATCGCGCCGCCAAGGCCGCGGGCAAGCGCGCGCTGCTGATCGAAGGCGGTCCCTATGGCACCACCTGCGCCCGGGTCGGCTGCATGCCGTCCAAGCTGCTGATCGCCGCCGCCGAAGCGGCCCACCAGGCGGCGCACACCGTGCCGTTCGGGGTGCACGTCGAGGGCGAGGTCACGGTCAACGGCGAAGAGGTGATGGACCGCGTCAAGCGCGAGCGCGACCGTTTCGTCGGCTTCGTGCTCGAGGGCGTGGAGAACATCCCGGCCGAAGACAAGATCCGCGGCTATGCCCGCTTTGAATCGGACACGGTGCTGCGGGTCGATGACCACACCGAGATCCACGCGTCCCGCGTGGTGATCGCGACCGGTTCGCGGCCGTCGGTGCCGCCGCCGTTCCGCGCGCTGGGCGACCGCTTGGTGCTCAATGACGACGTGTTCGCCTGGGATGACCTGCCGCGCCGCGTGGCGGTGTTCGGCCCCGGCGTGATCGGGCTGGAGCTGGGCCAGGCGCTGGCGCGGCTGGGCGTCGAGGTGCGCGTGTTCGGCGTCAGCGGCAGCCTGGGCGGCATCAGCGATCCGCAGGTGCGCCACAGCGCCCGCAAGATCTTCCAGCAGGAGTTCTACCTGGATCCGGATGCGCGCGTGCTGGAAACGCAGCGCGTCGGCGACGAGGTCGAGGTGCGCTACGTGGCGCTGGACAACACCGAACGCACCGAGCGCTTCGACTACGCGCTGGTGGCCACCGGCCGCCGTCCCAACGTGGACGGCCTGGGCCTGGAGAACACCTCGCTGCAGCTGAACGCGCAGGGCGTGCCGCTGTTCGACCGCGACACCATGCAGGCGGGCGAGTCGGCGATCTTCATCGCCGGCGACGCCAACGCCGACGCACCGCTGCTGCACGAAGCGGCCGACGAAGGCCGCATCGCCGGCGAGAACGCCGCGCGCTACCCCGAGGTGCGCCAGGGTCTGCGGCGCGCGCCGCTGGCGGTGGTGTTCTCGGACCCGCAGATCGCGCTGGCCGGGCAGGGCCATGCCCGCCTGACGCCGGGCACCTTCGTGACGGGCGAGGTCGATTTCGGCGACCAGGGCCGTTCGCGGGTGATGCTGAAGAACCGCGGCCTGCTGCACGTGTACGCCGATATTGCCAGCGGCCGCTTCCTGGGTGCGGAAATGGTCGGCCCCAGCGCCGAGCACATCGGCCATCTGCTGGCCTGGGCCGTGCAGCAGGAGCTGACCGTGGCGCGCATGCTGGAAATGCCGTTCTACCATCCGGTCATCGAGGAAGGCCTGCGCACCGCGCTGCGCGATGCCGCCGCCAAGCTGGCGCGGGCGCAGGAGGCGCTGCGCCAGGTGGAAGCGGAAGACGCCGCGGCCTGAGGGTATCAAGGCGTGGAAAAGGCTGCCCTTTTGGGCAGCCTTTTTTGCGTCCTGGGCCGATGCGCGGAAGAGGGCGGCCCGGCTGACGGGGCGCCAGGCCTCGGGGCGACGGAGGAACCGTGTGGATTTCTTGTCACGCCGGGAAATTTTATAGATAATCTATAAAAACCACTTTAGCCCTCGCCCATGAACACTCCCGTCATCACGCTGGACGGCGCGCATCTGCGCGCCGAGGACGTTGGCGCCATCGCGCGCGGCGGAGCGACCGTCGCCCTGGCTGACTCCGCCCGCCAGGCCCTGGACGCGACCCGCGGCTACATCGAAGCGCACTGGCTCAACGATGCCGCGCCGCTGATGTACGCCTTCAACACCGGCGTGGGGGCGCTCAAGAGCCAGCGCATCGCGCCGGCCGAGATCGCCACGTTCCAGGCCAGCCTGGTGCGCTCGCATTCGGCGGGCACGGGCGAGCCGATGCCGGACGAGGTGGTGCGCGCCATGATGGCGCTGCGGGTGAATGCCTTCGCCAGCAACCATTCCGGCGTGCGGGTCGCGATCATCGACCGGCTCATCGCCATGCTCAATCACGGCATCACGCCGGTGGTGCCGTCCAAGGGCAGCGTCGGCGCCAGCGGCGACCTGGCGCCGCTGGCCCTGATGAGCGGCGCCCTGATGGGCCTGCCGGAATCGCGCGTCACCTACCGGGGCGAGGCGATGCCCGCCGCGCGCGCCTTCGAGCAGGCCGGCATGGCGCCCACGATGGACGTGCAGGCCAAGGACGCGACGGCGTTGATCAATGGCGCGACCGCCTCGCTTGCCTATGCGGTGCTGGCCGCGCATGACGCGCGCGAGCTGCTGGGCAGCGCCACCGTGTCGATGGCCATGACGTTGGAGGCGCTGCGCGGCGAACTCTCGTGTTTCGAGGATCGCGTCATGCTGGCGCGCCCGCATCGCGGCCAGCGGCGGGTGGCCGCGGCGATCCGTCAGCTGGTGGCGGGCAGCCGGCGCTGCACCGAGCCGGCCCGGCAGGTGCGCCTGCGCGGCACGCCGGGGCTCGATCCGGCGCAGGCCGGCACGCCGCACGCGCCGCCGCTGGCGCCGCGCATCCAGGACGTCTATTCGCTGCGTTGCGTGCCGCAGGTCTACGGGCCGGTGCTGGACGCGCTGGACTACGTCGACGGCATCCTCGCCACCGAAATGAACAGCGCCACCGACAATCCGCTGATCTTTCCGGAAGACGCGGGCTACGCCATCGTTTCGGGCGGGCACTTCCACGGGCAGTACATCGCCCAGGCCATGGATCTGCTGGCGCTGGCGGTGGCCGACCTGTCGGCGATCTGCGACCGCCGCAGCGCGCGGCTGGTCGATCCGGCCTGCAACTTCGGCCTGCCGGCCAATCTGATCGCGCAGCGGCCCGGCATCAATACCGGCTTTTCGGTGGCGCAGAGCATGGGGACCGGGCTGGTGCTGGAAAACATGGGCCTGTGCGGCCCGGCCAGCGCCACCAGCCTGCCGGCCAAGGGCAATACCGAAGACCACATCAGCAACTCGTGTTTCGCCGCGCGCCGCACCCGCACCGTGGTCGAGAACACCCAGGCGGTGGTGGCCGTCGAGCTGCTGCTGGCCGCGCAGGCCCTGGATCTGGCCGAGCCCGACCTGGCCGCCTATCCTGTCGGCGCGGGCACGGCCGCGGCCTGGGCGGCGGTGCGGGCGGTGGTGCCGGCCATGCTCGGCGACGACCGCTGGCTCCATGACGACCTCGCGCAGTTGCGCGCGCGGGTCGCGGACGGCAGCCTGGCCGCCGCCACGCAGTCCGCCTGCGGCCCGCTGTGGCAGGCGCGGGAGGCGGCATGACCTTGGCCCACGGCGCGTCGCGCGACGATGACGACACCTTGCCCGGACGCATCGCGCGCACGCTGGTCGAACGCATCATCACCGGCCAGCTGCGCCCCGGCGAGCGGGTGGGCCAGGACGCGCTGGCGGCCGAGTTCGGCGCCAGCCATGTGCCGGTGCGCGAGGCGTTCCGCCGGGTCGAGGCGCGCGGACTGCTGGTTAGCGAGCCGCGCAAGGGCGTGCGGGTGAGCTCGCTGGACGAGGCCTCGATCGTGGAGATCACGCGCATGCGCGGCGCGCTGGAATCGCTGGCCCTGCGCCACGCGATGGCGGCGATGAGCGCCGGCGACCTGGCGCGGGCGCAGGCCGCGATCGACGCGGGCGACAAGGCGCGCGACATGCGCGACTGGGAGGCGGCCAACCGCGCCTTCCACGAGGCGCTGTACCGGCCGTGCGCGATGCCGCGACTATTGGCGACGATTGACATGCTGCATGAATCGCGCACGCGCTACATGCATGTGACGGCATCGTGCGTGGCGTGGGATCCGGGCTCGCAGCGCGAGCACCTGGAATTGCTCGACGCGGTGCGCCAGGGCGAGGTCGAGCGGGCCTGTCGGCTGCTCGAGGCGCACATCGAGGAGGCGGGCGAGATCCTGGTGCGCGGCCTGGCGATATGGCGCATGACCGTCGTGGGCGAGCCCTGAGCGCGGCGCTTGCGTCCACCATGAAAAAGCCCGGCCCCGTGTTTCGCGACACGGGGCCGGGCTTTTTTAAGTGCGGTGCTGGTCGGTGATCAGTCGTCCGACTGCTTCTTCGGCACGGGGAACGGATTCTCGCGGTACTGCAGCGTGAAGCTCGCGCGCTCGTCCTGGCCGAGTTCGCGCGCCAGGTAGGGCATGGTCTGCTTGAGGGCGTCGTGCAGCGCCCAGGGCGGGTTGATCAGGAACATGCCGCTGCCATGCAGGCCATAGCCGTCGATGGTGGCCTTCTTGACCGTGAGGGTGGCGTGCAGCCAGCTCTTGACCTTGAGGTTCTCGAAGTGGCGCGCCATTTCGCTGGCCTCGCGCCGCTGCACCAGCGGATACCAGACGGCGATGGTGCCGGTGGCGAAGCGCTTGACGCATTCCTTGACGGTGATCAGCGTGCGGCGGTAGTCGTTCTTGTCTTCATAGGACGGGTCGATCAGCACCATGCCGCGGCGCGTCGGCGGCGGCAGCAGGGCCTTGACGCCCTCGAAGCCGTCGTCGCCGTAGATGGTGGTCTGGCGCTGCGCGGTGCGGTCCATGTGTTCGAGGTTGCCGACCAGGGTGTCGATCTCGGTCGGGTGCATTTCGAACAGCCGCAGGCGGTCGGACGGACGCAGCGCGTCCAGCGTCAGCCAGGGCGAGCCGGGGTAGCGCTTGAGGCGGCCGTTGGTGTTGAAGGCGCGGATGCGGGCGACGTAGTCGGCCAGCAGGGGCGGCAGGTCGTCGCGTTCCCACAGGCGGCCGATGCCGTCGGCGAACTCCGAGGTCTTGGCGGCCCAGTCGCTGTCCAGGCTGTAGAGGCCGGCGCCGGCGTGGGTGTCGATGACCCAGTAGGGCGCGTCCTTGCGGTTGAAGTAGTCCAGGGTGTGGACCAGGATGGCGTGCTTGAGCACGTCGGCATGGTTGCCGGCGTGGAAGGCGTGGCGATAGCTGAACACGGGGCGGGGGCCTCAGGCGGCCGGCCGGATGGCGGCCAGTTCGTCGGTGAAAATGCCGTCGATGCCCCAGTCCAGCAGCAGGCGCGCGCTCGGGGTCGTTGACGGTCCAGGCGGCGATGCGGTAGCCGGCGGCGTGCACGGCGTCGATCAGTTCGCGCGTGGCGTCCTTCTGGTTGATGTTCAGGGCGACACAGTCGTACTTGACCAGGCGGTCGAGCCAGTCGGCCGGCACCTTTTCGACCAGCAGGGCGCGCGGCAGCTCGGGCGCGGCGTCCTTGGCTGCCTGCAGGGCTTCCTCGGCGAAGGACGACAGCAGCGGGGCCACGGCGGCGCCTTGCCACAGCTCGCGGGCGGCCAGGGCGACGGCGGCGCCGGTCTCGGCCTCGCGGCCGGGGCAGGGCTTGATCTCGACGTTGCTGGCGATGCCGTTGGCGACGGTGTAGCGGGCCACGGCGGCGAAGGTGGGCAGGGGTTCGCCGGCGTAGGCGGCGGAGTGCCAGCTGCCGAAGTCCAGTTGCGCCAGTTCGCTGAAGGTCTTGGCGGCGGCGGGACCGTGGCCGTTGGAGGTGCGGTCGACGTCGTCGTCATGCATCAGGACGAGGACGTTGTCGCGGCTGAGCTTGACGTCGTATTCGAACATGGTGAAGCCGTGTTCGGCGCCGACGCGCATGGCGGCGAGGGTGTTCTCCGGGGCCAGGCGGCCGCCGCCGCGGTGGGCGATGTGGCGGGAATAGGGCCAGGTGGGGAGGGATGCTGTCATTTCTTTTGATGCTTTGGGGGTTCTTTGGGGATAGGGTGCAAGGATACTCTGTTCTGGGGGGGGGGGCTTTTCCTGTGGGGGCGGGGGG
>NZ_CYTY01000022.1:0-645 GCF_001298995.1 Achromobacter sp. 2789STDY5608615
CCCCCCCAAGCACCGCCACCAACAGGAACGCCGCCGACAAGCGGGCGCGAATACGCAAACCAGAGAACAGCCGAAACATGCTTACTTCCTATATCTGCCCCGGTGGAATGGCGCATGGCCTCTAGCTCTTGTCCGGGGCGGTGTTGAACCGGACCAAGAATCGTGATTCTTGGTGGTAGCCAGGGATCCCCCTGGGAACGTCTGACTTGTCAGACCGTTCAACCGAATAAATAAAGCATTTTCTTAATGACATTATGGATTTCATTAATAAGTAGGACTCCACGTAAGACTGAATTTCCAGGCATACGGCATTCGCACGACGGCGAGGACGGCGCCGTTCTGGCGTCCGATATTGCGACGGCAAACCGCGCCATCGCTCGCTGCTAATGGCGGGTTAATGCAGGGCAACGAGCATTGCTGCGAAGGTGTCCATGCGTGCGCAACGCGTGGGCATTCTTATTGCGTCAAAGGTTCCCGATGGTCGGCAGCCACGACGCTCGAGGAAGCTCCACCGCCATGCGTCACCCGCCGTCCCTCCCGTTCGCGTCCAGACTCGCCGTCTCGATCCTGAGCCTCGCCATCCTGGCCGCCTGCGGCGGCGGTGGTGGCGGCGATCATGACCATGCCGGCGGGAGCCTGCCAGGG
>NZ_CYTY01000022.1:743-9207 GCF_001298995.1 Achromobacter sp. 2789STDY5608615
CAGCACCGCCTGACCCGGTTCCGCCCACTCCGCCGGCAGCACCGCCTGATCCGGTTCCGCCCGCGACGCCGCCCGATCCCGCGGACCCCGCTCCGCCCCTGGCCCCGATCGATCCCGACGCCCCGGTCGATCCCGGCGGCGCCGGCATCGCTGGCTGGCGGCCCACCTCGCCCACGCCGGTTGCGCCGGCCGCGGCAGCCTTCGATGGCGCCGGCGTCAACGTCGGCGTGATCGACAATGGCTTCCCTGCCGATCCCACCACGGACCACCACCAGGCGGCGATTGCGGGCGTGCTGCGCCGGGTCATCGCGCCCGAGGCCGCCGAAGCCACCGACGAGCACGGCGCCATCAAGACGCACGGCGCCATTGTCAGCCGCATCATCGGCGGCCAGGTCGTGGCTGGCGACAGCTTCCCCAAGGGCTCGGCCACGGGCATCGGCCTGTACCAGGCGAATCTGCCGTCCACGTTCAATGCCCTGGTGCTGCATGCCCGGTTGACTTCCCTGACCGCGAGCGGCGTCACTATCGTCAACAACTCCTGGTCCTTCGCCACCGAGCCCGAATACGCCTTGCCTGGCGGCGACCAGGCCAAGGCCGATTCACCGATCGTGATGAGCTTCTTCCCGATCCTGGACACCGCCGTGACCCGCAATGGCCAGCTGCTGATCTGGGCCAACGGCAACGAATCCCAGCCCAACCCCTACCTGCTGGCCGGCGCGCCCTATGTCGCGCCGCCGCTCGAACGCGGCTGGCTGACGGTGGCCCAGCTGCTGGCCGACGGCAACCTCGCGCCATGGTCGAACGCCTGCGGAGTGGCGGCGAACTGGTGCATCAGCACGCGCTCGCCGGACGACGCCAAGCTGACGGGCACCTCGTTTGCCGCCCCGGTGGTCGCGGCGACCGCGGCGCTGGTGTCGCAGGCCTACCCCTGGATGGACAACAGCGCCTTGCGCCAGACCTTGCTGTCGACCGCCGACGACATGGGCGACCGCGCGCGCTTCGGCTGGGGCCGGCTGAACCCGGACCGCGCGGTGCGCGGCCCGGCGCTGTTCGACACGCGCCTGACGCTGGGCGGCGATTTCGTGGCCGACTTCAATGCCCGGCAATCGGCCTTCTTCAATGACATCGGCGGCAATGCCGGCCTGACCAAGAACGGCACTGGCGAGCTGGTCCTGTGGGGCGCGAACCACTATGCCGGCGCCACGACCATCAACCGGGGCACCCTCACGCTGTACGGCAGCGTCGCCAGCGACATCGCGATCCAGGCGGACGGCGCGCTGGGCGCCGACGGCGGCGTGGCGGGCGGGTCAGTGCGCAACAACGGCGCGCTGGCGGCCTACGGCAACGGCCTGCACATCATGCGGGACTACGACGCCCTGCGTCCGGAGGCGAAGCTGACGATCCAGCTCGGCACGACCGTCACGATCGACGGCCAGGCAGCCCTGAACGACTCCGGCCTGGTGATCGCCAAGCCCGACGATTCCTACCTGGTCCGGCATCGCGAAACCGCCCTCAAGGCAGGACAGGTCGCCGGCCGCTTCGGCACGGTGGCCGGGTCGGCGGGCCTGCTGTATTCGGTCAGCCCAAATTACTCCGCGACCCAGGTCGACCTGGACGTGGCGCGCAACAACGTGGCCACCGTGGCGCACAGCCTGTATGCCGGCCAGACCAGCCGCCTGGCCGCCGCGCAGGCCGTCGAGACGGCGTTCCAGGCCGCCGACGCGACTGCGCTGGGCGACGACGCGAACGTCAGCGATACCTTCATGCGGGCGGCGGCGAAGCTGCAGGCCGTCGGCGACGCGGCGGCGCTGGCCACGGCGCTGGACAGCCTGAGCGGACAGATCCACGCCTCGTCGCAGGCGCTGACCTTCCAGCAGTCGCAAGCCGTGAACCGCGTGCTGTCCAACCGCGTCGACGACCTGTCCCTGCCAGGCGCCCGGACCGGGCCCTGGGTCGACATGGCCGGCGGCAACGGCCGGCTCAGGCAGGCCGGCTTTGCCGGCGCCGACACGCGCCTGTTCGGCGGTCAGTTCGGCGTCGACCAGCGCCTGGGCGATGCCGGCATCGTCGGCGTGGCCTTCAACTGGTCCGAGGCCAAGGCGGACTTCGACCGCTACGGCGGCCGCGCCAGGAGCCAGGGCACCGGCCTGTCGCTCTATGGCCGTTACGGCGCTGACGGCGGGCCGTATGTGGCGGGCCGCGCCGGCCACGCCTGGATCCACGCCGACATCCAGCGCGACATCCTGGCCGGCGGCGCCGACCACCTGGACAGCGGCCGCGATGACCGCCTGATCTCGCTGTATGTCGAGGCGGGCCGTACGTTCGACCTGGACGGCACGCGCCTGACGCCGTTCGTGGGCCTGTCCCACGACCACCTGCGGCGCGGCGCGATCCATGAGCGCGACAGCGCCTTCGGCCTGAAGGCCGACGCCAAGTCCTACGGCCAGAGCGCCGCGTTGCTCGGCCTGCGGCTGCAATCGTCGCCGCTCGACTGGGCCGGCGGCGCCACCACCTTCAGCGGCTATGGCGCGTACCGCTATGGCAACGCGACGCCGCTCGATTTCACCGCTGCGTTCGCGGGCGCGCCCGACGCGTCATTCCAGGTCCAGGGCATCGGGCTGCCGCGCCACACCGGCTGGCTCGGCCTGGGCGCCCACTCGCTGCTGGGCAACCGGGTGTCGTGGTTCATCCAGGGCGATCTGCAGTTCGGCCAGGGCGGCCTGGCCAACACGGTGTTGTCGACGGGGCTGCGGTACTGGTTCGATTGACGCGGGCCGGCGCCGGTCAAGGCGCCGGCGCCGGCCGCAAGCGGCTCAAGGCCAGCAGCGCCGCCAGCGCCAGCACGCTCAGCCCGCCCAGCAGCGCGAACGTGACCGGCGCGCCGGCCTGCTCCATCGACACGGCAAGCGCCGGCGGCGCCAGGGCGTTGATCAGGTTCATCGGCAAGGCGATGGCGGCCATCGCCGCCGCATAGCCGGCCTTGTCGAAGAACACCAGCGGCATGGTGGCCCGCGCCACCGCGAAGGCGCCGCTGCCGACCCCGAACAGCAACAGGTAGCCGACGACCGGCAGCAGGCCGGCGCCGCCGATCCAGATGGCGACCAGCCCCAGCGGGATCATCGCGCCCGCGGCGATGCCGGTGGACAGCCCGTCCCAGCGTCCTCCGCCCAGCAGGTCGAGCACGCGCCCGCCGACCTTGAAAACGCCCAGCAGCGACGCGACCGCGACGGCGCGCGCCAGGTCCATGCCCATGGCCTGCAGCAGCGGCACGCCCACGGCCTGGATGCCGAACGTGACGAAGCTGTTCAAGGCAATCGCGGCCACCAGCAGCACGAAGATCCTGCCATGGGAGCCGGCGCCGCGCCGCGCGGCCACTGCCGCCGTCGCTTCGGTCGCGGGCAGGCCGAACCAGAGCAGCGGGCCCACGGCCAGCGCCATGACGGCGGCGTACACGAGCAGCGCATCGCGCCAGCCGATCAGGTGATCGAGAAACGCCGTGACCGGCAGGAACACGCTGCCCGCCAGGCCCGTCACCAGCATCAGCGTGCCGATGAGGCCGCGCGCCTGTTCCTGCGCATATTCCACGACGTAGGCATAGGCGGCGGTCGTCAGGAAGGCGGCGCCCGCCACGCCGATCAGCGCCCAGGCGGCCCAGAAGGTCATTAGGCCCGGAGACAGCGCCAACAGGGCCAGGCCCAGTCCGATCAGCGCGGCGCCCGCCGCCATCGCCTGGCGCGTGCCGAACCGGCGGAACGCGCGGGCGGTCAGCGGCGCGGCCAGCCCCATCGCGACATACATGACCGACGTGCCCAGGAATATCGACGGCAAGGTGGCGCCCAGGTCGGACGCGACCGGCGCGGCGATGACCGGCAGCACGCCGACCACGCCCCAACCGACGATCTGGGTCAGCGACAGCAACAACAGGACAAGGAAATGGCGTTGCATCGTCCACTCCTCGATCCGGGTGGGGCAGTTGCATGGCGATGGTCAGGCGCTCCGATGCGACGGGGCGCTGGAGGAGTTTACCCCCCGCCAAACGCAACGCCGCGTTGCGCGCTCTTCTCTTTTTTCCCGCCGCGCGCCGGCCTAGCGCCCCTTGTCCATCGACAGCGGCACGCCCCAGATCGGATCTTCCATGCCCTGCTTGCCCAGCGGCGTGATCTGCATGGGCTGCAGCTTGGCCAGCAGCGCCTGGTGCTCGGCGCTCAGGGTCCGCTGCGCCAGGTACTTCTGCGCGAACTCCATCGGCGCCGGGCGGGTGTAGACGGTCAGGTCCTCCAGCGGGCACTCGATCATCTTGGGGTCGACCGCGCGGCAGGCTGACTGGCGGAACTTGTAGCTGGGCGTCTTCAGGTGCATGCGCTGGCTCAGCACCAGTTGACCGCCCTGCAGCGTGAAGCTGGCCAGCGCCTGCTTGGGCGGGATGCGCGCCTGCACCTTGATGGCGGGAATATCGCGCGAATCGGTTTCCTCGTAGTAGCCCGCCGGCATCCCCGCCGAGGTCTCGGTGTATTGCTGCTCGCCCCAGCTCACGCAGGCGCCCGAAGCCACGTGCACGGCCGTGCAGACCTGGCGCGTCTTGGTCTCGCTGTGGGTGGTGGCGTCGCGCCACGCCTGCTGCCTGTAGAACTCGCGGTAGAGTTCCGGCGAAAGATAGGCGGTGCCGTTGGCGCCGCGGCCCGATCCCTCCGGCCCGCGCTTGGCCCCGACCTGATCGAGCAGCGCATTCAGCTTGTAGTCGTCGCCGCCGGTCAGCAGGTACTTGCCGGGCGGCAGGATATGCACCTCGAACGCCTGGAACAGGTAGGTTTCCTTCGGGTCGCGCTTGAGCGCATTGGTCTGGAACTTGCGGCTGAAGGTCACCTGCGGCGCCTTCTCGTGCATCCAGATCACGGTCGGCGTCCACTGCGTCATGGTCAAGGCGTCTTTCAGCGTCGCGTGCGGCATCAGGTCGGCCACCAGCACCACGGCCATGTCCGATTTGAGCGCCTCGTTGATCAGGTCCAGCAGTTGCCCGTAGCGCGGATCGTCGCGGGTGCCGTACCCGTTCGAGGACGGAATGTTCACGCACCCCGACAGCGCCAGCGTAAGCGTCAGGAGGGACAAGGCAAGGCGCGGGCGCGGCAAGGTCATGGATCGGTCCTTAAATGAGGCTGAATCGTTCTGAGCGCGCATGCTACTGGCTGGCGGCGGAATGGCAATGGCCGCGTGCTCGCCTGAAACATAAGGCCGCGTTGTCCGTCTGGCGGCCTGCGCCGTCCGTCGCGCGCCACGGACGGCGCAACACCTGCAATGGCGCGGCCCGGGGGCAGCATGGCGGGTCAGGATCGAGCATCCGCGGGCCGGCCGGACCGTCCGCCCGATGACAATTATTGTTGCGATTGTTTCCTGTTGAGGCCGCCGCGCATGATCAATGGTCCGCGCCGTTCTATCTGTCCCAGGTCGGCTTTCTGATCCTGGTGCTCTGCCTCGCACCGATCTCATTGCGAGGGACGCCTCACAAATATCAGACTAACAGTAAGACCAGAGAGCGCGTTTTCCGACACGAGCAAATCTAGAATCGGATTGGCATCGTTTCCGCGATGCGCCGCGGGAAGCGCCCAGGCCTGTCCTCCCCGCGGTCGACGCAATCCGTGGCCAGGGATGACCAGTGCAGGTATGCGCGTTCTTGTCGTTGAAGATCAGCCGGAATGGGCCGAAAGCGTGTCGAACCACATCGCCGGCCTCGGGCGCACGGTGCAGGCCTGTGGCACCCTGCAGGACGCGCTGGCCCACATCAGGCAGGACGCGCCCGGCATCCTGGTGACGGCGGCGTCGCTGCCTGACGGCGACATGCTCGACCACATCGCCTCGCTGCGCCGCACGTTTCCCGCCATGGGCATCATCGTGCTGACCGACAACGTGCGCATGCCTGCGCAGCTGCAAAGCCTGAGCGACGGCGCCGACCATTACCTGATCAAGCCGATCCAGCTCGCGCTGCTGGCCGTCACCGTCAGCGCGCTCGAGCGCCGGCTCGTGACCGCGACGCCCGGCGCCGACGCGCGCCGCAGCTGGACCCTGAACGTGCAGTCACGCCAGCTGCGCTCATCGGACGGCGAACAACTGGACCTGACCGCCAAGGAATCCATCATCCTGGCGTCGCTGATCCAGAGTCCGAAATTTCCCATCAGCCACAAGCGCATGTCGCAGAATCTCGGCTACCCGGAAGTCATCTACGACCAGCACCGCATCGACGCGCTGCTCTATCGGGTCCGCAAGAAACTCGCGACCCTGCGCGACGCGCCCATGCAGATCCGCAATATCTATTCCGAAGGGTCCTTGCTGGTGATGCGCGAAAGCACGATCCGCATCGCCACGCATTCCTGATCGACGCGCCGCCTTGCTCGACAACGCCGACAACGCCGACAACGCCGACAACGATAGGACCCTGGCGGCTCGCGATTGTTGCGCCGTCGAGTATTTATGAGTTTTCAGCAACGCGAAACGCCTACACTGCAGGTGTCTTGCAACTTTCCCCAAGAGAGACAAGGCCGAAGGCCCCACCCGCTTATCCGCGTGTGGGGCCTTCTTCTTTTGCGACGGCAAGCATGCGCCTTCAGCCCGCGATTTCCGCATCAAATCTCATAAAAAATCATAAGACTGCCGTTTGCCCGGCAATCATCTAAAGATCATTTTCGCCATGTCGTAGTCCTGGCAACGGACGAACCTGAACGCTGATTCTCAGTTCATCACGTTGGCAATCGGGCAGCTCCCTGCCCGGTGCGATCAAGCCTTTCTCTGCTAGGAGCTAACACATGGCCGCAGTCATCAATACCAACTATCTGTCGCTGGTCGCGCAGAACAACCTCAACAAATCGCAGTCGGCGCTCGGCACCGCGATCGAGCGCCTGTCCTCGGGCCTGCGCATCAACAGCGCCAAGGACGACGCGGCCGGCATGGCCATCGCCAACCGCTTCACCGCCAACGTCAGGGGCCTGACGCAGGCGGCGCGCAACGCCAACGACGGCATCTCGCTGGCGCAGACCACCGAAGGCGCCGCGGCCGAGATCAACACCCACCTGCAGCGTGTGCGCGAGCTGGCGGTGCAGGCCGGCAACAGCAGCTACTCGCAAGAGCAGCGCAATTCGATGCAGGACGAAATCAACCAACGCCTGTCGGACATCGACCGCATCTCGGAACAGACCGACTTCAACGGCGTGAAGGTGCTGTCGGCCAAGGCAGAGCCCCTGACGCTGCAGGTCGGCGCCAACGACGGCGAAACCATCAGCCTGAACCTGTCGGAAATCAGCATCAAGACGCTGGGCCTGGACGGCTTCAACGTCAACGGCTCGGGCGTGACCCAGAACCGCACGGCCACGGTGACCGACCTGACCGCGGCCAACGGTAGCCAAACGGGCAACGACTGGGTCGTGCAGACCAACCACGCCTCGGCCACTGCCGACCAGGTATTCGGCAAGCTGGAAAGCGGCAACAAGGTCACGCTTAGCGCCACCGTGCCGTCGTCCGCCACCACGTACACCTACGACGCCGCCAACAACAACTTCTCGTTCGTCGACAAGTCGGCCTCCGACGCAGCTTCCGTCACGGCCCTGGCCAACTCGCTGCGCCCGCCCACCGGCACCGCCACCGGCACCTACGTCCATGCCAACGGCACCGCGTCGACCACCTTCGAAGTCGACGCCACGGGCGCCATCAAGGTCAATGGCTCGGCGGCATACCTCGACGCCGGCGGCAACATGACCACCAACAGCGCCAGCGGCACGGCGGCCACGCTCGACACGGTGATGACGGCCGTGTCGAACAACACCAACGCCGCTGGTCAATCGTCGCTGTCCATCGGCGGCAAGACGTACCAGAACTTGGGGGGCAACGCCTCCGCCGCGGCCCATGTCACGTTCATCAACACCTCCTCGTCCGATGCATTGCTGGCCAAGGCCAAGGCCAACGCCACGGCCAACGACGTGACCGTCACGCTGGGCTCGGGCATCGCCTCCGCCACCGTGAGCTTCACCAGCGGCACGTCGACCGACACCTACGTCGATGACAAGGGCGCATTCACGACCACCGCGAACTTCCAGACGAGGTACCACGTCGACCCCACCTCGGGCCAAGCCACCGTGACGGGCGGCACCGGCACGGGCGACTACGCCCCCAAGACGGGTTCGCTCGCCTACGTCAGCGCGTCGGGCAAGCTGACCACCGATACCACCAGCAAGGGCACGCTGACCGCCGATCCCATGAAGGCGCTGGACGCCGCCTTCACCAAGCTGGACAAGATGACCGGTGAACTGGGCGCCGTGCAGAACCGCCTGGAATCGACCATCTCCAACCTGAACAACGTGATCAACAACCTGGCCAACGCCCGCTCGCGCATCCAGGACGCTGACTACGCCACGGAAGTGTCGAACATGTCGAAGGCCCAGATCCTGCAACAGGCCGGCACGTCGGTCCTGGCGCAAGCCAA
>NZ_CYTY01000022.1:9495-60056 GCF_001298995.1 Achromobacter sp. 2789STDY5608615
CCGCCACCGGCAAGGGCGGCATCAAGGCGGGCCTGGCGGCGACCTGCGGCGTGATCCTGGGCGACCAGGTGCTGATGTGGCTGGCCGTGGCGGGCGTCTCGGCCCTGCTGGCCGCCTACCCCACCGCGTTCCATATCGTGCAGTGGGCCGGCGCCGCGTATCTCGCCTGGCTGGGCCTGCAAATGATGCGCAGCAAGCCCGGCGCCGCGCCGCGCCCGAGTCGCATGGACAATGGCCATTACCTGCGCCAGACAGCGATGATCACCTTGCTGAACCCCAAGGCGATCATGTTCTACATGGCATTCTTCCCGCTATTCATCGATCCGGTCCGGCACCAGGGGCTGGTGACCTTCGCCTTCATGGCGGTCACGGTGGCGGCGCTGACGTTTCTCTACGGCCTGGCGGCGGTGCTGCTGACGCACCACCTGGCCGAACGCATGCGCGCCAATCCGCGCGTGGCAAACCTGCTGGAGCGGCTGGCGGGGGTGTTCCTGCTGGGGTTCGCGGTGAAGCTGGCGGCGATCCGGTAGGCCAAGCCGATACGGCCGGCAACCTGGCATGCGGTCATGCGGATTGCAGCACTTTCACGGCGACTTCGGGCGCGCGTTCCACGATCTTGAGCAGTGCAATGGCAGGCCCGGTGGGATTGCGATGCCGCTGCTCCCAATTCTGCAGCGTGCGGGTGCTGACATGGATGGCCGCGGCGAATTCGGCCTGGGACATCTGGACACGCTCGCGAATGGCCCGCACATTGATGGGCCCCAGCTTCGTGACCCGTCCGGGCGTCAGTTGGCCCTTGCGGATCGCTCGCACCTGGTCCAGGCCTTCGCTCAAGAGAT
This sequence comes from Achromobacter sp. 2789STDY5608615, assembly GCF_001298995.1. Classification (NCBI taxonomy): domain Bacteria; kingdom Pseudomonadati; phylum Pseudomonadota; class Betaproteobacteria; order Burkholderiales; family Alcaligenaceae; genus Achromobacter; species Achromobacter sp. 2789STDY5608615. Next base: position 10,335 of record NZ_CYTY01000022.1, read on the forward strand.
CGAACGTGGATGGTTCCGTAGTCTTTGGTTTGGCTTTCTTGGGCATGCAGATCATTTCGTCCCGGGACATCCTCACATTCTGGATTCTCTCTCTCAGAAGACCATCCGTGCGCAGCAAGCACACAACCTTGGGACGCTTTCCTTGTCACCCGGCGACCCGCCACACGTCAATGGAAAGCCTGACGGCGGCGATGACCCAATAGGCTGGCGCCGCGTCCGCTTGAACGGCTATGCTGGGACACGCTCAGTCGCGACGACTCACACGGCCGGGCGGCAACCGCGGCAACCCGATACCCGCAGGCGTACGCGCCGGCCCCACCCTACCCCCCCCCCGCACCGGCGCTCGCACCATGACGACCAACTACACGGAAGCCTTCATCACGGTCTCTCCCGACAGCACCGCCACGGTGGGGACCACGCCGACCAAGGCGGGTTCGATCGCGCAGATCCAGCACGATCTGCTGACGCGGCAGCCGTATCACTACACCAGTGACGACCTGCTGTTCGAGGTGCACGCCATCCGCCACGGTATCGCGGCCAAGGACAGAAAGCCGGCGCGCGAGGCGTTCTTCGCCAAGTCGCAGGCGTGCCTGCGCGCCTCGCCGCTGGTCAAGCAGTTCGGCTGGGGCCTGCATCACGACGCCGAGTCGAAGGTCGCGGCCTATGGCGTCGACAGCCAGGCCTACCGCGACCTCAGCGCGCGCGCCGATCTCAAGATCGTGCCCGGCATGCGCAGCAAGCGGGCCGCCGTTTCCTGACGCAGAGATGCCTGTGCTTGCAGTACCAGACGGTGAAGGCCACCGGATCGCGGCCCGACGACGGCTTCAATCCGCCGGCCGATGACAGACGGCTTCGACGTTGTGCCCATCCGGCCCGATCACGAAAGCCGCATAGTAATTGGAATGATAGTGAGGACGCAGTCCCGGCGGACCGTTGTCTTTTCCGCCTGCCGCCAGCGCCGCGGCGTGGAACAGGTCCACCTGTTCCCGGGAATCGGCGGCAATGGCGATATGCAAGGGCGCGCTGACGCGGGACTGCGCATACAACCACAGCGACGGCTTGCCCTGCCTGCCCAGGCCGATGCTTCCCGGCCCTTCCATGGCAAGACCCACGCCGAGAGGCGCAAACGCCTTGAGAAAAAACTCGCGGCTCCGATCCATGTCGCTGACACCAAAACCGATGTGATCAAACATATTCTTCTCCGCTGCCGTCGCCACCGGCACGTACCGTCATAGGCGTTCGGGCCAACTGATTTCGGGCATGCGAGTCGGTCCACGCCTTGCGCGACGGACACGCGAGATCCCCGCAGGGATCATTCCCCCTTCTTGCGCGAGCGGAACGCCGCCACCTTCATGCGGTTGCCGCACACGGCCATGCTGCACCAGCGGCGCCGGTGCGACTTGGTCTTGTCGTGGAACATCAGCGTGCAGTCGTGCGCCTCGCATTGCCGCACGAGTTCCAGCTGCGTATCGGTCAGCAGACGGACGACGGCCTGGGCGATGGGTTCGAGAAAGCTGGCCGCGTCGTCGTGGCGGCGCTGCCTGACCACCTTGAACGACGCGCTGGCGTCGTCCCACCGCAGTTCCTTGGACGCACGGCCAGCCAGCAGCACCTGGTTGACGACGCTGGCATCCGACGCGCCCTCGTGCTTGGCGGCATGCACCAGCGACCTGGCGTTGTCGCGCAGCCGCAGGGCCAGCGCCCGCAGCCCCTTGGGCGCCACGCCAACGTCGTCCGGCAGCACGCCGGCAAGCTGGAGCCAGGCCAGCACGGCCTCGTCGTCGGCGAAACAGTCGTGATGCGCCGCCCCGACGCCGAATTCACTGTTGATGAAATCGAGCGCGAGGTCGTCCCCGACGAACATCGGGGCTTTTGGGGTTTTGGCGGTTTCCAGCATTCGCCCAATGTAACCGATAAAAAATTAATTGACCAGTTACCCAAGCCATTAGTAACCTTTTAAATCCAATTTATCGGTTACAAGGAGATTTGTCATGGCTACGAAGACATTGATGGGCGCGGCCGGGCTGGCGGCGCTGGTGCTGGCCGGCGGCGCCCAGGCGGCCGACCTCCAGGTCCACCACCGCTTCGAACAGGTGGGCGACGTGAAGGTGTTCTACCGCGAGGCGGGCGCGCCCGACGCGCCGACGGTGCTGCTGCTGCACGGCTATGCCGCGTCGTCGTTCATGTATCGCAATCTGATCCCGATGCTGGCGGACAAGTACCACGTGGTCGCGCCGGACCTGCCGGGTTTCGGCTTCACCGAAGCGCCCGCCCGCGGCAAGTACGCCTACACCTTCGACCAGCTGGCCAGGACCATCGATCAGTTCACCCGGCAGTTGAAGCTGGACCGCTACGCCATCCAGGTCTTCGACTACGGCGCGCCGGTGGGCTGGCGCCTGGCGGCGGCGCATCCCGACCGCATCACCGCGATCATTTCGCAGAACGGCAATGCGTACGAGGAAGGACTGGGACAGGGCTGGGCGCCGATCCAGCGCTATTGGAAGGAGCCGTCACAGGCCAATCGCGAGGCGCTGCGCGACTTCCCCACGCCGGCGTCGATCGAATGGCAGTATCTGGAAGGCGTGCCGGACAAGAGCCTGGTGGCGCCGGATGCGATCGCGCTGGAAAGCTATCTGGTGTCCCGTCCGGGCAACGCCGAGGTGCAGCTCGACCTGCTGCTGGACTATGCGTCGAACGTGGCAAAGTATCCGGCGTTCCAGGCGTATTTTCGCGAGCACCAGCCGCCGCTGCTGGCGGTCTGGGGCAAGAACGATCCGTTCTTCCTGCCGGCAGGCGCCGAGGCGTGGAAGCGGGATATTCCGGACGCCGAGGTGCGGTTCTATGACACGGGGCACCTGGCGCTGGAGACCCATGGGGTGGAGATCGGGGGGGTGATCCGGGAGTTTCTGGATCGGAAGGTGAAGTGATAATGAGATCGCGCATACGCGCGTGCACTACGGATAACTCCACCCTAAGGGTTCGTCCTGTGTAAGAAAAACCGCCCATGCGGGCGGTTTGTCTTTGGCGAGGTTCCTCAGCCTGCTACGCAGCTTTGCGCATGTCTTCAGTGAGATGCATATCGATGTGGATGTCAGCGAATGGGCATATCAACCCGCCCTCCACATCTTGCTCCAGAAGCCCAAGATCGACGAGAGCGCGCGCATCCTGGTGAACGCGCCTCACATCCCGGCCCAGGCGGCGGGCCAGCTCGCGCACGCCGACTCGACCTGCGCCCAACATCTCCCGCACCATGTTCCACCTCAGCTCCGTCAACTGCCCGAAGAATGCCGCTGCGGATTCGAAATTCAGCCTTTCCCCCTGATACCCGCCGGACTGCGCCCCGGCGACGGCCCGCTTGCTGGCGCTGGTCAGAAAGGCACGCCAATCCTGATTGATAGTGATAGTCAGAGTTCGCTTCATGTTCAGGTCCTCCATTTCGTGACCTCAGCGACGAAGTCCTCCAGCAATTGCGCCACACCGCGAATCATGGGCCAGGCCCCGTCCCGCAAGAATTGGCGGGCGTTGCGACAATGAGGGATCCGAGCTGCTGTGTCAGCACAAGACGCGCAAAAGCGGATGCATTCACGCCTCAGGAGGTCGAGGAGCCCCGGCCTCCTGAGACTTTTATCCTGCCTGTTTCTGAATCGCCGACTATTGGCCGGGTTCGTATCCACCGGCTAGCTCTCGGTGACACGCTGCGTGTCTTGCCAGCATCAACAGAGTTTGGCTTGACCACGGGATTGGACTGGTAGGCGCCTGCGGTGCAGGCCCTTCGCGCAATGAAAAAAGGCACTCCGCTTTCGCGTAAGTGCCTTTTCCATGCCGTTTCCAGCGAATTCTTTGGGGTGGCTGATGGGACTCGAACCCACGACAACTGGAATCACAATCCAGGACTCTACCAACTGAGCTACAGCCACCACTGGGGTGTTTCTCTTTGCCGCCGGGCCCGTTGTTTCGTGCCCAACCGCGAAGAGGCCGAACTATAGCACGATTTTTCGGGCTGTGTAAAACAGTCCGCCCCCAGCCAGCGATCCGCCCTCCCGGCAGCCCGCCCCGGCCGGACTTGCCACCCGCGCCGGCCTTGCTATCCTTGGCGCTCGGATCATTCTCTGGAGGCCCGCGCCGCGCCGTTGCCATGGATCGCATACACCAACTACTGATTGATTACTGGCCCCACATGGTGTTCACCATCAGCGTGGTGGCGGGCGCGGGCGCGGCGGTGCATGCGGCCATGACCAAGCAGGATGTGCGGTCGGCCATCGGCTGGGTGGGGCTGGCGCTGTTTTCGCCGTTGTTCGGGGCGCTGGCCTATTTCGTGGCGGGGATCAACCGGATCCGCAAGACGCGGCTGTCGCAGCAGCGCGACGAGGCGATGCTGGTGGATGCGGCGCTGGTGGAGACGCCGAGCGTGGACGTGGCGCCGATCTCGGGGCCGCAGTTCGCGTCGCTGAAGGTGCTGGGCGACCGGGTCAGCCGCTTCCGGCTGCTGGGCGGCAACGCGGTGCGGCCGCTGGCCGGCGGCGACGAGACCTATCCGGCGATGCTGCAGGCGATCCGCGAGGCGCGGCACGCGGTGGCGATGCAGAGCTATATCTTCGACAACGACGCGATCGGGCGCGAGATGGCGCAGGCGCTGATCGAGGCGCACGGGCGCGGGGTGCAGGTGCGGGTGCTGATCGACGCGATCGGGGCCAAGTATTCGCGGCCGCCGATCGTGCGGATGCTGGCGCGCGGCGGGGTGCCGGTGGCGCGCTTCATGACCAATCCGCTGGGGGTGCTGCGCATGCCGTACGCCAACCTGCGCAGCCACCGCAAGGTGCTGGTGGTGGACGGGCGCGTCGGGTTCACCGGCGGGATGAACGTGCGGGCGGCGTTCGTGACGGCGCTGTCGGGCCCGGCGACCAATGTCGATACGCATTTCCGGGTGGAAGGACCGATCGTGACGCAGCTGATGTCGGTGTTCGCGCACGATTGGAATTTCACGACGCATGAGTCGCTGCCGGCGCAGCCGTGGTTCGATCCGCAGGCGCAGCCGCCGCATGGGGCGGTGCCGATGCGCTGCGTGCCGTCGGGGCCGGACCGCGCCCTGGGCAGCGCGCACAGCATCCTGCTGGGCGCGCTGGCGGTGGCGCAGCGGCATGTGCGGATCCAGTCGCCCTACTTCCTGCCGGACCAGCCGCTGATCGGCGCGCTGGCGACGGCGGCGCGGCGCGGGGTGGTGGTGGATATCGTGATTCCGGGCAAGAACAACCTGCGGCTGGTCGACTACGCCATGACGGCGCAGCTGGACCAGGTGGTGCGCACGGGCTGCCGGGTGTGGCGCTCGCAAGGGGCGTTCGACCACTCGAAGCTGATGACGGTGGACGACGGCTGGGCGTATGTGGGCTCGTCGAACCTGGATCCGCGCAGCCTGCGGCTCAATTTCGAGCTGGATACCGAGATCTACGACGTGGACGTGGCGCGCTGGGTGGGCGCCCGGATCGACGCGCAGGTGGCCGGGGCGCGCCGCCAGACGCTGGAGGAGCTGCTGCAGGCGCCGTTCGCCAAGCGGCTTCGCAACAAGGTGATCTGGCTGGCGACGCCGTATCTGTAGGCCGATGCCAGGCACAGGGCCGGCCGTTCAGCCGTCCGAGGTCGGCACCGCCGCCTGGCGCACGGCGAAGACGGCGCTGGCCTTGAGCACCAGGCGTTCGTCCACTTTCAGGTGGCAGGTGGCGTAGATCAGGCGCTTGCCGCGCTTGTCGATGGTGACGTGGGCTTCGAGCCAGTCGCCGGGCATGACGGCGTTGAGGTATTCGACCGACATCTGCGCGGTGACGACCGAGGCCTGGCACTGGTGGGCGATGACGAAGCCGAGGGCGCTGTCGGCCAGGGTGGCGAGCAGGCCGCCATGGGCCATGCCGTGCATGTTGCCGTGGGCCGGGCCGATGCGCATGGCCAGCACGTCGTCGGCGTCGCGCCGGTAGAAGCCGCCCAGGTCCGCCAGGTGGCGCATGAATTGGCTGCTGGGAAGCCAGGGCGCGAAGCCGGCGGGAATGGTGTCTGTCATGGCGAGGGGGAAGGTGCGCTGCGCAATGCCCCACGGTAGCGCAAACCGCCGCGCGCGCGCCAGCGCCGGCGCGGGGCGACCGGTGAGCGGACAATATCTGGCGCAACTGGCGCCGGCGTCGCGCCGGCGCTACAGTCTGCCCATGCAATTGCCCGTTTCTTCGCCGCCCGCATGAACCGCATCAAGACCTACGGCATGGCCGAGCGCGCGGATTATTTCGATTTCGATATCCGCGCGCAACAGGTGCGCGAGCCGCTGGAACAGCCGCACCGGCACGAGTATTTCCAGATCCAGGTGAACCTGGAGGGCGACACGCGCCAGACCATCAGCGGCACCACGCGGCCGTTTCCGCGCGGCGGGATGAGTTTCGTGCTGCCGTACCGGGTGCACCTGGTGCCGCATCCGCCGGGCGCGCGCTACGTCATCATCAATTTCGCGCAGCGTTTCCTGTGGCCGGAGCTGGCGGTGGATCCGCTGGACCTGGAGGACGTGCCGATGGCGCAGGCGCCGGCGCTGGCGCCGTTCCTGTTCCAGGAGTATCTGGATTTCGCGCTGGACGCGGACGGGCTGGCCGAGGCCGAGGCGCTGATCGCGCGCCTGATGGACGAGAACCGGCGCCGCGGGTTCGGTTCGTCCACGACCATACGCGGCCTGCTGCTGCAGCTGATCGGGCTGGCCTGCGGGCGCTACGAGACCGACCTGCTGCATCTGGCGCGGCACCATGCGGGCAGCAGCCGGCGCGAGAGCGTGCGGCGGGTGCTGGCGCACATCGGCGCGCACCTGGCCGAGAACCTGACGCTGAACGACGCGGCGGCGGCGGCGTTCCTGTCGCCCAATTACCTGGCGCACCTGCTGAAGAAGGAAACCGGCAAGACCTTCACCGAGCTGGTGGCCGAGCGCCGCATGGCGCTGGCGCGCGACCTGCTGGCGCATACGGCGCGCACGGTGGCGCAGGTGGCGCATGCGGCCGGGTTCGCCGACGAGGCGTATTTCTCGCGCCGCTTCCGCCAGCTGGAAGGGGTCAGCCCGACCGGCTACCGCGAGCGCCTGCGCGGCGGCGAGGCCGAGGCGCGTTGAGGGGCGGAGCGGGACCAAGGTCGCGGCAGGACGCGCGGCGAAATGCGCGGAATCGTCCACGGATTGCGTAATCGTCTCCAGGCGGGGCGGGCCGGGCCGACCTAAGCTGGCGGCAACCCTCGCAACCTTCAGGAGACCCGCGATGACCCAAGCCGTCCAGACCCCGTTTACCGTGGCCCAGACCACCGTGCCGATCGCCGGCAGCGACCTGCGCTTTCCGGTGCGCCGCATCTATTGCATCGGACGCAACTACGCGGCCCACGCCATCGAGATGGGTTCGGACCCGAGCCGCGAGCCGCCGTTCTTCTTCCAGAAGCCGACGGACGCGATCCAGGTGGTGCCGCCGGGCACGGTGACCGACCATCCGTACCCGCCGCTGACCCAGAACTACCACTACGAGGTGGAGCTGGTGGCGGCGCTGTCCAAGGGCGGCCGCGACCTTCCTCTGGACAAGGCGCTGGACTGCGTCTACGGCTACGCGCTGGGCCTGGACATGACGCGGCGCGACCTGCAGCGCGGCATGGGCGACCAGAAGAAGCCGTGGGAGATCGGCAAGAGCTTCGACCACGCGGCGCCGATCGGCCCGATCCATCCGGTGGCCCAGACCGGCCACTACAAGGAAGGCGACATCTGGCTGGCGGTCAACGGCGAACGCAAGCAGCAGGCCACGCTGTCGCACATGATCTGGTCGGTGGCCGAGCAGATCTCGCGGCTGTCGCAGGCGTTCGAGCTGTTCCCGGGCGATCTGATCTATTCGGGCACGCCGGAAAACGTCGGCCCGGTGGTGCGCGGCGATGTGATCGTGGCGCACGTGGACGGCCTGCCCGAACTGAGCATCCGCATCGTGTGATGCGCGGCACAGGCTGGCCCTGCCGCCCTCCCCGGCGCCAGCCTGGTCTTGGCGCCTCGCCGCCCGGCATGCGGCGAGGCGCGGCAAGGCCGTCCGACAATGGCCGCGGCGCCGCGCCCCACGACGGTGCGGCGGCCGGATCCTCGCGGATCTGAGAGTAAGATTTATGCCATAACAAACAGCCCGTGTGGCAGGAGCAGTGGAAGATGGCAAAAATCGGTATGGTGGGCATCGGCCTGATGGGCCATGGCATCGCAAGCAATCTGGTCAAGCACGGTCACACGCTGACGGTGCTGGAACATCCGGGCAACCAGCCGCTGGACGCCCTGAAGGCGGCGGGCGCCACCAGCTGCGCCGACGGCGCGACGCTGGCGGCGCAGTCGGACGTGATCATCCTGTGCGTCACGGGCAGTCCGCAGGTCGAGGCGGTGCTGCTGTCGCCGGCCGGCGTGCTGGAAGGCCTGCGCCCGGGCACGGTGATCATCGACTGCTCGACGGCGATCCCCTCCTCCACCGTCAAGGTGGCCGAGGCCGTCACCGAGAAGGGCGGCCGTTTCCTCGACGCCCCCATGACGCGCACGCCGAAGGAAGCCGCCGAGGGCCGCCTGAACCTGCTGGTGGGCGGCGACGCCGCGCTGTTCGAGGAATGCCGGCCGATCCTGGCGTGCTTTGCCGAGAACATCGCGCACGCCGGCCCGGTGGGCGCGGGCCACCGCATGAAGCTGCTGCACAACTACGTGTCGCTGGGCGCGATCGCGCTGCTGTCGGAAGCGGCCGCTTGCGCGCTGCGCGCCGACATCGATCCGGCGGTGTTCGCCGAGGTGCTGACCAAGGGCGGCGGCGGCGGCGGCGTGGCGCTGGAGCGCCTCAAGCCCTACTTGCTGGAACAGGATCCGTCGTCGCTGCGCTTCTTCATGTCGAACGCGCAAAAGGACCTGTCCTACTACAACACGATGGCCGCCGAGACCGGCGCGGTGCGCGAGATCGGCGCCGCCGTGCTGCACACCTATGACCAGGCGGTCAGCCAGGGCGGCGGCGAACGCTACGTGCCCGAGCTGGTCTCGCTGCTGAAGGACCGCTGAGCGTGATGGCGGCGCGGGTTCAACGCCCGCCCGCCGCCATCGCCGGCACGGCGCGCAAGGCGCCGCGCCGCGGCAGTTGCAGGGAAATGGCCGCGGCCAGCAGCAGCAAGGCGCCGGCCGCGCCGAACGCCACCCAATGGGTATGGAAGGCCTCGAAGGCCCAGCCGCCCAGCCATGAACTGATCATGCCGCCGATCTGGTGACCCAGGTAGGTCAGGCCGTACAGCACGCCCACCAGGCGCACGCCGTAGACGTCGGCCAGGATGGCCGAGGACAGCGCGATGCTGCCGGCCCAGACGATGCCGCCGATGGTGGCCGCCGCGTACAGCTCCCAATGCGCGCCGACCATCACCAGCGCGAAGAACCCCAGCCCGCGCACCAGGTAGATGACGGCCAGGATGTTGCGCCGCTCGACCTGGTCCGACATGCGGCCCAGCACCAGCGTGCTGAAGATCGCCACCAGGCCGATCAGGCCGATGCCCAGCGAGCTGGTGGTGGCGTCAAAGCCATGGTCCATCAGCATGGGCATGCCATGCGTGCCCAGCAGGTTCATGCTGAAGCCACAGGCGAACAGGCCCAGCGCCACCTGCCAGAACGGCAGCGTGCGCACGGCGTCCTTGACGCGCGGCTCGGGGCCCTTGGCGGCGGGCCGCGAGGCGGATTTTTTCTCGACGATCTGGTGCGGCAGCAGGTCGGTGTGTTCGGGCGCCTGGTCGCGCATCACGAACAAGGCCACCGGCACGGTCAGCAGGGCGAACAGGGCGGCGAAGGCCAGCAGCGTCTCGCGCCAGCCGACGGCGCTGATAGTGAAGGTGAGCGTGGGCGTCATCAGGGCGATGCCGGCCATCGAGCCGGTGGACAGGAAGAACAGCGCCATGCCGCGCTGGCGCGTGAACCAGCGGCTGATCACCGGGGTCAGCGCCACCGGACTGGTGAAGGCCAGGCCGACCGACAACGCCACGCCGAAGGCCAGCAGGAATTCGATGGGACCGCGCGCGAAGACGGTCCAGATGGACGAGGCCACCACGATGGCCGCGCCGGTCAGCAGCACGAAGCGGGTGCCGCGGGTGCTGACCAGGTAGCCGGCCAGCGGCATCGCCAGGCCGTAGCACAGCATGCCGGCCGCGACGATGCCCGACAGCAGGCTGCGCGAAAAACCCAGGCCGTCCGCCATGGGCAGGAAAAACGGGCCGATGCCCATGCGCAGGCCCACCGTGAGCAGCGTCAGCACCGTTGCGGCGCCGACGATGTTCCAGCCGAAATACCAGCCGGCCGATTCTTGCTTCTCCACTTGCCTCTCTCCTTGTGTCTTCTTGTCGCGCTGGGGCGCTTCAGTACGGACACCGCGAGGGATGCGAGAAGACGGAAGCCGGCCGCCAGACGCGCCATATTACTCCCGGCTATATGCGGGCGGCGCGGAGGCAGCGAGATCCTGTCCGGTGAGCGGTCAGGCGCCGCGCGGCTGACGGCGTCGCGGCTTGGGCGCGCCATCCGCCGGCGCGGCGGCGACCAGCGCCTCGACCTGGCGCAGCTTGTCGGCCGCGACGGCGCGCAGGTGCCGGATCAGCAGTTGCGCGGCCGGCGACGGCGGGCGCGCCTTGGGGTAGATCAGGCCATATTGCAGCGGCGTTTCCGGTTCGAAGCGGCGGATCTGCGCGCCCAGGTGGATCTGCGACAGGGCCGACAGCGGGTCGCTCAGGGCCGCGCCGCAGCCGCGCACCGCCAGTTGGCAGGCGATGAAGCCGAACGAGACATCGAACTGGGCATCGGGCTCGTAGCCGGCCTGGGCGAAGGCGCGCGCATAGCGGTGATGCAGGGCGCCGCGCTGCGGCAGGCCAATGAAGCGGCCCTGGCCCAGGATCCGCGGCGTGATGACGGCCTGCGCGGCGCGCGGATCGGCGCCGCTGAGGACGGCGACGGCGCGCGATTCGGCCAGGATCTCGGTGGTCAGCAGCGGATGCTCGACCGGCAGCTGCGCCAACGCCAGATCGAACTGCTGCTGGCTGATCCAGGCATCGACGTTGGGCGGCATGCGCGCGTTGATGGTGACGCCGAAGGCATTGTCCTCTTGCACGGCGCCGGCCACGGCGTCGACCAGCAGGCCCTCGATCAGGTGCTGCGCCACCAGCACGTTGACGTGGGTGCGGCTCTTCCTGCGCGCGCCGCGGGCGTATTCGCGCACCGCGTCGCCGGCCCGCAACATCTCGTCGATGCGCTGATAGAAGCCCTGGCCCTGCTCGGTCAGGGACAGCCGCCGGCCTTCCTTGAGCAGCAGCGGAAAGCCGGCCTCTTCCTCCAGCATGGCCAGCAGCCGGCTGACCTGCGACGGGCTGCGATGGATGCGCAAGGACGCTTCGGCGATGCTGCCGCCTTCGACGAAGGCGCGCAGCGCCTCCAGGGCCATGAAGTTCATGGCGGGCCTCCAAACAGTTGTTCGTTATGCAAGTATCACGCCGAATTTCGACATTGACGCATATTAGCCCGCCTGCCGACAATGGCCTTGCCGATGGCGCCCGACGCTGGCGCCCGGCCCAGAACAGCAAGGGGAAAATCCATGAACGCAATCCACCGCCTGGCCGCCGCCGCCACGCTCGGCCTGGCCCTGGCCGGCCCGGCCCAGGCCCAGGACGCCTATCCGTCCAAACCCATCAAGGTCATCGTGCACACGCTGCCGGGCGCGTCGTCCGACGTGCTGGCGCGCGCCGTCAGCAAGACGATGGGCGAGCAGCTGGGGCAGTCCTTCGTAGTCGAGAACCGCTCGGGCGCGGGCGGCGCCATCGGCGTGGACGCCGTGGCCAAGGCGGCGCCGGACGGCTATACGCTGCTGGCCGGCGCCTCCAGCGCCATGGTGATGCTGCCGATCGTGCTGAGCCGCAAGCTGCCGTATGACGAGAACAAGGACTTCGCGCCCATCGGCGTGATCTCGCGCTCGCCGTTCGTGCTGGTGGCCAGCAAGGCCTCGGGCATCCGCAGCGTGCAGGACCTGATCGCGCGCGCCAAGGCCGAACCGGGCAAGCTGACCTACGGCAGCGCCGGCCCCGGCACCAATCCGCACCTGCTGGGCGAGCTGCTGAGCCAGCTGGCCGGCATCGAGCTGTCGCACATTCCGTACAAAGGCCCGGCCGCCGCCGAGTCGGACCTGATCGGCGGCACCATCGACATCCTGTTCGACACGCCGTCCTCGGCGCTGCCCTACGTGAAGGCCGGCAAGACCGTGGCCATCGCCGCCACCAGCGACAAGCGCGTGGCCGACGCGCCCGATGTGCCCACGGTGGCCGAGCTGGGCTATCCCAGCCTGACGCTGTACGGCTGGACCGCGCTGTACGCGCCGGCCGCCACGCCGCCCGCGGCGCTGGAGAAACTGCGCGAGGCGCTGCGCCAGGCGCTCAAGACGCCGGCGCTGCGCGAGTTCATCCTGGGTTCGGGCAACGACATCCTGGACCTGTACGGCGATGACCTGCTCAAGATGCAGGTCGGCATGCAGGACTTCTGGCGCGACGTCGTCAAGGCGCGCGGCATCCGCCTGGACTAGGCGCGGGCCGGCCCTCCCCTTCCCTCCCCCCCCAACGCGGCCGTCCGGCCGCGAGGACATCTTCCATGAGCATCAAGATCCGACTCGCCGTGCGCGACTGGGACTACATCGTCCCGCTCGCCCTGGGCGATGTGACCGCCCGCGGCCTCGACCTGGAGATCCACCGGGTCGGCACCCTGCCCGACGACCTGGCCAGCGACCCGCGCTTCGACGCCGGTGAAATGTCGATGAGCCGCTATTGCCTGGGCCGCGCCCGGGGCCGCGACGACATCGTCGGCGTGCCGCACTTCCTGATGCGCGGCTTTCGCCACCGCTGCATCATCACCGCGCGCGACAGCGGCATCACGCGGCTGGACCAACTGGCCGGCGCCCGCATCGGCATGACCGGCTGGCAGGACTCCGGCAATACCTGGACCCGCGCGCTGTTGCGGCGCGAGGGCATCGGCGTGGATGACGCGGTGTGGAAGGTGGGCCGCCTGACCGGCGCGCACCCGATCACCGACCGGCTGGGCGGCTTCGGCCGGCCGGGCGTGATCGAGGCGGTGGCCGACGAGCGCCCGCTGGTGGACCTGCTGCGCGCCGGCGAGCTGGAGGCGGTGTTCACGCCCTTCATGCCGGACGGCTTCTTCGACGCCGGATCGGACCTGCGCCAGCTGCTGCCCACCTGCCGCGACAGCGAAGTGGACTACTTCCGCCAGGTCGGCTACGTGCCCGGCATCCACCTGCTGGGCATGAAGCCGGCGCTGGCGGCGGCCCATCCGTGGGCGGCGCAGGCGCTGAGCGAGGCGCTGGACGCGTCGGCCGCGCTGTGGCTGGACAAGCGCCGCAAGTATGCCGACACCACGCCGTGGATCCTGGACGAACTGATCCAGACCTCGCGCGACCTGCCCGAGGCCTGGAACCGCAACGGCCTGGAACCGAACCTGAAGATGATCGGCGACTTCGCCGCCGAGCTGCACGCCCAGCAACTGGCCGACCGCGTCATGACGCCGGCCGAGCTGTTTCCGCACGCGCACTGAACACCGAGGAATCCATCATGAAAATCGCCATGGGCCAATTCGCCGTCCGCCCGGTCTGGGAAGACAATGCCCGCGTCTGCCTGGACCTGATGCGCCGCGCCGCCGAGGCCGGCGCCGACCTGCTGGTGCTGCCCGAGGGCATCCTGGCGCGCGACATCGCCGACCCCGACCTGGTGCGGCGCGCCGCCCAGCCGCTGGACGGCCCGTTCCTGTCGCAATTGCAGGCGCTGTCGCGCGGGCTCGACCTGACGGTCATCATGACCGTGCACACGCCCGCGGCGGGCGAGCGCGTCTGGAACACGCAGGTGGCGCTGCGCCGCGGCGAGATCGTGGCGCAGTACCGCAAGCTGCACCTGTACGACGCGTTCTCGATGCAGGAGTCGGTCAACGTGGTGCCGGGCGACGAGGTGCCGCCGCTGGTGCCGGTGGCCGGCATGCGGGTCGGCATGATGACCTGCTACGACCTGCGCTTTCCCGAGCTGGCGCGCCGCCTGGCGCTGGATGGCGCCGACGTGCTGGTGGTGCCGTCGGCCTGGGTCAAGGGACCGCTCAAGGAAGCGCACTGGTCGGTGCTGAGCACGGCGCGGGCGCTGGAGAACACCTGCTATGTGGCGGCGGTGGGCGAATGCGGCCCGCGCAACATCGGCGCCAGCCTGGTGGTGGACCCGCTGGGCGTGGCGATCGCGCAGGCCGGCGAGCAGGAGGCGCTGGTGTTCGCCGACCTGGATCCGGCGCGCATCGCGCATGCGCGCGACGTGCTGCCGGTGTTGAAGAACCGCCGCTTCGCGCGGCCGGAGCTGGCGTGACGAAAGCGGCTTGACGAGAGCGGCGTGACGAGAACGTCGCGGCGGGAGCGCCGCGGCGACAGTGCCGAGCGGCGTCCCGGCCGCGCGCGCCCTACCAGCGATAGCGCGCCGTGAGCACCACGGTGCGCTCGGCGCCGCGATAGCACTCGCCCATGTAGCAGATCGAGTAGTAGTCGCGGTTGAACAGGTTGGTGGCGTTGAGCGCCAGCCGCCACGGGCCTTTCTCGTAGTGGACGACGGCGTCGGCGAGCGTCACGCCGGGTCGGCTGGTGGTGTTGTGCTCGTCGTCCTGGCGCCGGCCGATGTAGCGCAGGCCGCCGCCCACGCCCAGGCCCTCGGCCAGCGTGTAGTCCAGCCACAGCGCCGCGGTCTGCTTGGGGATGCCAATCGGGATCTTGCCCACTTCCAGCGCGTCGCCGCTGTTGCGCACGGTGATGTCGAGCCAAGTGTAGGAAGCCGCCAGGTTCAGGCCGCGCGCCAGCTCGCCCTTGGCCTCGAACTCGATGCCGCGGGCGCGTTGCTTGCCGATCTGGCGCTGTTCGTTGGTGATGGGGTTGTAGCTGACGATGTTGGTCTTGTTCAGGTCGAACACGGCCACGGTGTACAGGCTGCGCGATCCCACCGGCTGGTATTTGACGCCGACTTCCACCTGCTTGCCGCGGCTGGGCTTGAAGGGATTGCCATCGCCATCCACGCCGCTGCTGGGAAGGAACGATTCCGAGTAGCTGACATACGGGGCCACGCCATTGGCGGCCACGTAGGTCAACCCGGCGCGGCCGCTGAAGGCGTTGTCGCGGACCCGCGTGTAGGTGCCGTTGAGACGGTCGTCGGTGGTGGAGGTAACGCGGTCCTGGCGTCCTCCCAGGGTCACGATCCAATGATCGTCGAGCTTGATCTGGTCCTGCAGGTAGAGGCCGGCCTGGCGGATGGTCTGGCGGTAGTTGGCGAGCGGCTGGGTGGGCGTGGGAATCGGCACGCCATAGACCGGATTGAGCAGATCC
The DNA here is from genome assembly GCF_001298995.1 of Achromobacter sp. 2789STDY5608615. Taxonomy (NCBI): domain Bacteria; kingdom Pseudomonadati; phylum Pseudomonadota; class Betaproteobacteria; order Burkholderiales; family Alcaligenaceae; genus Achromobacter; species Achromobacter sp. 2789STDY5608615. Next base: position 25,751 of record NZ_CYTY01000022.1, read on the forward strand.
AGGCCGGGCGCGGGGCCGATATAGCGGTTGGCCTTGGCGCGCTGGTCGTTCCAGTCGACGCCGAACAGCACCGTGTGCTCGGCGCCGGCCAGCCGCAGCTTGCCCAGCATCTGCGTATCCAGCACGGACTGGCTCAGCGGATCGTCCCAGGTGCGCGCCACGCGGGTGATGGCGGTGACGTCTTCATTGACCTCGTCGGTCCAGACCACGCGCCGATCGAGCGACAGATGGCTGTAGCGGAAATTCTGGCGGAAGGTCCAGGCGTCGTTGAAGCGATGCTCGAACTGGTAGCCGATCGAGGCCTGTTCGCGCTTGATGCGGCTGAAGCCCGGATCGCCCATCTTGACGTCGGTGAGCTTGTAGTCCTTGGCGAAGTAGTACGGATCCTCGCCGGACTTGTCCTTGATGTATTCGCCCAGCAGCGTCAGCGAGGTGGCGGCGCTGGGCTGCCAGCGCAGCGACGGCGCCAGGTACAGGCGCTTGCGGTTGATCTTGTCGCCGTTGGGATATTTGTCCTGGTCATCACTGTCCAGCCCCACGCCCACCAGGCGGTAGCTGAGGGCGTCGCCGGGGCCGAACGCATCGCCCAGGTCGAACGCCAGCTGCTTGCGCTCGAAGCTGCCGTACTGCACCTCGACTTCGCGGATGCGATCGCCGCTGGGCAGCTTGCTGACGCGGTTGAGCAGGCCGCCAGCATCGCTCTGGCCGAAGGTCATCGACGACGGGCCGCGCAGCACCTCGATGCGCTCCAGGCCGTAGGGCTCGGTGGAGTAGTAGGTGACGCCGGCCGGACTCTGCGCCAGGCCATCGCGCATGGTGACGTTGTAGGTCATGAAGCCGCGCAGGCTGATGTATTCCCAGCCGCGGTTGTCGGGACCGTAGGTATTGACGGACACGCCCGGGGTGTACTGGATGGCGTCCATCACGTCGAGGGCGCCGCGTGCCTCCATTTCCTCGCGGCCGATCACCGAGACCGATTGCGGCACCTCCAGGATCGGCGTGTCGGTCTTGGTGGCGGTGGCGGTGCGGCTGGCGGCATAGCCCGGCACCGGACCGAAGGCGGTTTCGCCGGTGACGGTCACGGCATCCAGGGTGGCGACGCCAGCGGCGGGCAGCGCGCGCAGCACGTAATTGCCGCCGCCGCGATGGCGCGCCTCCAGCCCGCTGCCGGCCAACAGGTGGGCCAGGCCGGCCTCGACGCCATAGGCGCCGCGGATGCCGGCGGACTGGCGTCCGCGGGTCTGATCGGCGTTGAACGACAGGGTGATGTCGGCGGCCGCGGCGTAGCGGCTCAGCACCACGTCCAGCGGCCCGGCGGCGATGTCGTAGCTGCGCGTCGTGGACGCGGCCTGGGCCTGCGCCACGGGGGCCAGCGGTCCGGCGGACGCCGCGGCGCAGACGGCGGCGGCGACCAGCGCCGGCAGCAGGCGCGGCCTGGCCCGGATCAACGGGCGCGCGGCCGCCGGTCGACGAAGAGGGGAAACGAAACGGGGGACGGCGGCTAGCGGCTTGCGGGACACGGTGGCCCTCACGGACGGGACTCGGGGCGCCGCCAGGTCCTGACCCGGCGGCCTTCCCTGGTAGGCCGGATGAGAATCAAAAAGAGCAACCCCCGCGACGAAAAAAATTCAGCGCGGGACGACCCGCACCCAATAGCGGGTGCGGGTGCGCAAGGCCACCGGCAGCGATGCCGCGATGTTCTCCAGCACCGCGTCGGTATCGGCCAGGCGGAAGGCGCCCGACAGGCGCAGGTGCGCCACCGCGGGATCGCAGCTCAGGCTGCCCTGGCGATAGCGCGCCAGGTCGGCGATGAAGTCGCCCAGCGGCTGGTCGATGGCGACCAGCCGGCCCTCGACCCAGTCCGCCTGGCCCGCCGCCACCGGTTCGGGCGCGGCGGCGGCGCAGGCCATCAGCAGGCCCTGCTGGCCGGCCTCCAGGCGCCGCGATGGCGCCGCCGGATCGGCGGGTTGCAGCAGCACCGCGTCCTGGAACACCGCGACGCGCGTGCCGCCGGCCTCGCGCCGCACGCTGTAGCGGGTGCCGAGCGCGCGCGCCGCCGTCCTCGGTCCAGACCTCGAACGGCCGCTGGCCGGCGGGGTCGGGCGCGGTCTGCACCAGCACTTCGCCCTGATGCAGGCGCAGCACGCGGCGTTCAGGGCCATAGTCGATATCGACGGCGGAGGCGGTGTTCAGGTACAGGGTGCCGCCGTCGGGCAGCGTGACGGTGCGGCGCTCGCCGGTGGCGGTGCGCACTCCGGCGGTCAGGACGCGCCAGGGCGGCGCGGCGACCCAGCCGAAGGTGGCGCCGCCGCCGGCCAGCAGGGCCAGCGCCAGCAGGCGGCGGCGCTGCTGCCGGCGCGCGCCGCGCAGGGTCGGCAACAGCAGGTCGCCAGGCACGCTGCCCAGCCGTTGCTGCAGGGCCAGCATGCGCTCCCAGGCCTGGCGGTGGCGCGCGTCGGCCTCCAGCCAGCGGCGCCAGGCGGTCCGCGCGGGATCGTCGGCATCGGCGTCGCGCAGGGCGACGTACCAGTGCGCGGCGGCCTCCAGCAGTTCCGGCGCGGGCCGCATCAGTCGGCGGCCAGCAACAGGCACTGCGTCAGCGCGCGCACCATGTGCTTCTTGACGGTGGTGACGGACACGCCCAGCCGCGCGCCCACCTGGGCGTAGGTCAATTCCTCGAACTGCGCCAGCAGGAAGATCTCGCGGGTGCGCGGGCCCAGCTGATCCAGCATGCGATCGATGGCCAGCACGGTTTCGAGCAGAATGGCGCGGGTCTCGGGCGAGATGGCGACCGGCTCGGGCCGCGCCGCCAGGGTTTCGAGGTAGGCGCGCTCGATGGCCTGGCGGCGGTAGGCATCGGTGACCAGGCCGCGGGCGATGGTGGCGAGATACTCGCGCGGCCGCAGGATCGCGTCGACATTGCGGTTGGCGAGCACGCGCAGGAAGGTGTCCTGGGCCAGGTCGGCGGCGCTGTCGCCGTCGCCGAGCTTGCGGCGCAACATGCCCACCAGCCAGGGATGGTGATCGCTGTACAGCGCTTCGAGGGTGGGAGCGGGAGCCTGGTCGGACATGGGACGTACTTGACGCCCATGCAACCGAGCGGCCTAGGAATGAATATTATTCTCGATTCTAGCCGAGCGCTGCGCCGCCGTGGCGCTAGAAAATCCGGGCCGTTGCGGCAAACCGACGCCCCTGGACGGCAAGGCCCCCGCCACAGGGCGCCTAGCGCAATACATTGCGCACGAAGCGCAGCGGCGTGTCGGCGTCGTTGCGATAGGAATACGGCTGCGCGCTGCTGTAGATGGCGAAGTCGTTGGCCTGCACCGGCTGTGTCACGCCCGACAGCTCCAGCAGCAGCGTGCCCTCGATGACGTAGATCATCTCGTGCCAGCCTTCCGGGTCGGGCTCGGCCACGTAGGTTTCGCCCGGCCCCAGCGACCAGATCCAGAGCTGCGCCTCACAGCTGGCGGGCGCGGCGCCCAGCAGCACGGCCTGGCTGCCGGGGCGCTTGCCGCGCCAGGCGCGGGCCTCGATGCGGCGCCGTTCGCGCGCCGGATCGCTGACCAGGTCGACAAACCCCACATCCAGCGCCTGCGCCAGCTTGTCCAGGCTGGACAGGCTGATGTTGGCGTTGCCCGCTTCCAGGCCGGCGATCATGCGGCGGCTGATGCCGGAGGCGTCGGCCAGCGCCGACTGGCTCAGGCCGGCCAGCTTGCGCAGCCGTTTCAGATTGGCCCCCACGTGCGTGAGGACATCGCTGTCGGAATTGGTAATGTGCAGTATATTGCTCAAATTAGTGACACCTGAAGTCCGCCGTGAAACCCGAATCGATGTTTGCCTTGTCGCGCCAGGAAATCGCCCTGGTGCTGGTCACCATGCTGTGGGGAAGCACTTTCCTCATTATCCATATCGCCATGCAGCATAGCGGACCGCTGTTCTTCGTGGGGGTCCGGTTCACCGTGGCCGGGCTGGTGTCGATGCTGCTGTTCCGCAAGCACATGGCCGGGCTGACGCGGCGCGAGGGCGGCGCCGGGGTGGCGATCGGCTGCGCCCTGTTCCTGGGCTATTACCTGCAGACCTACGGCCTGCAGACCATCACCAGCAGCCAGTCGGCCTTCATCACCGCGCTGTACGTGCCGATCGTGCCGCTGTTGCAGTGGGCGGTGCTCAAGCGTCCGCCCGGCCTGATGAGCTGGGTCGGCGTGGGGCTGGCGTTCACCGGACTGGTGCTGCTGGCCGGGCCCGAGGCCGGCGCGCTGCATGTCAGCCCCGGCGAGCTGGCGACGCTGGCGGGCGCCGCGGCCATCGCCGCCGAGATCATCCTGATCGGCCATTTCGCGCGGTCGGTGGACAGCCGCCGCGTCACCACGGTGCAGCTGCTGACGGCGGGACTGGCGTCGTTCGCGCTGATGCCGGTGCTGGGTGAGCCGATTCCCGCCTTCTCGTGGTTGTGGGCCGGCGCGGCGATCGGGCTGGGCCTGGCCAGCGCGGTGATCCAGCTGACCATGAACTGGGCGCAGAAGTCGGTGTCGCCGACCCGCGCCACGGTGATCTACGCCGGCGAGCCGGTCTGGGGCGGCATCGTCGGCCGGCTGGCCGGCGACCGGTTGCCGGGGCTGGCGCTGGTGGGCGGGGCGCTGATCGTGGCGGGGGTGCTGGCCAGCGAGATCAAGTTCAAGCGCAAGCCGAAGACGCGGCCGCGCGAAGCCTGAGCGCCGGGCCTCAGCCCGCCCGTTCGAGGAACGCCTGGAGCGCCGGCACCGTGTTCAGCACGTGCTGGCGCATCGCCGCCTCGCAGCGATCAGGGTCGCCGGTAAGCAGCGCGTCGATCAGTTCCTGGTGCGATTCGCGCACCCGCAGCACGCGCCCCGGCTGGGCCGCCCACAGGCGCATGTAGGGCTCGACCACCGAGTGCAATTCGGAGATCTGCCGCAACAGGCGCGGCTGCTGGCAGAAGCTGCACAGGTATTCGTGGAAGTCGCGGTGGGCGCTGGTCCAGTCCAGGTCGTCGCCCGAGCCCTGCTCGAGCTGGTCCAGCATGCGGGCCAGGCGGCGGATGTGCTCGGGGCTCATGTGGCGCACGGCGTTGCGCATGGCCAGCCCTTCGAGCACCGAGCGCATTTCGAAGACTTCGCGCATTTCCTGCTGGTTCAGGCCGCGCACCACCGCGCCGCGGTTGGCGCGGATCTCGACCAGGCCCTCGGAGGCGAGCCGGCGCAGCGCGCCGCGCACCGGCATGCGGCTGGTGCCGATCTCGCTGGCGATGACCTCGGGCACCAGGCGGTGGCCGGGCGGATAGTTGCCCAGCCGGATCTCGCGCTGCAGGTGCTGGTAGGCCTCTTCTTCGGCGCTGACGGCTGTCTTCTGAAACTGCAGCATTCTCGTCCCCGGGTTTTCAAAGCCGCCATGATAGATAAACGCAAAAATAACACAAATTGGATCCAGTGATCCATGGATGCAAATACCAATGGCCGGACCGGCGGCGCTCGCGTCAAATCCGTCCTGGCGCGTCGGCCGGACGCGTCCGCCGGCATTGCAAGGGGCAGCAGACCCGCCTGGCGCCATCGCTCGACCGACATAACGCATTCAAGGGGAATCCATGACTTTCCGTCTCATCCGCGCCCTGGCCGGCGCCGCCGCCGTGGCCTTCGCCGCGCAAGCCGGCGCCCAGGCCACCGACTGGCCGCAGCATCCGGTGCGCATCGTGGTGCCGTTCCAGGCCGGCTCGGCCACCGACCTGATCTCGCGCCAGCTGGGCGCGGCCTTGTCGACCGAACTGGGCCAGCCGTTCGTGGTGGAAGCCCGCCCCGGCGCCGCCGCTGCGATCGGCAGCGCCTCGGTGGCGCGCTCGGCGCCCGACGGCTACACGCTGCTGATGGGCGGTCCGGCCGCCATCGTCACCAACCGCTTCCTGCAGAAGCGCCTGGCCTATGACCCGGACGCGTTCGCGCTGGTGTCGATGGTGGCGTACACGCCCAACATCCTGCTGGCCAATCCGCAGCAGCCGTTCAAGACCCTGCCCGAGATGATCGCGTACGCCCGCGCCAACCCGGGCAAGCTGACCTACGCCTCGTTCGGCACCGGCACCACCTCGCACATGGCGGGCGAAATGCTCAAGTCGGTGGCCGGCATCGACATCCTGCACGTGCCCTACAAGGGCGCCGGCGAAGCCATTCCGGCGCTGCTGAGCGGCCAGGTGTCGATGTACTTCGACACCATCATGACCGGCCTGCCGCAGGTCAAGAGCGGCGCGCTGCTGGCGCTGGGCATGTCCAATTCGCAGCGCTCGGCGCTGGCGCCGGACATTCCCACCATCGCCGAGCAGGGCTATGCCGGCTACGACATCGCCCCGTGGTACGGGCTGGTGGCGCCGGAAGGCACGCCCGCGCCGATCCTCGACAAGCTCAACCGCGCCGTCAACAAGGTGCTGGCGGATCCCGCATTGCGCGGTAAGCTGGCCGAAGCGGGCGCCGAGCCGCGCGGCGGCAGCCGCGAGGAATTCGCCGCCTTCATCAAGGCCGAGATCCCGCGCACCAAGCAGCTGATCGACCAGGCCGGCATCACCCCGCAGTAATCTCCCTCGCAACCTTTCTCGCCACCATGTCCACTTCCTTCGATTGGTCTTTCCCGTACGCTTCCCGAAAAATGCCGGTGCTGGCCGCCAACGCGGTCGCCACCAGCCAGCCGCTGGCGGCGCAGGCCGGGCTGCGCATGCTGCTGGCCGGCGGCAATGCCGTGGACAGCGCCATCGCCACCGCCATCGCGCTGACCGTGGTCGAGCCCGTGATGAACGGGATCGGCGGCGACATGTTCGCGCTGGTCTGGCACGAAGGAAAGTTGCATGGCCTGAACTCCAGCGGCTGCTCGCCAGCGGCGTGGACGCCGGAGTACTTCGCCGGCCGCGAGGCGATGCCGGGCACCGGCTGGGGCACGGTCACCGTGCCCGGCCAGGTGGCGGGCTGGAAGGCGCTGTCCGACCGCTTCGGCAAGCTGCCGTTCGCGCAGTTGTTCGAGCCCGCCATCGCCTACGCCGAGCACGGCTTCGCGGTCAGCCCCACCATCGCGCGCCAATGGGCCGCGCAGATGCCCAAGCTGGCGCGGGAGCCGGGCTTCGCCGACGCCTTCCTGCCGCAGGGCCGGGCGCCGCAGGCGGGGGAATGGTGGCGCTTTCCGGACCAGGCGCGCACCCTGCGCGACATCGCCGAGAGCGGCGGCGACAGCTTCTACCGCGGCGCGCTGGCCAACAAGATCGCCGACTTCGCCGCCCGCACCGGCGGCGCGCTGACCGCGGACGACCTGGACCAGCACCGTCCCGAGTGGGTCGAGCCGATCTCGCAGTCGTTCCGCGGCTACCAGCTGCATGAAATCCCGCCCAGCGGCCAGGGCATCTCGGCGCTGATGGCGCTGGGCATGCTGGAGCAATTCGACCTGGAGTCGATGGGCCGCGACAGCGCCGATTACTACCACGTCAGCATCGAGGCCATGAAGCTGGCCTTCGCCGACCTGCATCAGCACGTGGCCGACCCGCGCCACATGCGCACCGACGCCCGCGCCCTGCTCGACCCGGCCTACCTGGCCGAGCGCGCGCGGCTGATCTCGATGGACCGCGCCGCCGTGCCGGTGGCCGGCACGCCCGCCACCGGCGGCACGGTCTACCTGACCGCGGCCGACGCGGCCGGCACCATGGTGTCGTTCATCCAGTCCAACTACCACGGCTTCGGTTCCGGCGTGGTGGTGCCGGGCACCGGCATCAGCCTGCACAACCGCGGCCTGAACTTCGTGCTGACGCCCGGCCACGCCAACCAGGTCGGTCCGCGCAAGAAGCCGATGCACACCATCATCCCGGCCTTCATCACCCGGGGCGGCGAACCGCTGATGTCGTTCGGCGTGATGGGCGGCTCGATGCAGGCGCAGGGCCACCTGCAGATGGTCACGCGGCTGGCGGCCTTCGGCCAGAATCCGCAGGCCATGAGCGACGCGCCGCGCTTTCGCGTGGAAAAGGGGCCGGTGGTCAACGTCGAGGCGCACCTGCCCGCCGACGTGGTGGATGCGCTGCGCCAGCGCGGCCACAACGTGGCGGTGGCGCCGGCCGACAGCCTGGAATTCGGCTCGGCGCAGCTGATTTGCCGCCTGCCGCAGGGCGGCTACTTCGCCGCGTCCGATTCGCGCCGCGACGGCCAGGCGGTCGGCTTCTAGGCATTCCAGGCGCGACGGCCACGGCGGCGGAACACGCCGCCGGAAAGGCGCTTGATCGGTCATATGGGCGACGCCTGGCGCGGCGATACTGCCGCGCAGACCCCCCAAGGCCCTTATGAACCGCATCCTGTCCGCCGTGGCGCTCGCCGCCGCGCTCGCCCTACCCGCCAGCGCCCTGGCGGCCCTGCCCATGGCCGTGGACGGCCAGCCCCTGCCCTCGCTGGCGCCCATGCTGGAGCGCGTCACGCCGGCGGTGGTCAACATCTCCGCGCAGGGCGAAGGCGGCCAGGCCCGCGCCCCCCCCCGGGCGCCAGAGCATCGGCTCGGGCGTGATCGTCGACGCGGCCCAGGGCAACATCCTGACCAACCATCACGTAGTGCGCGGCGCGGCCTCGATCCGCGTGTCGCTGCAGGACGGCCGCAGCTTCACCGCCACCGTGGTCGGCAGCGATCCGGACACCGACCTGGCGGTGCTGCGCATTCCGCCCGACAAGCTGCAGGCCCTGACCCTGTCCGATTCCAGCGATCTGCGGGTGGGCGATTTCGTGGTCGCCATCGGCGATCCCTACGGCCTGGGCCAGTCGGCCTCGTCCGGCATCGTGTCGGCGCTGGAGCGTTCCAGCCTGCGCGCGGCCGGCTACCAGAACTTCATCCAGACCGACGCCTCCATCAACCCCGGCAACTCGGGCGGCGCGCTGGTCAACCTGAACGGCGAGCTGGTCGGCATCAACACCATGATCTACACGCCGTCGGGCGGCAACGTCGGCATCGGTTTCGCGATTCCGTCGAACCTGGCGGGCGAGGTCATGCGCCAGCTGCTGCAGCACGGCCAGGTGCAGCGCGGCGGGCTGGGGCTGGACACCATCGACGTCACGCCGCGCAACGCGCGCCAGCTGGGCATGGCGCCGAACGCCAGCGGCGTGGTGGTGGCGCGCGTGGCGGACGGCTCGCCGGCACAGCAGGCCGGGGTGCAGGCGCGCGACCTGATCCTGGCGCTGGACGGCAAGCCGATCGGCACCAGCGCCCAGCTGCGCAACGCCGAGGGCCTGCTGCCGGTGGGCAAGCAGGTGCGGCTGACGCTGTCGCGCGGCGGCCAGCGCTCGGAGGCGACGCTGCGGATCGAGCCCGAGAAGAACGAGCGGCTGCACGGCGGCTCGCTGGACGCGCGCCTGAACGGCGTGGAGTTCACCGAGATCGGCCGCGAGCAACGCCTGAAGGGCAACGACGGCGTGGCGGTCAGCGCCACCTATCCCGAGCGCGGCGCGGTGGCCGCGCGGATGCAGCGCGGCGACATCATCATCGGCGTCAACCAGCGCCCGGTCAGCCGGCTGGCCGACCTGCGCGGCCTGCTGGGCGGCGCGACGCCCGGGCAGCCGCTGCTGCTGACGCTGGTGCGCGGCCAGGCCATGTACACCTTGCAGATCCAGTAGGCGCCGCCGACGGGAACCCGGAAGCGTCGGCCCGCCCTGACGGGCCGACGGGACGCCGAACCGGCGATAATGCTTCCCGCACCGGATTCCCGTCATCGCTGCCCATGCCCTTTCCTGCCGCTTCCCTCGCCCTCTGGGGCATTTCCGCCCTGGCCATCCTCGGCATCCTGCTGCGCCCCCTGGAAGCTGCCCGAATACGTCTGGGCCGGCGGCGCCGCGCTATTGCTGACGGCGACCGGGCTGATCCCGTGGCAGGCGGCGCTGGGCGCGGTCGGCAAGGGGCTGGACGTGTACCTGTTCCTGATCGGCATGATGGTGCTGGCCGAACTGGCGCGCCAGCAGGGCCTGTTCGACTGGCTGGCGATGGTGGCGGCGCGCCACGCGCGCGGCTCGGCGCGGCGGCTGTTCGACCTGGTGTTCCTGGTGGGCATCCTGGTGACCGTGTTCCTGTCGAACGACGCCACCGCCGTGGTGCTGACGCCGGCGGTGTACGCGGCGGCCAAGGCCGCCGGGGCGCGGCCGCTGCCGTATCTGTTCATCTGCGCCTTCATCGCCAACGCCGCCAGCTTCGTGCTGCCGATCTCCAACCCCGCCAACCTGGTGGTCTACGGCAGCCAGATGCCGCCGCTGCTGGACTGGCTGCAGCGCTTCACGCTGCCGTCGCTGGCGGCCATCGGCCTGACCTACCTGGCCCTGCGCTTCAGCCAGCGCGAGGCGCTGCGCCAGCCGCTGCGGGCCGACATCGTGCCGCAGCCGCTGGCCGCGGGCGCGCGCCTGACCGGCATCGGCATCCTGCTGACGGCGGCCGTGCTGATGCTGGCGTCGGCGCTGCACGCCGACCTGGGCCTTCCGACCTTCATCGCCGGCCTGGCCACCGCCGGCGTCATCCACCTGAAGCAGCGGCTCAGCCCCCTGCCGGTGCTGCGGCACGTGGCCTGGGGCGTGCTGCCGATGGTGGCCGGCCTGTTCGTGCTGGTGGAAGGCCTGGCGCTCAGCGGCGCGATCGACGCGCTGGCGCGGGCGCTGCTGCGGCTGGCAGGCGACTCGGCCGGCGGCGCGCTGTGGGGCGCGGGCATCGTGGCGGCGCTGGCCAGCAATGTCATCAACAACCTGCCAGCCGGCCTGATCGCCGGCTCGGTCGGCCAGATCGCCGACCTGCCGGCGCAGACCGCCGGCGCGCTGCTGATCGGCGTGGACCTGGGGCCCAACCTGTCGATCACCGGCTCGCTGGCGACGCTGCTATGGCTGATCGCCGTGCGGCGCGAGGGCCAGCACGTCGGCGCGCTGCGCTTTCTCAAGCTGGGCGCGTGGGTGATGCCGCCGGCGCTGCTGGGCGCGTTGCTGATGCTGGCGCTGGCCGGCGGCTGAATCCCCGCGGCGGCGTCACACGCCGCTCCCGCGCGCCCTCGCACGCCGTCCCGGCGGCCCCGCGCGAAAGGCTCAAGACTGGGGCTGGGCCAGCAGGCGCTGGATCTCGGCCTCGGTCTCGGCATAGCGCCCCTCGCCGAAATGGCGATAGACGATGTTGCCGCCCTTGTCGATCAGGTAGAACGCGGGCCAATACTGGTTGCGGTAGGCGTCCCAGGTCTTGTACTGGTTGTCCTGCGCCACCGGATATTCGATGCCGAAACGCTTGATGGCGTCGGCCACGTTCCTGGTGGTGCGCTCGAACGGGAATTCCGGCGTGTGCACGCCGACCACGACCAAGCCCTGGTCCTTGTACTTCTGGTTCCACTGTTTCACGTACGGCAGGGTGTTGATGCAATTGATGCAGGTGTAGGTCCAGAAATCGACCAGCACCACCTTGCCGCGCAGGCCGGCCAGGGTCAGCGGCTCACTGTTGAGCCAGGTCTGGATGCCGGTGAACTCCGGCGCGGGGGTCGGCGCGGGCGCGGCGGCGTGCGCGGCGGCGCCGAGCAGCAGGCCGGCCAGGGCCAGTTTGGCGGAAACGAGGGCCCGGCGGGCCGGCAGGCGGATGGACAGCATGGTGCGCTCCTTCAGGTTGCGGATAAACGGGTCAGGAAAACAGGCGGCTGATCCAGGCATAGGCCAGCACGTCGTATTGGAAATGGATGGCGACGGCCGAGGCCACCAGCAGCACCCCGAAGGCGCGTTGCAGGCGCACGGCGTGGCGGGCGATGGCGCCGACCCGGCGCGCGGCCAAGCCGCCGCCGTAGGCGATGGCCAGCATCGGGATGCCCGCGCCCAGCCCGTAGACCAGCAGCAGCAGGCTGGAATGCGTCAGGTTGTCGGCGCGCGCGGCCAGGATCAGGATCGACGCCAGCACCGGGCCGGCGCACGGGGTCCAGACGGCGCCCAGCGACATGCCCAGCAGGAAGCCGCCGGCATTGCCCGAACCGCCCCTGGCGCCCAGGCCGATCACGCCTTGCAGCGGACCGCTCAGGCGCGCCGCCAGCCAGTCGTAGGGTTGCGGCCAGATGCGCGCCAGGCCGAACAGCGCCAGCGCCGCCACCGACACCGCGCGCACCGTCTCGTGGGCCGATTCGACCGCGCCCGACAACAGGCTGAGCGCGATGCCCAGCCCGGAAAAGGCCGCGACGAAGCCGAGCACGATGCACAGCGGCCGCAGGCGGCCGCCGCGCTCGACCGCGCTGCCCAGCAGGATCGGCAGCAGCGGCAGCACGCAGGGCGAGGCCACCGTCAGCATGCCGGCGGCCAGGGCGAGGGGGGTGTCGATCAGGGTGGTCATGGCGCGGCGGTCCGTTTGTGTCTCGATGACCGCATTGGACGCGCGCCGCGTATCCGTCCTGTGCCCGGAAAGCGGGTTTTTGCCCGGCTTTTGTATCGTGTCCGGCCCCGCATACACTACGACACACTTGGCGGCGCGAGCGGCGCTATAACCTGCCGGACACCCGTTGCCGGAGCCCGCGCATGAACACCGTTCCCCTTCCCCGCCCCCGCCTTTCCTGGCGGCGCCTGCTGGCCGTGCTGGCGCTGCTGGCCGGCGGCCTGGGCGCCGAGGCCGTCCAGCCCGGCCCCTGCCAGCTGATCGTCAACAGCCAGGCGCGCCGCCGCGCGCATCCCGCTGAGTAGAATGCGCCATGGACAATCCAGACCACATCCTGATCGTCGATGACGACCGAGAGATCCGCGAACTGGCCGGCAACTTCCTCAAGAAGAACGGCCTGAACGTCACCCTGGCCGCCGACGGCCGGCAGATGCGCACGCTGCTCGAAACGCTGACCGTCGACCTGATCGTGCTGGACATCATGATGCCCGGCGACGACGGCCTGGTGCTGTGCCGCGAGCTGCGGGCGGGCAAGCACCGGCGCACCCCGATCCTGCTGCTGACCGCGCGCGACGAAGACATGGACCGCGTGCTGGGGCTGGAGATGGGCGCCGACGACTACCTGGTCAAGCCGTTCGTGGCGCGCGAGCTGCTGGCGCGGATCAAGGCGATCCTGCGCCGCACCCGCATGCTGCCGCCCAATTTCCAGGTCACCGAACCGGGCCGCGCCGTGCGTTTCGGCGACTGGACGCTGGACACCACCGCGCGCCACCTGGTCGACGCCGAAGGCACCCTCGTGTCGCTCAGCGGCGCCGAGTACCGGCTGCTGCGCGTGTTCCTGGACCACCCGCAGCGCGTGCTGAACCGCGACCAGCTGCTGAACCTGACGCAGGGCCGCGACGCCGATTTCTTCGGCCGCTCGATCGACCTGCTGGTCAGCCGCCTGCGCCAGCGGCTGCGCGAGGATGCGCGCGAGCCGATGTACATCAAGACGGTGCGCAGCGAAGGCTATGTGTTCGCCGCGCAGGTCGACGTGTCCGAGGCCCCCTAGATGCCCGCCCTGGTCCCGGCGCTGCGCCGCTGGCCGCGCACCCTGGCGAGCCGGCTGTTCCTGATCTTCCTGGTAGGCCTGGTGCTGGCCCACGGGCTGTCGTTCGGGCTGCAGTTCTACGAGCGCTACCAGTCCGCCAAGAGCGTCATGCTCGACAACCTGGAGCGCGACGTGGTGGTGGCGCTGGCGGTCCTGAACCGCCTGCCCGCCGACGAACGCGCCGCCTGGCTGCCGCGGCTGAGCGCCAGCAACCGCCAGTACCAGCTCGGCCCCGGCGACTTCGACCGGCCGTTGCAGACGCCCGCCGCCGAAGCGGTGCGCGACTCGATCCAGGCGGCCCTGAACAACGCCTATCCCCTGGCCTTCGGCGCCGTCGGCGACGACCCCAAGCACATCCAGGCGCGCGCCACGCTGGCCGACGGCCAGGCGGTGACGCTGGACATCCACATGGCCGTGATGCCGCTGGCGATGTGGCTGCCGGCGGTGCTGCTGGCGCAACTGGCGCTGCTGATCCTGTGCGCGTGGCTGGCGGTGCGGCTGGCGATCCGGCCGCTGACGCAGCTGGCCGGCGCCGCCGACGCGATGAGCCCCGACCGCCGCAGCCCGCGCCTGGCCGAGGACGGGCCGGCCGAAGTGGCGCAGGCCTCGGCCGCCTTCAACGCCATGCAGGACCGCATCGCCGCGCACCTGGCCGAACGCATGCAGATTCTGGGCGCGATTTCGCACGACCTGCAGACGCCGATCACGCGCATGAAGCTGCGCTCGGAATTCATGGACGAATCCGCCGACCGCGACAAGCTGGCGCATGATCTGCAGGAAGTGGAGCAGCTGGTGCGCGACGGCCTGGCCTATGCGCGCAGCGCCGGCGCGGCCACCGAGCCGCCGGCGCGCATCGACCTGGACGCGTTCCTGGACAGCCTGGTGTGCGACTACGCCGACATCGGTAAACCCGTGACGCTGCAGGGCCGCTGCCCCGGCCCCTGGCAGACGCGCCCGCGCGCGCTGCGCCGGATCCTCGGCAACCTGATCGACAACGCGCTGAAATTCGGCGGCGCGGCCGAGGTCGAGGTCGGCGCGGCCGACGATGGCCGCGGCGTGTCGATTCGCGTGCTGGACCGCGGCCCCGGCATTCCCGAACACGAATTGCAGGCCGTGCTGCAGCCGTTCTACCGGCTCGAAGGCTCGCGCAACCGCGACAGCGGCGGCACCGGCCTGGGCCTGGCGATCGCGCGCCAGCTGGCCGACGTCATCGATGGCGAGCTGCGCCTGCGCAACCGCGCGGGCGGCGGCCTGGAGGCACAAGTGCTGCTGCGGCCGAACGCCTGAGCCGACGCCGGCTCACGGCGCGACGCGGTTGTCCGGCACGCGCGTCTGTCCATGAAACGCGTCTGTCCATGAAACGCGTTTATCCGGCATGGAAAAAGCCCCGCGATGTCGCCATCGCGGGGCTTTTTTTCTGATGCGAACAAGGTCAGAGAATCGCCAGTTCCACATCGATGTTGCCGCGGATCGCGCCCGAGTACGGGCAGGTCTGGTGCGCGGTGTCGACCAGCTGGCGTTGCTGTTCGGCCGCCAGGCCCGGCAAGGCGATGTTCAGCTTGACCGCCAGCGCGTAGCGCGCGCCGCCGTCGGTCTTGCCCAGCGACACCTCGGCGTCGACCGCCACGTCGCGCGGCACGGCGATGCCGAGCTTGGCGCCGGCCAGCTGCATCGCGCCGATGAAGCAGGCCGAGTAACCGATGCCGAACAGCTGCTCGGGATTGGTGCCGGGCCGGCTCGACCCCGGCGGGCTGAGCGGCAGCAGCAGCGCGCCGTCATCGGTGCGGCCGGCGCCGTCGCGGCCGCCGGTGGTGTGGGTGTGGGCGGTGTACAGCACCGTTTCCAGCGAATGGGACATGATGGCTCCTGGTGTCGGAAAAAGGGAGAACCTGGATTGCACCAAGGCGCTGTATCCTGCCTGTGTCCGCGATCCGCGGGTTTTGCGTCGTACTGTATCCGGGCGCGCCCCCCTTCCCATGGAATCTTCCCCCGCATGAAACGAGCGATCATCATCGGCGCCACCTCCGGCATCGGCCGCGAACTGGCCAAGCGGCTCTCGGCCGAGGGCTACGTGCTGGGCCTGGTGGGGCGCCGCGCCGAACTGCTCGACAGCCTGCGGGCCGAATTGCCGCGCCCGGCCCACACGCTGGCGCTGGACATCGCCCGCGACCCCGGCGCGGCGCAGGCGGTGCGCGACCTGATCGCCCAAATGGAAGGCCTGGACCTGTTCGTCATCAGCGCCGGCGTCGGCTTCCTCAATACCGACCTGGAGTGGGACAAGGAGGCCGACACCATCGCCGTCAACGTGCAGGGCTTCGCCGCCATGGCCAACGTCGCGCTGCGGCATTTCATCCTGCACCGCAAGGGCCACCTGGTGGGCATCTCGTCGGTCGCGGCGCTGCGCGGCAGCGGCGCGGCGCCGGCCTACAACGCCTCCAAGGCGTTCGTGTCGAACTACCTGGACGGGCTGCGGCGGAAGGTGCGGCGCCTGCAGCTGCCGATCGCGGTCACCGACGTGCGCCCGGGCTTCGTCGCCACCGCCATGGCGCAAGGCCAGGGCCTGTTCTGGGTGGCGTCGCCGGAGAAGGCCGCGCGGCAGATCGCCGCCGCCATCCGCCTGCGCAAGAAGCGCGCCTACGTGACGCGCCGCTGGGCGCTGATCGCCGCGCTGCTCAAGCTGATGCCGTAGGCGCCGCGCCGGCCTCCGGCGCCAGCTGCGTGAACGCGCCGGGGCCGGCGCGCTCGGTCATGGCGTCGAGGATGCGCTGGATCAGTTCGGGCACCAGCGGATGCGGCGGTTGGCCCGCCAGCGCGGCCATGCCCACGCAGTAGTCGATGACCGGCCGGAACGGACGCCGGACGATGCCCATGTCCTGGCACAGGCCGGCGAACAGGCCGTTGACGATCGACACGCCGATGCCTTGCGCCGCCAGCCGGCAGGCCATTTCCACCGAGTGCACCTCGGCCTTGATCTGCGGCATCATGCGGCCCTGGCGGAAGGCCTGGTCGATCTGCTGGCGCAGCGAGCGCTGCCGGCCCAGCAGCACCAGGTCGACGCCGATGAGGTCGGCCGGGCCGATCGCGTCGAGCGCCTGCAGCGGATGCCCCGGCGGCATGACGCAGACCGCCTCGGTGGCCAATCGCAGCAGCATCGACAGGCCCGAATTCATCGGCGGCGAGCGCACCAGCGCCAGGTCGGCCTCGCGGCCCAGCACCGCGACCTCGCTGGCTTCGTAGGTGCCCACCAGCACTTCGAGCGCGACGTCGGGATGATCCGCCAGGAAGGCCTCGGCCACCGCCGGCATGACCGATTGCGCCACCGTGCTCGGCAGCTGCACGCGGATCAGCGTGCGCCGCTGCCCGCCCAGCCGCAGCTGGTTGACGTGGCGATGCAGGGACTCGGCATCCGAGATCATGTTCTGCACGTCCGGCAGCAGCGATTCGGCCTCGGCCGTGGGGTGCAGGCGGCCCTTGCGGCGCACGAACAGCGGCACGCCCAGGTCGGCCTCGAACTGGCTCAGGAGGCGGCTGACGGCCGGCTGCGACGAGCCCAGCCGCTGCGCGGCCTCGATGGTCGAGCCGGTGGTCATGAAGGCGAGAAACGCCTCTAGCTGCTTGAAGTTCATCCTGTCCCGCAAGGTCCGCAATGCCGGCCCCGCGCGGCGAATCGACGCGCGGGGCCTAGGGTTAACACCAAATTTCTCGTCATTCACATAGCCATATGCCGCCTTCGCATACGGTTGCCAGCCGGGCGCGATGGATCGAACATTCCGCCCATCCGGATTCTCGCCATTCATGAATCCGCAATCAATACGCGATATCGCCGATATTGTCCGGCAAGGAGCCCCCCGATGCGCGCCGTTCCGTTTCCCGCTTCCTGTCGCCGCGAGGCGCCATGACCGCGTTCATTATCCGCCGGCTGTGCCAGAGCCTGGTGATCCTGGCGCTGACCTCGCTGATCGTGTTCGCCGGCGTCTACGCCATCGGCGACCCGATCGAGATCCTGGTGCCGGCCGACGCCACCCAGGCCGAGATCGCGCAGGCGGTGCAGTCGCTGGGCCTGGACCTGCCCCTGTACCAGCAATACCTGAAGTTCGTCGGCAACGCGCTGCACGGCGACCTGGGCAACTCGTTCGTCTTCAACCAGCCCGCCATCCAGCTGATCCTGCAACGCCTGCCGGCCACGCTGGAGCTGGCCTGCGTGGCGCTGATGCTGGCGCTGGCCATCAGCCTGCCGCTGGGCCTGGTGGCCGGCCTGAAGCCGGATTCGGCGCTGGACCGCGGCATCATGACCGGCTCGATCCTGGGATTCAGCCTGCCCAACTTCTGGCAGGGCATCATGCTGGTGCTGATCTTCTCGGTGACGCTGGGCTGGCTGCCGTCCACCGGCCGCGGCCCCACCGGCGAGATCTTCGGCATCTCCACCAGCCTGGCGTCGTGGGACGGCATCCGCCACCTGATCCTGCCGGCGCTGAACCTGGCGCTGTTCAAGATCGCGCTGATCGTGCGCCTGACCCGCAGCGGCGTGCGCGAGACGATGCCGCTGGACTACGTGAAGTTCGCCCGCGCCAAGGGCCTGCGCGAATCGCGCGTGATCTATATGCACGTGCTCAAGAACATCATGATCCCGATCGTCACCGTGGTCGGCATGGAGTTCGGCTCGCTGATCGCCTTCGCCACCGTCACCGAGACCATCTTCGCGTGGCCCGGCGTGGGCAAGCTGATCATCGACAGCATCATGAAGCTGGACCGCCCGGTGGTGGTCGCCTACCTGCTGATCGTGGTCACCATGTTCATCGTGCTCAACCTGCTGGTGGACATTATCTATTCCGTGCTGGATCCCCGTGTCCGCGTGGGAGCCTCCGAATGACATTGCTTCCCAACAAATGGCTGCCCAGCCGCGACACCACCCTGGGCCAGGCGCTGCACGGCGTGCTCGACAGCCGCCCCGCGACCCTCGCCGCGATCATCTTCCTGCTGCTGGTGCTGGCCGCGCTGCTGGCGCCGTGGATCGCGCCGCAGAACCCGTATGACCTGGCCGCCATCACCATCCTGGACGGCCGCATGCCGCCGGGCAGCCAGGGCATCTATGGCGACATCTACTGGGCCGGCACCGACGCCCAGGGCCGCGACATGCTGTCGGCCATGATGTATGGCCTGCGCACCAGCCTCTCGGTGGGCGTGCTGAGCGGCCTGTTCGCCATGGCCGTGGGCACGGTGCTGGGCCTGACGGCGGCGTACTTCGGCGGCCGCATCGACGCGCTGATCATGCGCCTGGTGGACCTGATGCTGGGCTTTCCCACCATCCTGGTGGCGCTGATGATGCTGGCCATCCTGGGCCAGGGCGTGGACAAGGTGATCCTGGCGCTGGTGGTGGTGCAATGGGCCTATTTCGCCCGCGCGGTGCGCGCCACCGCGGTGGTCGAACGCCGCAAGGAATACATGGAGGCGGCGCTGTGCCTGGGCCTGAGCCACCGGCGCGCGCTGTTCAGCCAGCTGCTGCCGAACTGCATCCCGCCGGTCATCGTCATCGCCATGATCCAGACCGCCAACGCCATCGCCGCCGAAGCCACGCTCAGCTTCCTGGGCATCGGCCTGCCGGTCACCGAGCCGTCGCTGGGCCTCTTGATCGCCAACGGCTACCAGCAGATGCTGGCCGGCCTGTACTGGATCAGCGTGTTCCCCGGCGTGCTGCTGCTGACCGTGGTCTTCACCATGAACATCGTGGGCGACCGCGTCCGCGAGGCGCTCAATCCGCGCCTGCAGAAATAGGAAGCGCCATGCATTCGGCATCCCCCACCCTTTCCGTGCGCAACCTGCGCACCTGGTTCCACACCCGCGCCGGCCTGGTGCGGGCGGTGGACGACGTCAGCTTCGACGTCCATCCCGGCGAGATCCTCGGCCTGGTCGGCGAGTCCGGCTCGGGCAAGTCCATCACCGGCTTTTCCATCCTGGGCCTGATCGATCCGCCCGGGCGCATCGACGGCGGCCAGATCCTGTTCAAGGGCACCGACCTGGCGACGCTGTCGCGCGAGGAACTGCGCCAGCTGCGCGGCAACCGCATCGCCATGGTGTTCCAGGACCCGATGATGACGCTGAACCCGGTGTTCCGCATCGAGACCCAGATGGTCGAGACGGTGCTGAGCCACGAGCGCTGCAGCCGCAAGGCGGCCTGGGACCGGGCCCGCGACACGCTGGCCGCGGTCGGCATCCCGTCGCCGGCCGAGCGCTTGAAGGCTTATCCGCACCAGCTGTCGGGCGGCATGCGCCAGCGCGTGGCGATCGCCATCGCCATGCTGCACAAGCCCGACCTGATCATCGCCGACGAACCGACCACGGCGCTGGATGTCACCATCCAGGCGCAGATACTGGCCGAAATGCAGAAGCTGTGCGCCGAGACCGGCACCGCCATGGTGTGGGTCAGCCACGACCTGGCGGTGGTGGCGGGCCTGGCCGACCGCGTCTGCGTGATGTACGCCGGCCGCGTGGTCGAGTCCGGCAGCACCGACGACATCCTCGACCGTCCGCGCCACCCGTACACCATCGGCCTGATCGGCTCGGTGCCGAGCAACGAACACACCGGCGACCGCCTCTACCAGATCCCCGGCATGGCGCCGTCGCCGCTGGCGCTGCCGGCCGGCTGCGCCTTCAACCCGCGCTGCGGCCACGCCACCGAGCGCTGCCGCGCCGAACAGCCGCCGCTGGAGGCCGCCGGCGGCCGCGGCCTGCGCTGCTTCCATCCCCAGACTGGAGTGCTTTCGTGAGCCCGACGATCCTGATGCAGGCCAACCAGGTGTCGCGCCTGTTCGTGAAGCGGCCCGACTACGCCGAACGCCTGGCCGGCCTGCTGGGCGCTAAGGTGGCCTCGCACACCGTGCACGCGGTCGACCGCGTCGACCTGACCATCCACCAAGGCGAAGTGGTCGGCCTGGTGGGCGAATCCGGCTGCGGCAAGTCGACGCTGGGCCGGGTGCTGGCGGGCATCCTGCCGGCCACCTCGGGCAGCATCCAGACGCCCGCCGGCGAACTGTCCACCCTGAGCGGCCGCGCCGCGCACGCGCAGCGGATGGCCACGCAGATGATCTTCCAGGACCCGATGTCCTCGCTCAATCCGCGCAAGCGGGTGCGCGACATCATCGGTGAGGCGCCGCTGGCCAACGGCATCATCGCGCGCCGCGACTACGACGACTACGTGGTGCAGGTGATGCGGCGCGTGGGGCTGGACCCGGACTACCGCAACCGCTTTCCGCACCAGTTCTCGGGCGGCCAGCGCCAGCGCGTGGGCATCGGCCGAGCCTTGGCGGTCAAGCCTGGCTTCCTGATCTGCGACGAGTCGATCGCGGCGCTGGACGTGTCGATCCAGGCGCAGATCCTGAACCTCTTCATGGACCTGCGGCAGGACCTGGGCCTGACCTATCTCTTCATCAGCCACGACCTGGGCGTGGTGCGGCGCATCAGCGACCGCACCGTCATCATGTACCTGGGCCGGGTGGTCGAATCCGGCCCCACCGCCGAGGTGTTCGCCGCGCCGCGCCATCCCTACACCCAGGCCCTGCTGCAGGAAGTGCCGCGGCTGTCGAACCGCAAGCGGCGCTTCAACGCCATCAAGGGCGAGATCCCGTCGCCACTGCATCCGCCGGCCGGCTGCCATTTCCATCCGCGCTGCCCGCAGGCCATGGCGCGCTGCAGGACCGAACAGCCCTTGCTGCGCGTCACGGCCGACGGCCATCAGGCCGCCTGTCACCTGCTCGACGGCGCCGGCGCCGCGCCCCTTCAAGGAACTCCCGCCGCATGAACCGCTTTTCCACTCCGATCCGCCGCGGCGTCGCCGTGCTGGCCCTGCTGGCGCTGCTGGCCGGCGCCGCGCCCGCCCTGGCGCAGCCGCTGCTGACCATCGGCCATTCCAGCGAACCGTCGTCGATGGACCCGCTGTTCTCGCGCACCGGCAACAACCAGGCCGCCGCCGAGAACATCTTCGAGCGGCTGGTGTCGACCGACGAGAACATGCAGATGCGGCCGGGCCTGGCCCTGTCGTGGCGGGCGCTGGCGCCCGATACCTGGGAGATCAAATTGCGGCCCGGCGTGCGCTTCCATGACGGCACGCCGTTCAGCGCCGACGACGTGGTCTTTTCGCTGGCGCGCGCCCAAGGTGCCGAACAGCCCGGCGCCGTTCAGCGGCGCGGTGCGCTCGATCGCCGCGGTCGAGGTGGTCGATCCGCTGACGCTGCGCATCCGCACCAAGGAACCCACGCCCGACTTCATGGAGCAAATCGGGCTGGTCTACATCCTGTCGCGCCACGCGGCGCAGGACAAGCGCTCGGAAGACTTCAACAGCGGCGTAGCGACCATCGGCACCGGCCCCTACAAGTTCGTGCGCTGGCAACCGGGCGACAGCCTGGAGCTGGCGCGCAACGACGCCTACTGGGGCGCGCGGCCGGACTTCGACCGCGTGGTGATCCGCTACATCGCCAACGACGCGGCGCACATCTCGGCGCTGCTGTCGGGCACGGTCGACCTGATCGACAGCGTGCCGCCGACCGACGCCAAGGCGCTCACGGGCAAGGCCGGCTATACGCTCTATCGCTCGCCGTCGGCGCGCCTGATCTACCTGGCGCTGGACTCGGCGCGCGACGCCAGCCCGTTCGTCACCGACGCGCAGGGCAAGCCGATGACGGTGAACCCGCTCAAGGACGTGCGGGTGCGCCAGGCGATCTCGAAAATGTTCATGCGCGGCCCCATCACCGAGCGCCTGCTCAGCGGCGCCGGCGTGCCGGCCGGCCAGATGGTGCCCGAGGGCCTGGGCGGCTACAGCCCCAACCTGCCGGCGCCCGCCTACGACCTGGAGGGCGCGCGCGCCCTGCTGGCCGAGGCCGGCTATCCGCACGGCTTCGGCCTGACGCTGCATTCGTCCAACGACCGCTTCGCCGGCGACAGCGACCTGGCCCAGGCGCTGGCGCAGATGATGGCGCGCGCCGGCCTGCGCATCAACGGCGTGGTGACCCAGCCCTACAACGTCTACGCCGGCGCCAGCGGCAAGCAGCAGTACAGCGCCTTCATCTTCTCGTACGGCAACAGCACCGGCGATTCGTCCAATGGCCTGACCAATGTGCTGGCCACCTACGACAAGGCCGCTGGCACCGGCGCCTTCAACCGCGCGCGCTATTCCAATCCGGCCGTCGACCGCCTGCTGGCGCGGGCCGCGGTGGAGTTCGACCCAGCGCAGCGCGACGCCCTGCTGCGCCAGGCGGCGGAGACCGCCTTCAACGACGTCGGCATCGTGCCGCTGTATTTCCCGGTGGCCTTCTGGGCCGCGCGCGACGGCACCGTCATGCGCGCCAACAAGCTCGAACGCACCTCAATGCTGTACATACAGGAAGCAAAATGACCGCCCCCGAAGTTTCTCCCGCCGTTCTGCTGGCGGACCAGATGGTGCGCATGCGCGACGGCGTGCGCCTGGCCACCGACGTGCACCTGCCGCCCGGCTATCGTCCCGGCCACGACGCCCCGCTGCCCGTGATCCTGGAGCGCACGCCCTACGGCAAGGCCGAGGTGTCGCGCTCGGAACAGATCGACGGCCGCCTCGGCGTGCCGCGCCCGGACGTGGCGCGCTACTTCACCGCGCGCGGCTTCGCGGTGGTGTTCCAGGACTGCCGCGGCCGCTACGGCTCGGAAGGGCATTTCACCAAGTACCTGTCGGAAGGCCCGGACGGCTTCGACACGCTCGCCTGGATCCTGCAACAGCCGTGGAGCAACGGCCGCGTCGGCACCATGGGCCTGTCGTATGCCGCGCACACGCAGATGGCGCTGGCCTGCCTGAATCCGCCGGGCCTGGCCTGCATGGTGCTGGACTCGGGCGGCTTTTCCAACGGCTACCAGTGCGGCATCCGCCAATCGGGCGCGTTCGAGCTGAAGCAGGCCACCTGGGCCTACAAGCAGGCCAAGCTGAGCCCGGCCGCGCAGCAGGACCCGCTGGTGCTGGCCGCGCTCGAAGCCGAGGACATCCGCCAGTGGTTCACGCGCATGCCGTGGCGTCCCGGCCATTCGCCGCTGGCCAGCGTGCCCGAGTACGAGGACTACCTGTTCGAGCAATGGCGCGCCGACGCCTTCGACGAATCCTGGCGCCAGCTGGGCATCTACGCCCAGGGCTACTACGACGCGATTCCCGACGTCCCGGTGGCGCTGATGTCCAGCTGGTACGACGCCTACGTGCGCACCACCATGGAGAACTACGCCGGCCTGACGCAGGGCCGCCGGTCGCCGGTGCGGCTCATCATGGGGCCGTGGCTGCATGGCGACCGCAACACCACCCACAGCGGCGATGCCGAATTCGGCCCGCGCGCCGCCTTCGACGGCAACCTGGCGCAGCACTGGCTGGGCTTCCGGCTGGCGTGGTTCCAGCGCTGGCTGCAGGACGCCCCCGCCGGCGCCGCACCGGACCCGGCGGCGCGCCTGTTCCTGATGGGCGGCGGCAGCGGCGCGCGCGACGCGCAGGGCCGCTTCGACCACGGCGGCGCCTGGATCCAGGCGGACGCCTGGCCGGTGCCGCAGGCCCGCGCCACCGCCTTCTACCTGCACGCCGACGGCCGCCTGGATCAGCGGGCGCCGGCCGGCGATGCGGGCCAGCTGCGCTACCAGTACGATCCGCGCAATCCGGTGCCTACGATCGGCGGCGCGCTGACCTCGGGCCAGCCGGTGTTCGAGGGCGGCGGCTTCGACCAGCGCGAGGATGCGCGCTTTTTCGGCGTGCGCCAGCCCGGCCTGCCGCTGGCCGCGCGCGACGACGTGCTGGTGTTCCAGACCGAGCCGCTGCCAGAGGCCCTGGCGGTGGCCGGGCCGGTGACCGTCAGGCTGCACATCTCGTCCGACTGCCCCGACACCGACTTCACCGCCAAGCTGATCGACGTCTACCCGCCCAGCGCCGACTACCCGCAGGGCTACGCGCTGAACCTGACCGACGGCATCTTCCGCTGCCGCTTCCACGAGACCTGGGACGAGGCGCGGCCGCTGGCGCCGGGCAAGGTCTACGAGATCACCATCGAGCCGTTCGCCACCTGCAACCTGTTCCAGCGCGGCCACCGCATCCGCCTGGACATCTCCAGCAGCAACTTCCCGAAGTACGACGTCAACCCGAACAGCGGCGAAACCGCCGCCGACGCACGCGAGAAGCGCATCGCGCTGAACACGCTGCACCTGTCGGCCGCGCACCCGTCCAGCGTCACGCTGTGCGTGGCCACGCCGAGCGACCTGACGCCACTGCCCGCGCACGGTGCGCTGCCATGACCCGCTAGCGCCCGCCCCAGACCTCCGCTTGCTTCACCCTTTGCCGCCGGCGCGCCGGCGGCAGGGGCTTCTTTTGTCCAACGCCATACCAATCGAGGGGATCACACCATGAAAAGAATCATCCGCCATCGCAGCACGCTGGGCGCCGCCCTGGCCCTGAGCTGCCTGAACCCGGCGCAGGCCGCCGAGACCAGCAGCGTGACGCTGTATGGCCTGGTCGACCTGGGCACCACCTATGAACGCAAGGACGGCGCCTCCAGCCTGCGGCAGAAAAGCGGCAACCAGTCGGGTTCGCGCTGGGGCCTGCGCGGCGCCGAGGACCTGGGCAACGGCTACAAGGCCGTGTTCCGCCTGGAAAGCGGCTTCAACGCCAACAACGGCACGCAGGCGCAGGGCCGCATGTTCGGCCGCTGGGCCTACGTCGGCCTGGCCGGCGGCTTCGGCGAAGTGCGGCTGGGACGCCAGTGGGTCTACGGCTTCGAGTGGGCCGGCGTCGGCTCGCCGTTCGGCACCGGCTGGGGCCAGTCCTCCAACAACGCCAGCCTGGGCTACAACGACGGCGACTTCGGCGCCGGCGGCCGCGTCAACAACGCCGTGTTCTACGCCACGCCGCGCGTGGGTGGCTGGCAGGCGGGCCTGGGCTACAGCTTCGAGGCCCACGACGGCGAGGCCTTCGCCACCGACGCCCACGACCGCGTGCTGACCACCGGCCTGCGCTACAACGGCGGCCCGGTGGCGGCGGCGCTGACCTACGAGCGGCTCAATCCGAATTCGCAGCTGCCGAACAAGAAGACCGCGGGCAACCTGCAGGTGGCGGGCTCCTACGACTTCGAGTGGATCACGCTGCACGGCACCTACGGCAACCTGCGCAACGCCAACACCGGCCCATCGGCGGGCTACGACCGGGTCAATTCGTACATCGCCGGCGTCAGCGCGCCGCTGGGCAAGGCCGGCACGGTCATGGCCTCGTACCAGCGCGCCACCGGCTCGGACATCACCGGCTGGGCCCTGGGGTACCAGCACGACCTGTCCAAGCGCACCAACCTGTACGCCTACGTCAACCGCCTGGACATCCGCGAATCGCACACGCTGCAGACCTCGGTCGGCATCCGGCATCAGTTCTGACCGCTATAGAAACGCGCGCGTGCCCCACCAGCCGGGCAGCAGCAGCGCCGCCGCCCACAGGAAGGCCGAAGCCCAATTGGCGACCTGGAACGCGGCGGCGCGCATGCCGCAGATGCCGGCGATCATCGGCACGGTGGCGCGCAGGGGGCCGAAGAAGCGGCAAAGCACGATGCTCAGCACGCCCCACTTCTGGATGAACCGCGTGCTGCGATGCAGGAGTTCGGGACGTTTGCGCAGCGGCTTCGATTGCGTCAGGCTGGGCCCGAACCACACGCCGCAGGCGTACTGCACCCAGTCGCCCAGCGCCGCGCCCACCGCGATCGCCAGCCATACCGGCACGAAGCCGCTATCGCCCAGCCCCAGGATGGCGCCGATCGACAACAGCAGCGCGGTCCCGGGGATCACCAACGCCACCAGCGGCAACGACTTCAGGAAGGCGAACGCGAACCCCAGCGGCGCCAGCCAGTCGGCGTGGGTCCGGGCGAAGTCGACCAGGGTCTCCTGCAGGGAATGGAAGGTTTCGAACAGCATGCGGCGTCGGCATCAGGCAGGCATCAGGGCCATCGTACCCGGCCCGGGCCTCAGACGATCACGTCGCGCAGGCCGCGCGGCTGCCGCGACACCAACCCGGCCAGGCGCGCCAGCGCCTGCGCCAGCGCCTCGCGCTCGGGGATGCTGCCCAGCGAGATGCGGATGGCGTTGGGCGCGCCGGGGCCTTGGTGGAAGGCTTCCGACGACGTGACGCTCAAGCCTTCGTCGCGCGCCACCCGCTCCAGGTCGGCGGCGGTCCAGCCATCGGGCAGCGGTTGCCACAGGTGGATGCCGGCGGCCGCGGCCGGGAACGGCCCCGGCAACAGTTGCCGCGCCAGCTGCTGGCGCGCCTGAGCCTCGGCGCGCACGCCATCCAGGATCTGCCGCGCGGCGCCGCTGGTGATCCATTGCGTGGTCAGCACCCCCATCAGCGGCGCGGCCATCACCGCGAAAGACCGCATCGCCGCCAGCACGTTGCGGCGGCTGTCCCGGTCGGGCCCCAGCACGAAGGCGGTGCGCAGGCCGGGCGTCAGGGTCTTGGCCAGCGTGGCGATGTAGAACACCGAGGCCGGCGCCAGGCTGGCCAGGGCCGGCGGCGCGCCGTCCAGGAACAGCGAATAGGGATCGTCCTCGATGATGCGCACGCCGCAGGCCACGGCCGAGCGCACCAGGTCGCGGCGGCGCGCGGCGCTCATGGTGTGGGCGGTGGGGTTCTGCAGCGAGGGATTCAGGTAGACCAGCCGGCCGCCGTCGCGGCAGGCGCGTTCGAGACCGGCGGGCGTCATGCCGTCGGCATCGGACTCGGCCACCAGCACGCGGCGCCCCAGCTGCTGCGCCGCCGTCAGCAGGCCGGGATACACCAGCGGCTCGGCGATGATGCCGTCGCCCGGCCGGCTATAGGCCAGCATCACCGCGGCCAGCGCGGCCTGCGCGCCGGGGCACACCAGCACGCGGTCCGGGTCGACCCGCTCGACCGACTGCGCCAGCCACTGCGCGCCGGCCTCGCGTTCGGCCGGGCCGCCGCCGGCCTGGTGGTAGGTCATCATCACCCCGACATCGTGGCGCTCCATGGCCTTGGCCAGGCCGCGCCGCAGCAGGTCCTGCAGGTCGCAGCCCAGCGGCAGCGGCGGCATGTTCATGCCCAGGTCCAGCATCTGCAGCAGCGGTTGTTCGGCCGGCCGCGCGATGAAGGTGCCCAGCGGTCCGCGCGCCTCGAGCAGCCCGCGCTGGCCGGCCTCGGCGTAGGCGCGCGTCACGGTCGTCAGGTCCACCCCCAGGTGCTGCGCCAGGCGCCGCTGCGGCGGCAGGCGATCGCCCGGCTGCATGCGGTTGGCGGCCACCGAGGTCTCGATGAAATCGGCGATCTGGCGGTAGCGGGGGCCGGCGCCGCGGACGAATTTCAGCGGCCAGGATGCATACATTTCTTCGTCATGCATGGGATTAACTGCGCCAATAAGTCGCAATGTATGGATGATCTCAACTGACCAGTATGGCGACAAACGCAATTCAAGTCCATACATAAGGAATCTTGTACGGTCTTTTTTTTCCAGGCCGTGCCGGTGCCGTTACGGCTCGCCGGTTGCGACGTGGCGCGGGACTGGACGTGGCGGTTCATGCCAATCGACGACCGCATCACCGAGGGCGGCGGCTTGCCATGGGTCATCGGGCTGATAAGATCAAAGCCCGCGCCGGCCGCCGCGCCCGCCCTCCCGCCCCCCCGGGGACGGCCACGCCAGCGGCGGCCCCTCTGCCGACCCCATGCGACCCGACCTGAACCTGCTGTACGCGCTGCAAGCCCTGCTGGAAGAAGGCAGCGTCGTCGGCGCCGCCCGCCGCATGAACCTGAGCGCCCCGGCCATGAGCCGCACGCTGGCGCGCATCCGCGAAACCACCGGCGATCCGATCTTCGTGCAGTCCGGCCGCGCGCTGGTGCCGACGCCGCGTGCGCTGCAACTGCGCGAGCAGATCCACGACGCGATCCAGCAGGCCAGCGGCGTGCTCGCGCCCGGCGAACAGGTCGACCTCAAGCGGCTGGACACGCGCTTCAACGTGCGCGCCAACGATATCTTCACCGGCATCTACGCCGGCCGCCTGCTCGACGCGCTGCAGAACGACATGCCGCGCGCCACCTTGCGCTTCATGCCCGAGGAAGACGACGTCGACGACGAGATGCTGCGCGCCGGCCGCGTCGACCTGTTCATCAGCGCCGCGCGCCAGCTGGGCCATGAGATCCGCGTGCAGCCGCTGTTCACCACCCGCATGGTGGGCGTGGCCTGCGCGGACCATCCGCTGTTCAAGGACGAGATCAGCGCGCGGCGGGTGGCGCGCTGGGGCCACATCAGCGTCTCGCGCCGCGGCAAGTCGCACGGCCCGATCGACGAAGCCTTGGCCAGGCAGGGGCTGGACCGCCAGGTCACCCTCACCGTGCCCACGCCCAGCGCGGCGCTGCTGGCGCTGCATGGCTCCGACCTGATCCTGCCGCTGCCGGAACAGCTGGCGCGCGCCGCCATCGAGATGGGCATGAAGATCCGCCTGTTCGACATGCCGCTGGAACTGGAGCCGGTGCTGATCATGCAGGCCTGGCATCCGCGCTTCCAGCATGCGCCCGCGCACCAGTGGCTGCGCCGCACCATCCGCGCGCTGACCGAAGACGCGCGCGACGCCGACCCCGCGCCGCGCTGACGCGGCCCGCGCGCCAGCCGTGCGCGCGACGCATGCCTGGCGTGCGAACTCTCGACTTCTCCGCGCCCGCACCCGCTCCTAGACTGGCTCATCGCAAGCATTCAGGAGCGATGCGTTCATGTCTGAAGTCCGGTCCGCCGTCGCGGACATTCCTCCCTCGTGGCCCGGCCGCGCGCGGGCCCTGCTGTCGCGGCTGGATCTGACCACGCCGCGCAGCGCCTACGTCGCCCGCTCCACCGCCGCCGCCCTGCTGGCGCTGGCCGTGGCCTACCCGCTGGAACTGGACACGCCGTTCTCGGCCGCCTCCACCGTGCTGCTGGTCATCAACCCGGTCCAGGGCGCGGTCATCGGCAAGGGCGCGTGGCGCGTCATCGGCACGCTGGTCGGCATGCTGGCGGCCGTGGCGCTGATGGCCGTGGCCGGCCAGCAGCCGCTGCTGTTCGTGCTGGGCTTTGGCGCCTGGCTCGGGCTGTGCGTCGCGGCCATGACCCTGCTGCGCCATTTCCGCGCCTCGGGCGCGGTGGTGGCGGGCTACACCATCGGCCTGGCGACCTACGGCGCCATGGGCCATCCCGAACATACCTTCGAGCACGTCATGGGCCGCGGCGCCACCGTGATGATCGGCGTCGTCTGCCTGGGGCTGGTCAGCAGCCTGTTCAGCGCCCGCACCCTGCGCGTTCGTCTCCATGCGCACTACCAGCGGCTGGCGGCCGGCGTGGCCGGCGCGATCGCGCGCCAGCAAGGCGCGGCGCCCGCCGAGGCGCTGGCGGCGCGGCAGGCGCTGATCGCCGACGTATATGGCGTGGACGATCTGCTGGCGGCCGGCAAAGCCGAGTCGGAGGACCTGGCGCAACGCGCGGCCGCCGTGCGCAATGGCATGGCGGCGCTGTTCGGCGCCCTGATCGGCGGGACCCCGGCGCGCACGGACGAGGGCCCCGCCGCCCAGGCCCTGGCCGCGCTGCGGGCGCCGTTGCGCCAGGCCTGGGAGGACGCCAGCCAGGCGCTGACGGCCGGCGACCTGCCGCGCGCCGCCGGCCTGCTGCGTCAGGCGCGCCAGTCACTGATCGATGCGCTGTCCGACCTGCGCCTGGCGGATGCGCGCCAGGAAGCGACGCTGCTGATCGCCGCCGAGCGCCTGGGCGAACAGCTCGACGCCTATCTGGACGCGCTCGACGGCCTGGCCGCGCTGGCGCAGCCGCGCCCGCCCGCCGGCGCCGCGCCGGTGCGCTTTCACCGTGACTACGCCAGCGCCGTGCGGAACGGCCTGCGCTCGATGGCCGCCATCGTGCTGGCCGGCCTTTTCTGGCTCTGGAGCGGCTGGACCGACGGCGACATGATGCTGCTGGTGCTGGCGCCTTACTGCTCGCTGCTGGCCACCGCGGGCGATCCGCCGGCCGGCGCCCGCGCCTTTCTGCGGGGCTGCCTCTATGCCGTCCCCGCGGCCTGGGTCTGCGCCTTCGGCGTGCTGCCGCACCTGGACGGCTTCGCGCTGCTGGCCGTGGCGCTGGCCGTGTTCTGGCTGCCCGGCATCCTCGCCACCAGCTCGCCCCGCACGGCGTTCGGCGGCCTGGCCTACCTGGTCGCGTTCAACACGCTGACCGCCGCCGACAACCCCATGCAGTATTCGATGCAGGCCTTCGCCAACCACGCGGTGGCCTGGGTGCTGGCGACGTCCTTCGCGCCGCTGTGCTTCCAGGTGATCCTGCCGCGCCACCCGGGCCGCGACATCGCCCGCCTGCGGCGCGTCATCCGCGACGACGCGCTGGCGCTGCTGCGCGGCAAACGGCTCGCCGACACCGGCTGGCAACAGCGCCAGCAGCACCGCGTGGCGCAACTGGGCGCGTTGCTCAAAGGCCGGCCGGCGCAACTGGCCGATGCGCTGGCGCAAAGCCTGGCGGCGCTGCGCGTCGGCCTGGAGACGCAGCGCATCCAGCGGCTGCTGGCCAACCGCGCCTTGCCGCCCCAGGCGCAACGCCTGGCGCAAGCGGGCCTGGATCGCCTCGCGCGCGGCGGCGCCCCCCCGCGTCCCGCCGGTCGCAACATGCGCGCCGCGCCGCCCGCCTGCTGGCGGGGCAGCTGGACCTGGCCGGCCCGCAACGCCCGGCCGTGCAGAAGGCCATGGCCGCCTTCGCCGACATCCACTGGCTGATCCAAGGCCATGCCGCCTATTTCGATGCCCATCCTTTCCTGGAGCCGCCCCGTGCTGAGTGAAGTCGCCATTGCCGGCATCTACGTGCCACCGTTCTTTTTCTATGCCTGCGTGGCCGTGCCGCTGTACTGGCTGGCGCGTGTCGTGATGGCGCGCAGCGGACTGCTGCGGCGGGTCTGGCACCCCGCCCTGTTCGAGTTCGCCGTGTCGCTGGCGCTGGTGTCCCTGTTGATCCTGACCCTTTGATTGCCGTATTCCCATGTCTCCGTCATTGCAGAAAACCTTTCGCGTGGTCCTGACCCTGGCCGCGCTCGCCCTGGCCGGCGCCCTCGTCGCCGCGCTCTGGAACGCCTACGTCCTGGCGCCCTGGACTCGCGACGGGCGCGTCAGCGCGCACGTGGTGCGGGTCGCGCCCGAAGTGTCCGGCACCGTCGCCGACGTCGCCGTCGACGACAACCAGCCGGTCAAGCGCGGCGACGTGCTCTACCGCATCGATCCCAGCCGCTTCGAGCTGGCGGTGGCCCAGGCCCGCGCCCTGGCGGCGGCGGCCGATGAAACCCTGCGCCAGCGCCAGGACGAGGCGCGCCGCCGCCACGGCCTGGACGACCTGGTCTCGCGCGAGGACATCCAGCGCGCCGGCCGCGCCGTCGCCATCGCCCAGGCCGAGGCGCAACGCGCCCGCGCCGCGCTGGAGGTGGCCGAGCTGGACCTGGCGCGCAGCGTGCTGCGCGCGCCGGTGGACGGCTTCGTCACGCGGCTGCGCCTGCGCCGCGGCGATTACGCGGTGGCGGGCAAGCCCGACATCGCCATCCTCGACGCCCACAGCTTCTGGATCACCGGCTATTTCGAGGAGACCAAGCTGGAACGGATCCGGCCCGGCGCGCCGGCGCAGATCAAGCTGATGGGCTTCGCGCCGCTGCTGACCGGCCGCGTCGCCTCGATCGGACACGGCATCGCGGACGACAACGACGGCCCCGACGAATACGGGCTGCCCGCGGTCAAGGCCAACTTCAGCTGGGTGCGGCTGGCACAGCGCATTCCGGTGCGTATCGAGATCGACGCGGTGCCCGACGGCGTCCAGCTGGCGGCGGGCATGACGTGCAGCGTCGACATCGGCGCGCCGGGCGAGCAGCGCGTGGCGCGCGGCCGGCTGGCCGGCTGGCTGCACAACCTGATGTAGGAGGCGCCATGCGTATCCCCTCCGCCCTCGCTCGAACCGCCGCGCCACGCCGCGGCGCCGCCATTGCCGCGTTGTCCGCGACGCTCGCGGGCTGCGCCGCGGTGGGACCCGACTACCACGCCGAGCCCCCCCGATCCACCCGCAAGCCTGGTCGACGCCGCTGGCCGGCGCCGCCCCCCGTCGATCCGGCCGCACTGGCGCAATGGTGGCGCGCCTTCGACGATCCGCTGCTCGATGAATTGCTGCAACAGGCGCTGGCGCACAACCAGGACCTGGCGATCGCCCGCCTGCGGCTGCTGCAGGCCCGCGCCGAACGCGATCAGGTCGCCAGCCACCTGGGCCCCGACGTCGGCGCCCGCGCCGACGCCACCGCCTCGCGCACGTCGCTGGCGCTGCGCCCGCCCGGCGTCGGCGAGTCTCGCGCCTATCAGCTGGGGCTGGACGCCAGCTGGGAGATCGACGTCTTCGGCGGCCGCCGCCGCGCCGTCGAACGCGCCGACGCCGACGCGCAGGCGATCGAGGAAGACGGCCATGCCCTGCGCATCAGCCTGCTGGCCGAACTGGCCGGCGACTATGCCGCGCTGCGCGCCACCCAGGCGCGCGGCGCCATCGCCCGCGACAACATCGCCACGCTGACCGCCGCCGAACGCCTGGCGCAACGCGCCGCCACGCATGGCCTGGGCACGCGCGCCGAGGCCTCGCAGGCGCGCGCCGAACGCGAATCGGCCGAGGCCCGCGTGCCCGAGCTGGCCGCCGACGAAGCACGCCTGGCACATGCCATCGGCGTGCTGGCGGGCGGCTTCCCCGGCGACCTCAAGGTGCGCCTGCTGGCCGGCGGGCGGCCCCTGCCGACGCCGCCCGCGCTGCCGGCCGGCCTGCCCTCGGACGTGGTGCGCAACCGCCCCGACATCCGCGCGGCCGAACGCCGGGTGGCGGCGGCCACGGCCGGCGTCGGCGTGGCCACGGCGGCGCAATTTCCGACCTTCGTGATTCCCCTGGGCGTGGGCAGCGCCGCCAGCCTGGTGCACGACCTGTTCCGCGACGCCAGCGCCGTCTGGTCATTGGGCGCGGGCGTGCGCCACGCCGTCTATGACGGCGGGCGCGCCTCGGCCGGCGTGCGCGCCGCCGAGGCCGAAGCCCAGGCCAGCCAGCTGGCCTGGGCCCGCAGCGTGCGGCGCGCGTTCCAGGATGTCGAGGACGCGCTGGCCGGCCTGAACGCCGAACAGGCGCGCCAGCAGTCGCTGGCCGCCGCCGTCCACGACAGCCAGGACGCGCTCGACCGCGCCACGCGGCTGTACCGCAACGGCCTGAGCGGCTATCTCGGCGTCCTGACCGCCCAGCGCGCCACCTACCAGGCGCGCGACGCCCTGGCGCTGAGCCAGCTGGCGCGGGTGCGCCACGCCATCGGTCTGTACAAGGCGCTCGGCGCCGGCTGGCAGCCGCCATCCAACGCCGCGCAACCCGCCGCGCAGCCGCTCGCAAGCCCTCTCGTTTCCCCCTCCCCGCTTACCCGGAGCCCCTCATGAGCATCCACCCCGACGCCTTCCGCGTCCACGACGTACGCCGCTATCCGCTCTGCCTGTTCGACCCGGCCCAGGTCCACCCCGGCTACGCCGCCCAATGGCAGACCGAAATGGAAGCCCTGCTGGCGGCCGGCCAGCCCTTCACCGTGGCCTACGTCGAACTGGACCCCGTCGAACCGCACGAAGACCGCAAGCAGCGCGGGCTCTGGCTCAAACACAACAAGGCGCGTCTGGGGCGGCTCTGCAAGGCCCAGATCAGCGTCGAGCCCGACGCCGGCCGCCGCGCCGAGGCCGAGCGGCAGGGGCAGCTGGCGGCGCGCGCCTTCGGCATCCCGCACGAGGCCGTGGCCACCCTGGAGGAAGCCGTGGCG
>NZ_CYTY01000022.1:60326-76803 GCF_001298995.1 Achromobacter sp. 2789STDY5608615
ACATCGTCGTCTACGTCAGAAGCCAGCCCCAGCTGGGCGACCAGATCGTCGCCTTCGCGACGCTCTACCAGCTCAAGGCCTGGTGGCCCGCGCGGCAGGTCAAGGTCGTCGCGCGCGACGACGTCGGCCACATCTACCGCGGCCTGCCGTGGGTCGATGAATTCGTGCGCGCCCGCAGCCTGCTGGATTACGCCCGCAGCCTGACCGCGCGGACCCAGGTGTCGGTCAGCCTGCACCACAGCAGCGAACGCTTCGGCCTCATCAACCTGCTGCGGCTGCCCGCCATCCGGCTGGGCTTTCGCAATGCCCGCTTCAGCGACCTGGTGTGGACCCATTGCCATCGCAAGGACGAGGCCGAGTACATCGGCCTGGCCAACCTGCGCCTGCTGGCGTCGTACCGTCCGCTGAACGCCGAGGAGGCGGCGCGCCGCTGCTTCACCGAACTGGCCCGCGCGCACCGACACACCACGCTCGGCGCGGACGTGGTGTTCATTCCCGGCGGCGGATCGGGTCCCTTCAAGCGCTGGAGCCTGGCGCACTACCTGCGGCTGGCCGACCGGCTCAAGCCGCTGCTGGGCGCCGACACCCGCTACACCTTCGTGCTGGGCCAGCAGGAAGCGCGCGAGCGCGCCGAGCTGGACGCCCTGCGGCGCGCCGACATCGAAGTGGCCTACTGTCGGCCGCTGTCCGAACTGAGCGCGATCATGCTGCGCGCGCCTGGTGGTGGCCAACGACTGCGGCCCGTCGCACGTGGCGCAGGCTGCCGGCGTGCCCTACGTCGGC
This sequence comes from Achromobacter sp. 2789STDY5608615, assembly GCF_001298995.1. Lineage (NCBI taxonomy): Bacteria > Pseudomonadati > Pseudomonadota > Betaproteobacteria > Burkholderiales > Alcaligenaceae > Achromobacter > Achromobacter sp. 2789STDY5608615. The sequence continues at coordinate 61,110 of NZ_CYTY01000022.1, forward strand.
ATCTTCAACAGCGCCAATCCGGAATGGTTCTGGCGCCGTCGCAACGCCACCGACGTCGTGCCGCGGCATCCGCGCGACGGCATCAACTCGATCACCCCGGACCAGGTCGCGCACGCCTGTGCACGCGTGCTGTCGCACGCGCCCGCGGCCCGCGCCTGACACGCGGCCGTCCTTACCCATCAGGTCACACCATGCGGATCCTGCATACTCTCGGCGAAAAAAGCCTGGGCGGACTCGAGTTCCGCACGCTCGACCAGGCCTGCTGGCTGGCGCGCCACGGCCATGACGCGGCCATCGCCGCCCCCGCCGGCAGCGCCATCAACCTGGCGGCGCGCCAGCGCGGCATCGCCACCGTCGACATCAACTTCGACGCGCCCTATTCGCCGGTCACCGTGCTGCGGCTGCGGCGCGCCGTGCGGCGCCTGCACATCGACGTCATCGACAGCCATAGCCGCGCCGACGGCAAGACCGGCGCGCTGTGCCGCGACCTGTGCGCCGTGGTGCGCACTCGCCATTTCGCCAAGCCCATGCCGACCAGCGCGCGCCGCCGCCTGGAATGGAAGCTGGGCTGCGACCACGTGATCGCCACCAGCGCCGCCGGCCGCGACGCGCTGCTGGACGCGCGGCTGGCGCCGGCCGACCGCATCAGCGTGGTGGGCGAGTGGGCCGGCGACGAGTTCTTCCGCGCCGCCGACAAGCCGGGCGTGCGCCGCCAGGTGCGGCGCGAGCTGGCGCTGGGCCCGCACGACTACGTGATCTCGACCATCGGCATGCTGCGCCCCGAGAAACGCCAGGCCGACCTGCTGCGCGTGGTGCTGCGGCTGCGCCGCCACGCGGTGCCGGCCACCGCGCTGGTGGTGGGCATGGCCACCGCCGCCACCCAGGCGTACGCGAACGAGCTGCGCATCCTGGCCGCGCAGCTCGGCATTGCCGAGCACGTGGTGTTCGCCGGCCACCGCGCCGACGTGGCCGATCTCATCCATGCCTCCGACGTGGTGCTGGTGCCGTCCGCCACCGAAGCCTGGTCGCGGGTGGTGCCGGAGTCGTTCGCCGTGCGCTGCCCCGTGGTGGCCAGCAATGTCGGCGGCCTGCCCGAGATCGTCCGGCCCGGCGACACCGGCTGGCTGGCCGAGCCCGGCGACATCGCCGGCTTCGCCGACCGCATCATGCAGATCCGCGCCGACCCCGCCGCCACCGCCGCCGCCGTGGCCCATGCGCGCGGCTACGCCGAATCGCACTTCCGCCTGGCCGGCCAGATGCACCGCACGCTGGATGCTTACGCGCACGCGATGGCGCGGACATAGGCGCCGCCGCGAGCGGCATCCCGGACGAGCCCGTGACGCGTTCGAGCCCGTCCTCGAGCCGCGCCGCATATACCTGGTTACGTCTTTTACGCTGACGATTTCCTGTCTGGGCCGACCTGGAAATAGAATTCGCGCTTTCGGACTTCACGAGAAGCGCCTCATGATCCGCCGCACCCTGTCCATCGGTTCCGCCGCCCTGGGTTTCGCCCTGGTGAGCGGTTGCGTCTACCACCCGCCCGCCAACCAGCTGAACCGCTACGCCAACAGCATGATCGGCCAGAACCTCGACGCGGTCACCGCGCAGTTCGGCCCCGAGGATGCCCAGGGCGGCTCGGCCGCCTATCCCAACATCGGCACCCCGCAGAACCCGCGCTACGTGCACACCTGGAGCCGCTACGGCTCGACCCAGCACCGGAACTTCGTCCAGACCGGCACGGCGTCGACGGGCAGCACGCTGGTCACGGTGCTGCCGGCCGGCGGCGGCCAGGGCGCCATCCCGATCTACCAGCAGAACACGGCGCCGACGGGCTACTACACCCAGGAAGGCGAATCCTGCTACATGTCGTTCACCACCGACGCCAACAAGACCATCGTGTCGTACGACCTCTTGGGCGGCTACTGCGACAAGCTGTTCCTGAGCGGAGGCTGATCCCGGCGGCCGCCGCCGGGCGCGGCCGCGCAGGCGCCCGGCGCATTGACTCCCGGCGCACCGGCGCCCGACGCATCGGCGCCCGGCGCATCGGCGCCCGACGCATCGTCAGCGCGCCGTCATTCGGATCCGCAAGCGAACGCTAGAGAAAGCCGGCCGCCCGGAACATCCGTTCGTAGATCTCGCGGATCACCGCCTGCTTGCGCAGGTTGTAGTCGGCCACCTGGTCCACCCCTTGCGCGGCGGCATGCTTGGCCGCCGCGTAGCGATCGCGGTCATCGTCATGCGCGCGCAGCCAGTCGCGGAACATGCGGTGGCGGATGTTCTCGGGGCAATCCGGGCCGAACACATGCAGGTTGACGCGCGGCGCCGCCAATTGCAGGCAGCGATGCTGGTGCCACGACGGCTCGCGGATCGTCAGCACATAGCCCAGCGCTTCCAGCGCGGGCACGTAAGCGGCCTCGTCGGCCGGGTCGGCCACCGCCACGTCGATGTCCACCACCGGCTTGGCCGGCAGCCCCGGCACCGCCGTCGACCCCACGTGGTCGATGCGCAGCGCCGCCGGCCCCAGCGCCGCCGCGATGTCGGCGGCCAGGCGCGCATAGCGCGCGGGCCAGTCCGGGTCGTACGGCGCCACCGCCACCGCTTCCGGCGCCGGCTTGCCGCGCACCCACGGATCCTCGTCGGGATCCGAGTCGTAGTGCCGCATGATGTCTTCGGGCGTGGGCATGGCGTGTCCTTGGGCAACGAACCGCTATTGTAGAAAGCCCGCGTCAGGGCGCCGGCAGATCGCGCAGCCACGCGGCCATGTCGTCGGCCACCTCGCCCATGCGGCTGACGCCGTCCGCGTCGCGCAGGCCATGGTCCAGCCGCGGATAGGCGCGATAGGCGACATTGCGCTGCCCCGCGCGCCGCAGATCCTCGACCATGCGTTCGACCGCCTCCGGCGACACCGAGGCGTCGCGCCCGCCCTGCACGATCAGCAACGGCGTGCGCACGCGCGCGAGCACCGCCTGTTGATCCAGCGCCAACGCCTGCCGCCACCATGCGTGGCCGTGACTGCTGGCCACCAGATCCGACGACGGCGTCTCGCGCAGGAACGCGGCGAACTCCCGGAACCCCGCCGCCGAGGCCGCCTTGGCCTCGTCCGGCGTGTCGCCGGCCTCGATGGTGTGCAGCACATCGTCGAGAAACCAGCGCCCGCCGCCATTGAAGGCGATACTGGCGTCGACCGACCCGCCGCGCGCGGCCAGCAGGTTGGCCACCACCGCGCCTTCGCTGCCGCCCAACGCCACCACGCGCCGGTACGCGCCATGACGGCGCAGCAAAGCGATCACGGCCTCGTAGTCGCGCACGCGCTGGTCGAAGTCGTCATGCAGCAGGTACGCCCGCGGACAATCGGCGCGGTTCTCGCCGTCGTCCTGCTGATAGGGCAAGGCCGCGTCGATGCCGTACTTGTCGACCGTCAACACATCGGCCGCCGGCAGCGCCCGCCACAGCTGCTCGCGGATCGCGCGGTTGTGCGCGACGCTGTTGCAGTCGGATCCCTGCGCCACCACCAGCAGGCTGTCGGCGGCCCGCGCCGGATCGCGCTGCTGCAGGTAATAGGCGATCGACGAGCCGTCGGGGCGCGGCAAGCGGCCCTGCTCGATCAGTTGGGCGTGGACGGGCAGGCAGGCAGCCAGGATGGCGGCCGATAGCAGCAGGCGAACCCAACGCTGCCGCAATCGCAGACAAACCCGCGGCGTCTCTTTGATTTTTGTACCCAGCGTCATGCTGCGAAGGATACGCCATGTCCAGGCGTCCGAGTTTTCGCCCACGGCCGCCGCGTCAAGGCTGCTGGCGTCATAGACTGCCTCGTTGCAAGCATGAGTTGCCGTGCGCGCGCCATCACACCGGAAATCTCATTGCGACAGCGGCAAAACGCCCGATGCCTGGCGGGCATTCATGCCTCATGCGCGCGCAAGCGCACATTCTCCAGTGGGACCCACCCGGCAGCCCCATCGGACAATCTCGTCGCCCACACCCACCCGTTTTGTTGACGCCCGCCATGCAGGATCTCGCCCGGAACCACATCCAATTCCTTGTTGGTGAAGTCCTCCCGCAACGAAGCGGTGCCGTCCCCGTGCCGCGCCAGGATCTGCCCCGGCACGAAACCCGCCTCCTGCCCGGGCGCCGAGCACAGGTACCAGTCGGGCCAACCTTCCGGCCCGTCATAGACCTCTCCGACCGACACGCGATCGCCCGATTTCAAGACCAGGGGCTCGGGGAATTCGCTGACATGCGGCGCGATGACGATATAGGCGTGTTCGATAGTCATGGAAAAACCTCAAGTGGGATGCGCATGCTCTCGCGGGCAAGGCAAAGCGGGCAGGGTTGTGTATATTTGTGTATTGTAGGCAGGCATGCAGCATGAACAGCGCGGACCTCATCAAGCAATTGAAGGCCGACGGCTGGCATCTGGTGCACACCGTGGGATCGCATCATCAATTCAAGCATCCGATCAAACCCGGCAAGGTCACGGTGCCACACCCCAAGAAAGACCTGCCGATGCGGACCCTGCGCAGCATCCTCAAGCAAGCCGGCCTGCGTTAGCCGCCCCTTTGGAGATCCGAATGCTCTACCCGGTCCACGTACACAAGGATGAAGGCAGCGCCTACGGGGCCTCCTTCCCGGATTTTCCCGGCTGTTTCGCGGCCGCGGACGATCTGCAGGATCTGCCGCGCGCGGCCCAGGAAGCCGTGGAAGCACATTTCCACGGCGACACCGCGGGCATTCCCGCACCCTCAACGCCCGAAGCGTGGATGGGCCACGAAGACTTCCAGGGCGGCTACTGGATGATGGTGGATATCGATCTGTCCAAGGTCAACACCAAAGCCGTCAGGCTGAACATCAGCCTGCCCGAGAACCTGGTGCATCGCATCGACCAGGCCGCCGAGGCCCGCCACATGTCGCGTTCCGCGTTCCTGGCCATGGCCGCCGAACACGAAATGTCCGCGTCCGCGGCCTGAGGCCAGTCCTTCGCGTCGTCGGCAACTTTCCAACGCTGGCTTGATTGTTCTAGTAATTGCCAGGTCGGCAACCCACGAAACCGCACAAACGGTTGACTCCATGGGTGATCCTGGCGCGGCAGGAGGGGCTCGAACCCCCGACCCCGGGCTTAGAAGGCCCGTGCTCTATCCAGCTGAGCTACTGCCGCGCGGTGTGTGACTGTCCGGAACCAGTCCGGGCGGCGCATTTTACCCTGTTGCGGACGGCCCGTGGCGCCGCCGGGCCGCACCGCCCGGTTTATCAGTCGCTGGAACGGTTCACTCCTCGCCCAGGTCGGCGTGGGTGGACACCCACAGCACCAGCGCGTCCTGTTTGCTCAGGCTGATCACCCGGTGGCCCATGCGGCTGTCGATATAGAAGCTCTCGCCCGCCTTCAGCCGTGCCGGCTCGTAGAACTCGGTGTACAGCTCGACCTCGCCTTCCAGCACGTAGACGAATTCCTCCCCGCCATGGCGGCTCCAGTCCTGGAATTCGTCGAACGAGCGCGCCTTGACGCGGGTGTGGAACGGCATCATGCGCTTGTGCGACAGCGCGGTACAGAGCAGGCGGTGGTCGTAATACGGGGTTTCGTACTGGCGGCCTTCGCCCTGGCGGCTGAGGCTGCGGCGGCCGGTGCCCATGTGGGCGTCCGAGGCGGTGAACAACTCGGCCACGTCCAGGTCCAGGCCCGCGGCGATCTTGATCAGGTTGTCATAGGTGGGCGAGAGCAGGCCGTTCTCGATTTTCGAGAGCGTGGACGCGGATACGCCGGTGGCCTGCGCCGCCTGCTTGAGCGTCCAATCGCGCGCCTGGCGCAGGGCTCGCAGCCGTTGTGCCAACACGCTCTGTTTGTTGCCTTGCATCTGTACACCCTGTCATGCCCGCGACTGCCGCTCCCGCCACCAATCGCGCGCCTGGTAAGACCAATATGTGAGTTGAACCGCCGCCGTGCCCAGCACCCCGCCGTTCCAGGCCAGCCCGAACGGCTCGAACAGCCGGTAACGCTGGCTGTCGCCGGAAATCCCTTCGGCCACGACGCGGCCGCCGATGGCGGTGGTGTTCATGCCGTGCCCGCCAAAGGCCGTGCAGTACCAGACGTCGGGCGCCAGCTTGCCGATCTGCGGCATCAGATGCCGCGCGTAGGCCATGCGCCCGGACCACGCGGTCTCGACGCGCAGCCCCTGCAATTGGGGGTAGACGCTGAGCAGTTCGCGGCGCAGGGACTCGGCCAGATCGGGCGGATCATCGACACGGGTGGTGATTCTACTGCCCCAGCCGATGCGGCCGCCATCGAGCACCCGGTAGTAGTTGCCGGCGCGGCGGTCGTCGCCGATGGCGGCCTGGGTGCGGATGGCCTCGCGCACCCGCTCGCCCAGCGGCTCGGTCAGCATGATGTAGGTGGCGATCGGCAGCATCGCCCGACGCAGCGCCGGCACCACGTCGCCGGTATAGCCGCCGGTGGCCAGCACCACGGTGCGCGCATCGACCTGGCCGGCGGCGGTCCGCAGCTGGCGCGACGGCCCCTCGAAACGCGCCTGGGTGACGGGCGAATCCTCGTGGATGCGCACGCCCAGCCGCGCGCACTCGCGCGCCAGGGCGCGGGCGTAGTTCAGCGGATGGAAGTGGAACGACGACAGGTCCTCGATGCCCTGGAAGTAGGCGTCCGACAGCAGCCGCTCGCGCACCTCGGCGCGGCCCAGCAGGCGCACGTCGCGGCCGAAATCGCGCCACTGGTCCTCGCAATAGCGCCGCAGCGCGTCGCTGGCCTCGTAGCGCACCACCCGCAGGCGGCCGTCGACCTTGTGGGCGTCGGCGATGCGCAGGTCGCGGATGTTGTCGCGGATGATGTCGACGCCCTCCATCGACAGCCGGTACAGCTGGCGGTAGTGGTCTTCGTCGACGTGCTTGCGGATGGCGTCGGCGCCGGCCGAGAACGCGGGCGACACCGAGCCGCCGTTGCGGCCCGAGGCGCCCCAGGCGATGCGGCGCCCTTCCAGCAGCGTCACGGCGCGGCCGCGGCGGGCCAGTTCCAGCGCCGTGGTCAGGCCGGCCAGCCCGCCGCCCACGACGCAGACGTCGGTCTCGGCCGCGCCCGCCAGCGGCGGGTAGTAGGTCTGCGCATCGCCCAGCGTGCGCTTGTAATAGGTGTCGATGTACTCGGTAGCCATGGTCGTGGGTCAGGGCCCGTGCGGGACTCTCGTCGATGTGGGCGGGCCTAGTTCAGCCCGGCGCCCTGCAGCCCGCCGGTCAGGCGCTTCTCCAGCCAGGTGGCCAGGCGCAGCAGCGGATAGCAGTACAGGAAGTAGATGGCGGCGATCATGCTGTAGATGAACAGCGATTTCGCCGGGAAGGTGATGATGAAGACCTCGCCCTGCCGCGTCAGCTCGGTGATGCCGACCACCGACAGGATGGCGGTGCTCTTGATCAGCATGACGTAGACGCCGCTCATGGGCTGCACGATCAGGCGCATGGCCTGCGGCAGGATCACCAGCCGCAGGATCTGCAACGGCCGCAGGCCCAGCGTCATGGCGCCCTCGGTCTGGCCGCGCGGCACGGCGCGGATGGCGCCGCTGACGATCTCGGCCACGTAGCACGAGGTGTAGACCGACAGCGACACGAACGCGGCCGTGCCCGACTCCCAGTGCAGCAGCTCGATGCCGGTGCTGGGCAGCACGAAGTAGAAGATGTAGAGCTGCACCAGGAACGGCGTGCCGCGCAGCACGTGGATGTACAGCCCCAGCAACTGGTGCAGGCCGCGGATGCGGTAGCTGCGGATGACGCCGATCACGAAGCCCAGCAGCGAGCCCGCGATGATCGCCATGAACGAGATCTTCAGCGTCTCCCAGAAGCCCTTGAGCAGGAACGGCAGCACGACGCCGGCGGTGGACAGGTAGGAATCCAGCATGCTTACCTCGCGTTCCAGGCGGGACCGGCCAGCCACAGGCTCACGCCGCGCGACAGCATCAGCATCACGGCATAGATCAGCAGATAGCCGGCGGCGATGGTCAGGAAGCTCTCGGTGGGCACGATGCGGTCGCTGTTCATCTGCACGCCCGCGGCCACCAGTTCGAAGACGGTAATCAGCGACAGCAGCGAGGTGTCCTTGATGAGGACCGCGGTCTGCCCCAGCAGCGGCGGCAGCGTGTTGGCGAAGGCCTGCGGCAGCACCACGTAGCGCAGGCGCTGGTGGTAGTTCATGCCGCAGGCCTTGGCGCCTTCGATCTGGCCGCGCGGCACCGACTCGATGCCGACGCGGATGATCTCGCTCATGTAGGCGGCGTGGTGCAGCGTCATGGCCAGGATGCCCAGCAGCATCTCGCTCCAGCCCTTGGCGCCGGGCACCAGCATCGGCACCGCGTAATACACCAGGTAGATCTGCACCAGCAGCGGGGTCGAGCGGATGAACTGCACGTAGCCCTCCACCGGCCGCCAGACCGCGGCGCGCGGCGACATGCGCGCCAGCGCCAGCGGAATGCCGGCCAGCACCGACAGCACCAGGCTGACGCCGGCCGCGATCAGGGTGTTGGCCAGCCCGGTGGCGAACTGGCCCGTGTACTGGCTGACGATGCGCCAGTTGTAGTAGTCGATCAGCCAGTCCATTCAGGTCCTGTCGGTCAGTGGTGGGAAGCGCGCGCGATCAGTGGTCTTTCTTCCAGTCGGTCGAATACCAGTACTTGACCTGTTCCGGCAGCGTGTTGTCGGCGGTCTTGAGCGTCTGCCAGTTGTCGAGCCAGAACTTCAGGCGGAAGGCGTTGGGGCCGACGGCGAAGGCCAGCGGCTCGCGCACCATGATGCCGTCCAGCACCCGCAGGTTGCCGAAGTCGACCAGGAACTGGTTGGCGGTGGACAGGGACATGATGCCGGCGTCCAGGCGGCCGGTGGACAGCGCCTGGCCGACCGGCGCGCTGCCGCCGGAGAATTCCTTGAGCGTGGCCTTGGGCAGCATCTTCTTGCCGACCTCGGCATAGGTGCTGGCGCCCAGCGCGCCGACGGTCACGCCGTCCTTGTCCAGTTCCGCGTACGACTTGTACGGCGAATCCTTGGGCACCACGGCGACGGTGTCGGCGTAGAACATCGGCGCCGAGAACAGCACCTGGGCGGCGCGCGCCGGGGTCGGCGTCATGTCGGCGGCCACCATGTCGGCCTTGCCCGACAGCAGCGCCGGGATCAGGCCCTTCCATTCGTAGTCCTGCAGCACCAGCTTGACGCCCAGGTCGTCGGCCATGCGCTTGGCCACCTCGACCGCCAGGCCGGTGCGCTTGCCGCTCTTGTCCATGAAGCTCATCAGCGGGCCGGAGGTCTGCACCGCCACCCGCAGTTCGCCGCGCTTGATGATGTCCGACAGCTCGTCGGCGCGGGCCGGCTGCGCGATCGCCGCCACGGCCAGCGCGACGCCGGCGGCGCCCAGCCATTGTTTGATTTTCAGCATTTGCTTCCCCTTCTGGATGAATGACGTGTGTCGTTCCGGGCGTACACCTGATGCCGGCGGCGCCCGGTCAGGCCGGGCCGGCCCTGCTTGCTGCGGTTGCTGCGTGATGCGGTGTGATGCTTGATGCTTGATGCCTGTCACGTGATGCGTGTTGCGTGATGCGTGAAGCGAAGACTGCGTGATGCGCAAATACGAACGGCCATGCGGGCTGGCGCCAACGGCGCTGCCCGCTACAGGATCTTTTCCAGGAAAGCGCGGGTGCGCGCCTCTTTCGGCTGGCCGAAGACCTCGGCCGGGGTGCCGGACTCGACGATGCGGCCGGCGTCCATGAACAGGGCGCGGTCGCCCACGTCGCGGGCGAAGCCCATCTCGTGCGTCACCACCGCCATGGTCATGCCGTCGCGCGCCAGGGCGTGCATCAGCTCCAGGATGCCGCAGACGGTCTCCGGATCGAGCGCCGAGGTGGCTTCGTCGAACAGCATCAGCTTGGGATCCATCGCCAGGGCGCGGGCGATCGCCACGCGCTGCTGCTGGCCGCCGGACAACTGGCTGGGATAGCGCGCGCCGAAGTCGGCCATGCCGACCCGGTCCAGCAATTCGAGCGCGTAACGCTCGGCCTGGGCCCGGTCGCGGCCGCGCACCACGCGCTGCGGCAGGGCCACGTTGTCGAGCGCGGTGCGATGCTGGAACAAATTGAAGTGCTGGAACACCATGCCGACGTCGGTGCGCCAGCGGTTGACGTCGGTGGCCGGGTCGGTCAGCGACACGCCGTCGACCCGGATGGTGCCGCTGTCGATGCGCTCCAGGCCATTGAGGGTGCGCAGGAAGGTGCTCTTGCCCGAGCCCGACGGCCCCACCACCACCAGCACCTCGCCACGGTCCAGACGGCAGTCGATGCCCGCCAGCGCCAGATGATCGGGCTGGCCTTCGCGCTGGTAGGTCTTGGTGACCGACTCGACTAGCAGCAGGGGTTCTGACACGCGCATCGCCTTCAAAAAAAGGTTTCGCATTTCACGCTGGAGTTTCGTATAGTAAATTTATTTCCAGAATCGCCACTTAGGCATAACCCTTAAGCGAAGGCTCGCCCCTTCGCCGGCATCTCCAAGGAACCGGTATGGACACGCCCCAAGACATCCTGCGCGCACTCGGCCTCACCCCCGCGACCCTGACCGGCGGCACGCTCGTCGCCCGCAGCCCGATCGACGGCGCCGAGCTGGCCCAGGTCCACGAGCACACGGTGGCGCAGGCCCATGCGGCCATCACCCGCGCCCGCCAGGCCAGCCTGGCCTGGCGCGACGTGCCGGCGCCGCGCCGCGGCGAACTGCTGCGCCTGTTCGGCGAGACGCTGCGCCAGCACAAGCGCGAGCTGGGCCGCCTGGTCAGCCTGGAAGCCGGCAAGATCGTGGCCGAGGGCGAAGGCGAGGTTCAGGAAATGATCGACATCTGCGACTTCGCCGTGGGCCTGTCGCGCCAGCTGTACGGCCTGACCATCGCCTCCGAGCGCCCCGGCCACCGCATGATGGAAACCTGGCATCCGCTGGGCGTGGTGGGCGTCATCAGCGCCTTCAACTTCCCGGTGGCGGTGTGGTCGTGGAATGCCGCGCTGGCGCTGGTGTGCGGCAACGCCGTGGTCTGGAAGCCGTCGGAAAAGACGCCGCTGACCGCCCTGGCCTGCCAGGCGCTGTTCGCGCAGGCGGTACAGCGCTTCGGCGACGCGCCGGCCGGCCTGTCGGAAGTGCTGATCGGCGGCCGCGACATCGGCGAGGCGCTGGTGGATTCGCACGCCGTGGCGCTGGTGTCGGCCACCGGCTCGACCCGCATGGGCCGCCAGGTCGGCCCGCGCGTGGCGCAGCGCTTCGGCCGCGTGCTGCTGGAACTGGGCGGCAACAACGCCATCATCGTCGGCCCCACCGCCGACCTCGACATGGCCGCGCGCGGCATCGTCTTCGGCGCCATCGGCACCGCCGGCCAGCGCTGCACCACCACGCGCCGCCTGATCGTGCACGAAAGCGTGGCCAACGACCTGCTGCAACGCCTGCACAAGGCCTATGCCAGCGCGCCCATCGGCAACCCGCTGGACGGCAAGAACCTGGTCGGCCCGCTGATCGACCGCGCCTCGTTCGACGCCATGCAGGCCGCGCTCAAGGCCGCCGGCGAACAGGGCGGCAAGGTCACCGGCGGCGAACGCGTGCTGGCCGACCAGTACCCGGACGCCTGGTACGTGCGCCCCGCCATCGCCGAGATGCCCGGCCAGACCGACGTGGTCTGCCACGAGACCTTCGCGCCGATCCTGTACGTGATGCGCTACAGCGACTTCAACCAGGCGCTGGCGCTGCAGAACGGCGTGCCGCAAGGCCTGTCGTCGGCCATCTTCACCAACGACCTGCGCGAGGCCGAGACCTTCCTGTCGGCCTCGGGTTCGGACTGCGGCATCGCCAACGTCAACATCGGCACCTCGGGCGCCGAGATCGGCGGCGCCTTCGGCGGTGAAAAGGAAACCGGCGGCGGCCGCGAGTCGGGTTCGGATGCCTGGCGCAACTACATGCGCCGCGCCACCAACACCATCAACTACTCGCGCAACCTGCCGCTGGCGCAGGGCATCAAGTTCGGCGAATAAGCCGCGCGCCCCGTGGCCCCATGACCCGCACAGGCAATGCCGTGCGGGCATCATGGGGCCACCGGCGTCAATCGCCGAACGCGAAGGGCATCCTGGCGTGATGCTCGATGTCCTCGGCCACCTGCATGCACAGGTCCGCGCGGAAGTCGGCGGCGAACAGTTGCACGCCCTGGGGCACATGGCCATCACGCAGTCCCGTCGGCACGCTCATGGAGGGATAGTTCAAGGCCACCAGCGACAGCAGGGGAATCTGCGCCGGGAGCAGCACATTGCGGAAGTGGTCGGCGCCTTTCAAGTCATCCCCCCACCGGAACGGCTCCTGCCCCGAGATCGGCAGCATGATCACGGGATACACCGCCAGGATCTCGTTGTAGCGCCGCCTCAGTTCATCGCGCTTGGCAATGGCGAGGATGTATTCGCGCAGGTCCTTGGCGCCCCCATACACGTCGCACATATCCCGCCATGCCCGCTGGATGTCGCGGGAACCCAATTCGGCAACGACCTCGCCCATCATGGTGGTTTTATCGGCGACCACGATCTTGCTCCAGACTTCCGTCGCCAGCAGGAAATCCGGCAGCGTTATCTCTTCGACCACATAGCCATCCTGCTCCAGCCAGGCCGCGGTCTTGCGCAGATTGTCCTTGATGACGGGTTCGATCCGCATGCCCTCTATTTCCGTCACCAGCGCGATGCGCTTGATCCTGTGTTCGTCATAGGTCAGCGGCGCGGGCACCCAGGCCTGATCCCGGATACTTTTGCGTGACAGCACCTCCAGCCCCAGGCGGATGTCGTTGACGCAACGCGCCAGGGGGCCTTCGACCGAAAAGAACGCACTGGCAAACGCCCGGCCGCCGGGACTGCCGGGATCGAATTGCGGCACCGTGCCCCAGGTCGGGCGCAACCCGTACACCCCGCAGGCATACGCCGGATAACGAATCGAGCCGCCGATATCGTTGCCATGCCCGATGAAACCCATGCCCGAGGCCACGGCGCTTGCCGCGCCGCCGCTGCTGCCGCCGGGCGTCAATGCCTCGTCCCAGGGATTCAGCGTGCGTCCGAACAGCGGATTCTCGGAGAAAAAACGCAGCGCGAATTCCGGCAGATTGGTCATGCCGAGCGTGACGCAGCCCGCGGCGTTGAAGTTTTCCGCGATCGTGCTGTCGTGCTGGCTGACACGATTCCTGAAGACGCCGCCGTTGGTGTTTCTCTCGCCCTTCACATCGACGTTGTCCTTGATCGTGACGGGAACGCCATGCAGGGGCGACAACAGCGTTCCGCGCGCCAACAGCTCGTCGGCCTGCCTGGCCTGAAGCAGCGCCTTGTCCGTCATCAGGTTGATGATGGCATTCAGCCGCGGATTGACCTGCTCGATGCGATCGAGCACGCTTTGGGTCGCCTCGACCGAACTGACCGCCTTGTGGCGAATGGCCCGCGCGATTTCGGTGGCCGTCCACTGCCAGAGCGGCGTGGCGGGCAGGCTTTTCCTGACTGCCGTGGTGTCGTTGAAATGCATGACGGACTCTCCTTGTCCTGACGATCGATCTTCTCAGTCCCAGCATTCCGCGTTTTCAATGCCAAGTTTCCTGGCGCTGAAGGTCGGATTGATGCCCTGTCTCTTTTGGTTCAGAAAGTCATCCACGCTGACCTTCACCACCTTGAACAACAGAAACACGGCGACGATATTGATGGTGGCGCACAGGCCCATCACCACATTGGCCGTGTTCCATGCCAGGTCCAGCGAGGCCTGCGCGCCGATGAACAGGACCCCTATCGTGACGATCCGGTATGCGTTCACCGTCAGGCGCTTATCCGAGATGTACTTGAGGTTCATCTGGCCGATGTAATACGAACCCACCAGCACCGTGGCGGTCAGCACCACGATCAGGAAGGTCATGTAGTAGTTGCCGAACACGCCCAACGACTCGCGCATGGCGGATTGCACCAATGGCAGGGCCGTCAGCCTCTGCCCGTCCGCATCGGTCAGCGCATTGCCGTAACTGTCGCTGAACAGCACGAAAAGCACGCTCAGCGAGGCAATCAGCGTATCGACGAACACGCAGAATGCCTGGACGATCCCCTGCTTGACCGGATGGCTGGTATGCGCGGCCGCGGCCGCCCCCGGCACGGAGCCCAGCCCGGCCTCGTTGGCGAACATCGCCCGCTTGATGCCGATGACGAGCACGCTGCCGGCAAAGCCGCCCAGGATGCTGCCGACGTCAAAGGCGCTGTCGAGTATCTGTCCGAGTATCCGTCCGGCCTTGTCCCAGTGGATGGCGATGCTGTACAGGGCGATCAGGATGAAACCCACGGACATGAACGGCGTGACATAGCTGGTGAATCTCGCGATGTACCTGCCGCCGCCAAAGAACATGATCGACGCGAACACGACGATGCCGGCGCCCACGTACAGGCTCAGATGGCTCGCGCCGGCGGCCGCCGCCGGCACCCAGGGTTCGAAGGAGGTGTAGATGGTGTAGCTGAACAGCACGGAAAACGACCAGCCTGTCAGGATCATCAGCGCGCTGCTGACAATGGCGAGCTTCCTGGCGCCCAGTCCTTTCGCCAGGTAGTACGGCGCCCCGCCCTTGAAGCCGTCGCCATCGCGGCTCTTGTAGACCTGCCCCAGGGTGTTTTCCGCCACGGAAATGGCACCGTTCAGGAAGGCCGCCAGCCACATCCAGACGATCACGCCCGGGCCTCCCTGCACCACGGCGACCGCCATGCCGACGATCGTGCCGATGCCGACGCGCGTCCCCATGGAGATCATCAAGGCCTCATAGGGCGAAATATGGCTCTTGTTCCCTTTTGCGCCGTGGTCTTTTTCGGTAATCACGGAGAGCGCGTATTTCGCCATCACGACCTGGGGAAACTTCAACCGGATGCTGTAATAGATGCCGACAGCCAGCAGGATCACGATGAAATAGCGGCCCCAGATGATGTCGTCGAGCCAGTTGATGTATGCCTCCAGATGGAGCATGCAGCCATGGCAGACGGAGGATTCCATGTTCAGCGCCCGTTTTTCTGGTGATTTTCTTGATGGCCACTCGGTGCGCGTGGCCAATCGTTGGGGACCGAGGAACCTGGCGACGACGCGACGGAATGCGAAGACACGCTTGAATCCGGCGATCCCGGACATTCATGCGTTGAAGTCTATCTTCAGAGTATTGGGCTGCTAACCGGCATAGGTCTTATATGCGGGCGGCGCCTGCGGCATGCCGCGGGCGCTCAGGGATGGTCCCCGCGCATGTTGCAAGTCCTACATTCGATAAGCCCGACTTACAAAATGTAGGCCGGGGCGATGCTACATTGCTTCGTCACAATTCAAACGGCCTTCCATGACCATGTCCCGACGCATCGCCCTTCCCTTGCGCACCCTCACCGCCGCCCTGGCCCTGGGCCTGGGCGGCACCGCGGCCGCCGGCGTGTCGTACCGGCTGGACCGGCCGTCCGCCGCCCCCGGCGATACCGTCACCATCGAGGCCGTGTATTTCAACGAAGGCAATGCCCGCGCCACCTGGGAAGCGCCGCCCGAGCTGGTGCTGCAGTGGCGCGGCCAGGATGGCCAGATCGTGCGCAGCCTGGCCAAGCTGCAGGGCGGCAAGGCCAATTACAGCGTGCCGGTCAACAATTTCGCGCGGATGGCCTGGAGCGCGGAAGTGCCCGCC
>NZ_CYTY01000022.1:77125-102185 GCF_001298995.1 Achromobacter sp. 2789STDY5608615
CGCAGCGCGATCTCGGAATACAAGCCGGTGTACTTCGACATCGGCACCCGCGGCCAGACCACCGCGCGCTTCCAGATCAGCGCCAAGTACCGCCTGTTCAGCCCGTCCGGCAACCGCCCGGCGACCTGGGGCGAGAATTTCTACCTGGGCTATACCCAGACCTCGCTGTGGGACCTGCAGGGCGATTCCATGCCCTTCATCGACACCACCTTCAACCCCAGCCTGTTCTGGCTGTCGGACAACATGTGGCAATCGGAGAACCAGAGCTGGCGGCTGGGCATGAACACCGGCGTCGAGCACAACTCCAACGGCAAGGCCGGCGACGACTCGCGCTCGGTCAACGACGCCTACATCCAGCCGCAGTTCAACTACCGCTTCGACGGCGGCAGCACGCTGACCTTCGCGCCCAAGGTCAAGGCCTATTTCGGCGTGGCCAGCGAGAACTCCGACTACGCCGACTACGCCGGCCGCGTCGACTGGAACCTGCGCTGGGCGCAGGACAACGGCGCGGTGGTCTCGGCCATGTACCGCCAGGGCGACCAGCGCCGCCGCACCACCCAGCTCGACTTCGCCTGGCCGCTGCAGCGCACCTGGCTGAACATGAACGGCTACCTGCACCTGCAGTACTTCAACGGCTACGGCGAAACGCTGCTGGGCTACAACCAGCGCAACGAATCGCAGTTCCGCATCGGCCTGTCGCTGGTGCCGTAACAGCCGCGCCCGTCCCCGGCTGGGCGCCCTAGCGCGCCCAGCGCAGCACCAGCGGATCCAGCCGCCGCGCCACCTCCAGCAACCCCTGCCGCACCTCCGGCCGCATGGCCGGGAACGGATGGCGCGGCGCGTCGCAGGCGATCACGCCGCCGGCCTTCATGAGGGCCTTGGCGGTCAGGATGCCGCCCTGGCGGTTCTCGTAGTTGATCAGCGGCAGCCAGCGCTCGTACAGGGCATAGGCCTCGTCGCGGCGGCCGGCGCGATGCGCCTCGATGATGGGGCGCAGCCCATCGGCGAAGCCGCCGCCCGTCATGGAGCCGGTGGCGCCGGCATCCAGGTCCGGCAGCAGCGTGATGGCCTCTTCGCCGTCCCACGGCCCTTCCACCGCGGCGCCGCCCAGCGCGATCAGGTCGCGCAGCTTGCTGGCCGCGCCCGCGGTCTCGATCTTGAAGTACGACACCTGCGCGATCTCTCGCGCCATGCGCGCCAGCAGCGCGGCGGGCAGCGGCGTGCCGGCGACCGGCGCGTCCTGGATCATGATGGGGATGTCGATGGCGTCAGAGACCTGCTGGAAGAACCCGACCACCTGTTCCTCGGCAACGCGAAGGGTGGCGCCGTGGTACGGCGGCATGATCATCACCATGGCCGCGCCCTGCTCCTGCGCCCGGCGGCTGCGCGCCGCGCACACCTGGGTGCCGTAGTGCGTGGTGGTGACGATCACCGGCCCCCGGCCCGCCACGTGTTCCAGCAGCGCGCGCGTGAGGATCTCGCGTTCGTCGTCCGACAGCGAGAACTGCTCGGAGAAATTGGCCAGGATGCACAGGCCATCCACGCCGCTGTCGATCATGAAATCGACGGCGCGCTTCTGGCCCGGCAGGTCCAGCCCGCCCGCTTCGGTGAAGATGGTGGGCACCACCGGGAAGATGCCGCGATAGCGCGGCGCCGGCACAGTCGTCGTGGTCATGGCGCTCACTCGATGATGTTGAAGTCTTTCAGGTATTCGGTCTTCAGGCTCAGACCCAGGCCCGGCTTGTCGTCGTCCAGGTCGATGAAGCCTTCCCTGGCCACCGGCTCGCCGTCGAAGATGTAGTAGAAGAGTTCGTTGCCCACTTCCACGTCGAACATCGGGAAGTACTCGCTCATGGGCGAAGCCAGCGTGCTCATGGTCAGGTGGTAGTTATGCATCTGGCCGGCGTGCGGGATCACCGGCACGCTGTAGGCCTCGCACAGGGCGTTGATCTTGTGCGCGGCGGTGATGCCGCCGACGCGGTTTGTGTCGTACTGCACCACCGACACCGCCTTGCGGTCCAGCAGCTGCTTGAAGCCGTACAGTGAGAACTCGTGCTCGCCGCCCGAGATGGGGATGGACATCAGCTGGTTCAGCTCCGCATAGCCGTCGATGTCGTCGGCGATGACCGGTTCCTCCAGCCAGCGCGGCTCGAACTTCTCCAGCTTGGGCAGCATGCGCTTGGCGTATTCCAGGTTCCAGCCCATGTAGCATTCGAGCATCAGGTCGGTGTCGTAGCCGATCACCTCGCGCACCGCCTCGACCGACTTCAGGTTCTCCGACACGCCGCGCTGCAGGTGCGCCGGGCCGTAGCCGAAGCGCATCTTGAAGGCGGTGAAGCCCTGGTCCAGGTAGGTCTGGGCCTCTTCCTGCATGGCCTTCAGGTCGGTGCGGTAGAGCTTGGAGTAGTAGACCGGGATCTTCTCCTTGGTGCGCCCGCCCAGCAGCTTGAAGACCGGCTTGCCGACCGACTTGCCCAGGATGTCCCAGATCGCCAGGTCCACGCCCGAGATCGCCGCCATGGTCACGCCCTTGCGGCCCCAGGCGTGGGTGGCGCGGTACATGCGCTGCCACAGGTATTCGTAGTCCCACGGGTCCTGGCCGATCACCAGCGGCGCCAGGTACTGGTCGATGATGGCCTTGGCCACCCGCGGCGCCAGCGCCACGTTGCCCAGCCCGACGATGCCGTCGTCGGTCTCGACCTCGACCACGGTCCAGCCATGGAAGCGGAAGGTGCTCATGGTTTCCTGCGGCGAATACAGCAGGTCCATGGCGTTGGAGCAGAAGTTGCCTTGTGGCGGCACGGTCTTGCCGGTCCATTCAAAGACGCGCGCGCGGACGGATTTGATCTTCATGGGGGATTCCTGCGAAAGGGGTCGAACGATGCGATGAACGGGAAAGCGCGGCCGCCTCAGGCCGCCGCGCGCGCGGCGCGGTGCGACAGCCCCGTGCGGCAGGCGATGCGGAAGGCCTGCCAGGTGGCGTCGACGTTGGCGCGTCCCTGGCCGGCGATGTCGTAGGCGGTGCCGTGGGCCGGCGTGGTGATCGGGATCGGCAGGCCGCCCTGCACCGTCACGCCGCGCGAGAAGCCCAGCAGCTTGATCGCGATCTGGCCCTGGTCGTGGTACATGGTGACGATGGCCTGGAACTCGCCCGCCTGCGCCTTCAGGAAGATGGTGTCGGCCGGGAACGGGCCCTGCGCAGGCAGCCCTTCCTGGTTCAGCTGGCGCACGGCCGGGGCGATGATGTCGACCTCTTCGCGCCCGCAGGTGCCGCCGTCGCCGCCATGCGGATTGAATGCCGCCACGGCTACCCGCGGCACGGCCACGCCATTGGCCTGCAGGGATTGGTAGATCAGCCGCGTGGCGGCCTTGATGCCGTCGATGCTGAGCGCGGCGGCGGCGTCCTTGAGCGGAATGTGCGAGGACACGCGCGAGGTCCACAGCTCGCCGAGCGTGTTGAACTCGCAGAAGTAGCCCGTCACGCCCAGGTACTGCGCGAAGTGGTGCAGCTCGTCGTCGTGGCGCAGGCCGCCCTGCTTCATCGCGTGCTTGTTCAGCGGCGCGAAACAGATGGCGTCGATATGGCCGGCCAGCGCCGCGTCCATGCAGGCGTCCAGCACCCGCAGCACCGAGGCGCCGCCGGGCGCCTGCGCCTGGCCCAGGTTGACGTCCTCGCGCCGCACGGTCTGCATCGCCAGCCACGCCAGCGCGCCGGTGTCCGGCCGCGTCAGCACGGCGTCGAAGCTGGCCACCGGCTGCGTGGCCACCTGCACGCCGGCCACCCGCTGGCCTTCGCGCCACAACCATTCATCGCCCACCAGCACGATGTTGGCCAGTTGCGTCGCCTCGGGCCGCGCCAGCAGGCGCGCGATCAGTTCGGGGCCGATGCCGGCGGGGTCGCCCAGCGTCAGGGCGATGACGGGCTTGGCGGAGTTGCTGTCGATGCTCATGCTGCGTTCATTCCACGGAAATATGGTTCTTCTTGATGATGGCGGCGTAGCGCTGGTTCTCGGCCTGGTGGAACTGCGCGAACTGCGCCTGGCTCATCGGGCTGATGTCGGCGCCGATGGCCAGCAGGCGCGTCCGGGTATCGGGCATGGCCAGCACCGCGTTGACCGAGTCATGCACGCGCTGCTGCACCGCCGCCGGGGTGTTGCCGGGCATGTAGATGCCGTACCAGGCGCTCATCTCGACGCCGCTGACGCCGGCCTCGGCCATGGTCGGCACGTCGGGCAGCTGCGGGTTGCGCCTGGCGCTCAGCACCGCCAGGGCGCGCACCTTGCCGCTCTTGATGTGCGGGATGACGGACGATGCGGTCTCGAAGGCGATCTGCACCTGGCCGCCCATCAGGTCGACCATCGCCGGACCGCTGCCGCGATAGGGAATGTGCGTCATCTGCACGCCGGTGGCGTCCTTGAACAGCTCGGCGGCGATGTGCTGGGTGCTGCCCGAGCCGCTGCTGGCGAAGTTGTATTCGCCCGGCTTGCGCTTGAGCAGCGCGATCAGCTCCTGCACCGATTGCGCCGGCAGCGGGTTGTTGACCACCAGGATGTTCGGCACCGCGCCCACGAACACCACCGGCGTCAGGTCACGGTCGTTGTCGTAGCCCAGCTTGAGCAGGTGCGGCGCGATCGCGTGCGCGGTGGACACGCCCATCACCATGGTATGGCCGTCGCCCGACTTGGCCGCCAGGTCCGCCGCCAGCGTGTTGGACGCGCCCGGCTTGTTCTCCACCACCACGGTCTGCTTGAGCATCGGCCCGAGCTTGTCGGCCACGGCGCGCGCCATGGCGTCGGTGCCGCCGCCGGGGGCCGAGCCCACCAGCAGGCGCAGCGGCCGGGTCGGCCAGTCGGCGCTCTGCGCCTGGGCGGATGCGGCGGCGGACAGGCACAGCACGCCCGCCGCCAATGCGGCATAAAGCCGAGTCTTCATGGTTGTCTCCTTGGGGGCTTATGGCCCGTAGCGGGCTTTGTTATGCCTGCATCTTAGAAACAACCGCTGTTTCCGTAAAATGAAACTTTTGCACCAACCGTTCACTACAGGCGATCAATCATGGAACGCGTCCCGAACGTCCCCGCGCTGCTTTCGCGCCTGCGCATGCGGCAGATCGTGCTGCTGCTGGCCATCGAGGAACGCGGCACCCTGCGCGCCGCCGCCGCGCAGCTCAACATGACCCAGTCCGCCGCCAGCAAGATGCTGCACGAGCTGGAACTGGCCATCGGCCAACCGCTGTTCGAACGGGTCGGCCGCGGCCTGGCGCTGACCGCCGCCGGGGAATGCGTGATGGAGTATTTCCGCGGCATGCGCGGCACGGTGTCGTCGCTGGCGCGCGAACTGGAAGAATTGCGCCTGGGCAGCGCCGGCAAACTTTTCATCGGCAGCATCATGGCCGCCTCGCCGGGCCACCTCACCGACGCCCTGCTGCGCCTGAAGCAGACCTACCCGCTACTGGCCGTGGAGATCTCCACCGGCACCAGCGACCTGCTGATCGAACGCCTGAACGAGGGCAAGCTCGACATCGTCATCGGCCGCATGCTGACCCTGTCCGAACGCCATTACGTCTTCCACCCCATCGGCGACGAGGCCCTCTCCGTCATCGCCGCCGTCGACCACCCCCTGACCCGCCGCAAGCGCATCAGCTTCGACGCGCTGCAGGCCTACCCCTGGATCCTGCAACCCCACGGCAGCCCCATGCGCGACGTCCTGGAACAGGAATTCCGCGCCCACGACACCGCCCTGCCCAAGGGCCTGATCGAGTCCGCCTCGATCCTCACCACCACCAACCTGGCCATGAAGTCCGACATGCTGGGCGTCATCCCCGACTCCGTCGCCAGCCGCTACGCCCGCCACGGCCTGCTCGCCATCATCCCCTACCAACTCCAGCACACCCTGACCGCCTTCGGCAGCATCATCCCCAAGGACCGCCCGCTAAGCGCGCCCGCCAGGCACTTCGTGGACCTGCTGCACGACACGGAGTAAAGACGCGCCACACCCAGGGCAAATACCACCAGCCCCCGACGCAAGACACCGCGTAAGCCCCAAAAGGCCGCCCGCGCGGCCGACCTGGGGCGGGCCCCGCAAACCTCTCCATGCCCCCGCCGATCTGACAACGCGACGCCCCAAGACTCTCGCAGCCCCTCGCGGCGGGCGAGTCGGTGGCGGGCAACCTCGATGCGCCCGAGGGAATCCGAAGGAGTCGCCGCAGGCGAGGACGAGGATGACAACGGGGCAGTCCGGAGCGAACGCTCCGGACCGCAATCGTGGGCGCCCGCCACCGACTCGCCCGCCGCGAGGGGCGACCTACGAAGTGCGCCCACAACACCGCCCCCACGAAGCACCCAAAAAAGGCCCACCTAGAGATCGGGATCTTCCTCCACCCGAGGCATCAAATAAGCCGTCAACGCACTCGACGCCCCCGCCATCCCCCAAAGCAAAAAGAACGACACCGTATAAAACCCCACCCGCCCCGTCGGCACATACCCGAACACCGCCACACCCAGCGGATCGATCAGGGCAAAGACAATCGCGCTGCCCACGGCCGCCGCCAGGAACGACGGCCACAGTATCCACATCAACGACCTCAACCCCATGGCGCGCCTCCGGAAATCATCAACGAACGCCGATCGCGGCCGGCGGCGTCGGCAGCGTGTCCGCCTGCTCGATCACCAGACCGCGCTTGACCACGCCTTCCTGGATCGGCTGGTTGCCGAACTGGGTATAGGCCAGGTAGATCGTGATCGAACAGCCGACCACCGCCAGGAACGGCCCCGCCATCAGGAACCAGGGCCAGAATTCGCGGTACCAGGGTTTGACCGGCATCGGCGCGGCGACATGGGCAGTATTCATCGTTGGCATCCTTTATTCGGAATCAATCGGGCACATAGAAACTTGCGGCTTCATCGGTCTCGACGGGCCGGTTCTCCTGGTCGTGGGCGCGGGCCCGCAACGTGATCGGGTGGGCGCCCGGCTCGGCGCCGGCCGGCGCGCGGATCACCATCGGCACCAGCTTGTTGGCGGCCGCCTCGACTTCCACCACGTCCGACTCGCTTTGTCCGGCGCGCACCGCCAGCCCGGGCATGCCGTCGGCCGACAGCCGCAGCCGCAGCGGCGAATCCGACGTATTGATGATCTGCAGCCGGTACACGTTCTCGATCATGCCGCCGGCCACCTCGCGGCCCAGCGCGCCGCGATCGCGGATTACGTCCACCCGCAGCGGATTGCGCATCGCCAGCGAGGCCACGAACGCCACCGCCAGCACCAGGATCAGCGAGCCGTAGATCAGCACCCGCGGCCGCAGCAGGTGCGAACGCGCGCTTTGCGTCGACAGCCCGTCCAGCATGGCCCGCTCGGAGGTGCAGCGGATCAGTCCCGACGGATACTGCATCTTGTCCATCACCTGTTCGCAGGCGTCGATACAGGCGCCGCAACCGATGCACATGTATTGCAGGCCCTCGCGGATGTCGATGCCGGTCGGGCACACCTGCACGCACAGGCTGCAATCGACGCAGTCGCCCAGCCCCGCGGCCTTGTGGTCGACCTTGCGCGAACGGCCGCCGCGCGGATCGCCGCGGCGCTTGTCGTAGGTCACGACGAAAGTGTCGGGGTCGACCATCACGCTCTAGAAGCGGGCGTACGGGCACATGTACTTGCACACCGACTCGCGCATGAAACCGGCGTTGCCCCAGGTGGCGAAGCCGTAGAACACCATCCAGAACCATTGCCACGGCCCCAGCTGCAGCGTGAACAGTTCATGGCCCAGCTCGCGGATCGGCGCGAAGTAGCCGATGAAGGTGGAGCCGGTCCACCAGGCCAGCGCGATCCACAGGAAGTGCTTGGTGACCTTCAGGCGCGCCTTGCGCCAGGTCCAGGGCGATTCATCGAGCCGGATGCGGGCGACGCGGTCGCCTTCGACCTTGCGCTCGATCCACATGAAGATCTCGGTGTAGACCGTCTGCGGACAGGCGTAGCCGCAGAACAGCCGCCCCGCCACCGCGGTGAACAGGAACAGCGCCAGCGCCGAGATCACCAGCAGCACCGCCAGGTAGACCACGTCCTGCGGCCACAGCACCAGGCCGAACAGGTAGAACTTGCGCGCGCCCAGGTCGAACAGCACCGCCTGGCGGCCGTTCCATTGCAGCCACGGCAGGCCGTAGAAGATCAGCTGGGTAAGGAAGACGAAGGCGATGCGCCAGCGCGCGAAGATGCCGCTGACCGAACGCGGATAGATCTTGCTGCGCACGCCGGCCAGGGTCTGCTCCAGCGTCTCCTGGCCAGGACGCGGCGGCCGCGTGTGCGGCCGCCAGGGTGGCGGGTCGCCGCCAGGCGAACTGCTGACGCTTGCGGTTGACCCATCATCCATGTGCTGCTCCGTGCGGTAAGTCCATGTGATATGGGGGCTGCCGTCGCGGCGCGCCCCCACCTATGTGGCGAGGCCTACTTGGCCGAGGCGGCGGCCGTGGCCGGTTGCGCCTGCGCGTCCGGCTTGTTGGACAGGCCCCAGACCCAGGCGGTCAGGATCTTGATCTGTTCCGGGCTGAGGATGTCGCCGTGCGCCGGCATGCGGTTGTCGCGGCCGTCCAGGATCGTCTTGACGATGGTGGCCTCCGAGCTGCCGTAGAGCCAGACGTCGTCCGTCAGGTTGGGCGCGCCCAGCGCCTGGTTGCCCTTGCCGTCGACGCCGTGACAGGCGACGCAGAAGTTGGCGAACTCGCGCTGGCCGCGGAACACCCGCACCGGGTCGGCCGTCAGGCCCGACAGCGAACGCACGTACTGCGCGATGTCGCCGGCGGTCTTGGGGTCGATGGCCGATTTCCAGGGCGGCATCATGCCGATGCGGCCGTTGGTGATGGTCTGCATGATGGCCTCGGGCGAGCCGCCGTGCAGCCAGTCGCTGTCGGTCAGGTTGGGAAAGCTGGGGCCGCCCTTGGCGTCGGAGCCATGGCACTGCGCGCAGGTGTTCAGGAACAGGCGCTGGCCGATTTCACGGGCGCCCGGGTCCGCGGCGATCTGCGGCACCGTCATGGTTTCGAAGCGCGCGTAGATGGGACGCACCGCCGCGGCCATCTTGGCCTGCTGCTGCGCCACTTCGTCGGCGCTGCTGTAGCCCAGCTGGCCCTTGTACTCACCCAGGCCGAGCATGAAGAACAGGTAGCCCAGCGCGAAGGCGCAGGCCAGCAGGTACATCCAGGTCCACCAGCCGGGCACCGGGTTGTTCAGTTCCGTGAGGTCGCCGTCCCAGACGTGGCCGGTGTCCTCGACCTGGCCGTTGGCCGGCTTGGTGCTGAGCCAGCGGCGCTGCGTGTACAGCAGCCACACACACCAGACCACGCCGCCGACCGCGACGATCGAGATGAAATACCCCCAGAAGCCATTGACGAAATCGCTCATGACCGATCCGCTCCATCTTGTTGTGCCGGCCCGAATTCATCGGGCAGCGCGAACGGCAGCATGGCCGATTCGCTGTTGGCATGCTGGCGGCCGCGCGAGCAGGCCCACCAGACGATGCCGAAAAAGGTTGCCATCGAAATGGCGGTGACGATTGCGCTCAGCAGGGCCATGATCAGCCTCCGGTGGCCGCGGGTTGCGCGGCGGCGGCCGGCTGCTGCGCGGCCTTCCTGGCTTCTTCGGCCTTTTTGGCCTCTTCCGCCTTTTTGGCCTGCTGCGCCTTGCGCACGCCGACGCCCAGCCCTTGCAGGTAGGCCACCAGCGCGTCCTCTTCGGTCTTGCCTTCGATGGCCTTGGGCGCCGCGGCGATCTCCTCGTCGGTGTAGGGCACGCCGAGGGCGCGCAGCGCGCGCATCCGCTGGTCGACGTTCTGGCCGGTGATCACGGTCTTTTCCAGCCACGGATAGGCGGGCATGTTGGACTCGGGCACCACCTTGCGCGGGTTGCGCAGGTGGATGCGGTGCCAGTCGTCGGAATAGCGTTCACCCACGCGCGCCAGGTCGGGACCGGTGCGCTTGGAGCCCCACAGGAAGGGATGGTCGAACACCGATTCCGAGGCCAGCGAGTACGAGCCGTAGCGCTGCACTTCGGCGGCCAGCAGGCGCACCTGCTGCGAGTGGCAGCCGACACAGCCTTCGCGGATGTAGACGTCGCGGCCCATCAGGCGCAGCGGGCTGTAGGGTTCGACCCCCGCCACCGGCTGCGTGGTGCTGTGCTGGAAGAACAGCGGCACGATCTGCACCAGGCCGGCGAAGGACACCACCAGGATGCTGGCGATGATCATCCAGCCGATGTTCTTCTCGAGCGTCTGGTGGGAAAAAAAGCCTTGTTGCTTGTTGGCCATGATGTCCTCGTCAAACGGTGGCCGGCGCGGGCGCGGCGACAGCCGGCGCGCGGGTGGTGTGGGGATCGTCCTGCGGGATGGCGGGGTTGACCGCCTGCGCGCCGCGCACCGTCTTCCACACGTTCCAGGCCATGACCAGCACGCCCGACAGGAACAGCGCCCCGCCCAGCAGACGGATCAGGTAGTACGGCACCCGCGTCTTGAGTTCCTCGACGAAGCTGTAGACCAGCGTGCCGTCGGCGGCGGTGTCGCGCCACATCAGGCCCTGCTGCACCCCGGCGATCCACATCGCGGCGATGTACAGCACCACGCCGATGGTGGCGATCCAGAAGTGCAGTTCGATGGCCTTGACGCTGTACATCTTCTCGCGGCCATACAGGCGCGGGATCAGGTAGTAGAGCGAGCCGAACGAGATCATCGCGACCCAGCCCAGCGCGCCGGAGTGCACGTGGCCGATGGTCCAGTCGGTGTAGTGCGACAGCGCGTTCACGGTGCGGATCGACATCATCGAGCCTTCGAACGTCGCCATGCCGTAGAACGACAGCGCGGTCACCATGAACTTCAGGATCGGATCGGTGCGCAGCTTGTACCAGGCGCCCTGCAGCGTCATGATGCCGTTGATCATGCCGCCCCACGACGGCGCCAGCAGGATCAGCGAGAACGTCATGCCCAGCGACTGGGTCCAGTCAGGCAGCGAGGTGTACAGCAGGTGGTGCGGACCGGCCCACATGTAGGTGAAGGCCAGCGCCCAGAAGTGGACGATGGACAGGCGGTACGAGTAGATCGGACGGCCGGCCTGCTTGGGCACGAAGTAATACATCATGCCCAGGAAGCTGGTGGTCAGGAAGAAGCCGACCGCGTTGTGGCCGTACCACCACTGCACCATGGCGTCCTGCACCCCGGCGTAGGCCGAGTACGACTTCCACAGCGTCACCGGCATCTCGATGTTGTTGAAGATGTGCAGGATGGCGATGGTGAGGATGTACGAGCCGAAGAACCAGTTGGCCACGTAGATGTGCTTGGACCGGCGCTTGATGATGGTGCCGAAGAACACGATGGCGTAGGCCACCCAGACCAGCGTGATCAGGATGTCGATCGGCCATTCCAGCTCGGCGTATTCCTTGCTACTGGTGTAGCCCAGCGGCAGCGTGATGGCGGCGGCGACGATGACCGCCTGCCAGCCCCAGAACGTGAACGCGGCCAGCTTGTCACAGAAAAGGCGGGTCTGACAGGTGCGCTGGACCACGTAGTACGAGGTCGCGAACAGCGCGCTGCCGCCGAAGGCGAAGATCACGGCGTTGGTGTGCAGCGGGCGCAGGCGGCCGTAGCTCAGCCAGGCGGTGTCGAAATTCAACTGAGGCCAAATCAGCTGCGCGGCGAGAAAAACGCCCACAGCCATGCCGACAATGCCCCAGACCACCGTCATGAGCGCGAACTGCCTCACGATCCGATAGTTGAAGGTATCGGCCTTGCTTGCGATTGCGGCGCAATCGTTCATCACCCTTCCCCCAAAAGAAACAATTAGCTTCAGGTTTCAATGATGGGGGGTCGCGGGTAAACCGGGGTTGATGTGAATCAAACCCTATTGGCCGTGCAGGGGAACCCGCAGCGCCGGCGCAACGTCCATGGCGCGGCGGCGGCCACGGCGGATCGGGCGGCTGCCTGATGGCCGCCGCCCGCGGAATCCTGAATGCCGGAGGGACGCTAGCCGCGCGAGGCCGGGCCGCTGTCGTCGTCGCGCAAGATGGCGGTGCCGGCGTTGTCGGTATCGTCGTACTGGCCGTTGAACACGGCCCACCACAACGACACGCCGATGGCCAGCACGAACAGCAGGGATAGCGGCAGGAGCAGGTACAGGATGGTCATGGCGCGGCCTCCAGCGCGCCGCCGGGCGCCGCGCTGCCCGACCAATCCTGGCGCGACAGGCGCCAGGAGTTGTAGGCCACCGCCAGCGACGACACCAGCATGGTGATGGCCGCCAGCCAGGGCGTGACCCAGCCGACCAGCGCCAGCGGCGTCATCAGCAGGTGCCAGACCAGCGAGCCGTGCAGGTTCTGGCGCGCCTTGCGTTGCGCCTGGGCCAGCAGCGCGTCCAGCGCCGCGTCGGGCATGGACGGATGCGCCGCCAGCGCCGAATGGGCCGACGCCATGGCGGTGGGCACCGCCATCGACATGGCACAGGGACAGCTCATGACCAGCAGCGCCACCATCACGGGAATGCTGTGGGCCGGGTCGATATAGGCCCAGACCGCCGCCGCGCCCAGCGCCAGCGCCACCTGCGCCATGACGAAGCGCGACGCCAGCCGGTCGGCGCCCGCGCCCAGCAGCTGGCGCTGGGCCTCGACCCGCGCATGGCGCTGGCCGCCGGCAGTGCCGCCGAACGACTGGCGCGCGCACAGTTCCAGGTAGCGCGCGGTCAGCAGGAAGGCGACGAACATCGTGACCGAATCGAAATAGACCTCGCCGTGGCCGCTGTAGGTGGCGTGCACGCTGGGAATGAAGGCGGCGACGATGCCCAGCGCCACCGGCACGTCCATGCCGGCGCGGCCCTGGCGCAGGTTGGCGCCGGCGTGGCGCCAGATCGGCCAGGCCGAATACAGCACCACCGGCACCGTCAGGGCCAGGCTGGCCCAGTTCATCAGCACGATGGCCCAGTCGAGCGTGTCCAGGGCGTCCCTGGGGATGCCTTCGTGACGCAGGTAGCCGGGCCAGGCGAACATCATCACCTGCACCATCGCCAGCCACGCCAGCGACAGGCGCACCAGCGCGTGCCGGCGCTGCTGGCGCTCGGCGTCGGACAGGGTCGTGGGGACGGCGAAGATGGATTTTGCTCGCATGCGCCGATGCTACCCAGCGCCGCGCGCGGTCGCCTTGACCTGGATCAAGCCGGCCGGAGCGCCTTGCCGGGACACCGCCCGGCGGGTCCGGCGGCGGCCGGCGCCTCCGCCTGCGGGCGCCGCGGGCTCAGGGCCGCTGCGCCCGCAGCACGGCCACCACCGCCCGCATCAGGGTATCCAGCTCGTCCGGCGCGATGGTCAGCGCGGGCGTCAAATACACCACGTTGCCGAACGGCCGCACCCAGACGCCGGCCTCGACCAGGCGCCGCTTGAGCGCCTCGCGGTCGTCGATCCGGTCCAGTTCGACCACGCCGATCGCGCCCAGCACCCGCACGTCGCGCACCCAGGCCAGCTCGCGGCACGGCGCCAGCCCCGCCGCCAGGGCGGACGACAGCGCCCGCGCCTGCTCCAGGCGCGGCTCGCTCTCGAACAGGTCGAGCGACGCGTTGGCGGCGGCGCAGGCCAGGGCGTTGCCCATGAAGGTGGGGCCGTGCATCAGGGCGTGCGAGGGGTCGTCCGACCAGAAGGCGTCGAACACCCTACTGCTGGCCACCGTGGCGGCCAGCGGCAGCGTGCCGCCGGTCAGGGCCTTGGACAGCGTGATGATGTCGGGGCGGATGCCGGCCTGCTCGAACGCGAACATCGTGCCGGTGCGGCCGAAGCCGGTGAAGATCTCGTCGAAGATCAGCAGCAGGCCATGGCGGTCGGCCAGCTGGCGCAGCCGCCGCAGCACCTCGGGCTCATGCAGCAGCATGCCGCCGGCGCCCTGCACCAGCGGCTCGACCAGGATGCCGGCCAGTTGCGGGCCGCGCGTCTCCAGGAAGGCGTCGAGCCGCGCCATGGCGGCGTCGTCGCGCGGCAGGTCGACGATGTCGTGCTCGGCCAGCATGCCGCGGAACAGACTATGCATGCCCTCGTCGGGGTCGCATACCGCCATGGTGCCGAAGGTGTCGCCGTGGTAGCCGCCGCGGAAGGCCAGGAAGCGGCTGCGGCCGCGCTCGCCCTGGTTGAGCCAGAACTGCACCGCCATCTTCATGGCGACTTCCACCGCCACCGAGCCGGAATCCGTATAGAACACCCGGTCCAGCCCGGGCCCCAGCAGGCCGGCCAGGCGCCGCGCCAGGGTCAGCGCCGGCTCGTGGGTCAGGCCGCCGAACATCACGTGCGGCATGGCGTCCAGCTGCGCCCGCACCGCCTGGGCGATGTGCGGGTGGTTGTAACCGTGGCAGGCGGTCCACCAGGACGCCACGCCGTCGATCAGCTGGCGGCCGTCGGCCAGTTCCAGGCGGCTGCCGTGGCTGCGCACCACGGGCAGCGGCGGCGTCGCGGTCTTCATCTGGGCGTAAGGCTGCCAGATATGCGGCTGGCCCCGGGCCATCCAGTCGGGGGTATGCATGTTTCACCTCCACTACAATGGCTCGCATTCTACGGCCGGGGGCCTGACGGCGCGCTTCGCGGCCGCGGCTCCGGGGCGGGGCACCCCGCCGCCGGCCGCCGCAGGAAATCGTCATGTCCAAGCTGGATCCCCTCTTTCATTCCGAACTGGCGCAAGCCGAATCGCGCCGCGTGCGGCGCCGGCTGCGCACCGCCGCGGCCGCGCCCGCCGGCCGCATCGCGCTGGACGGCGCCCCGGTGCTGAACTTCTCCAGCAACGACTACCTGGGCCTGTCCAAGCACCCGCTGCTGATCGACCGGGCGCGCGAATGGGCCGCCCGCCACGGCGCCGGCGCGCAGGCCTCGCGGCTGGTGTGCGGCAATCTCGACCTGCACGAGCAGGTCGAGGCCAAGCTGGCGCGCCTGAAGGGCACCGAGGCCGCGCTGCTGCTGGCCTCCGGCTGGCAGGCCAACGCCGCCGTGCTGCCCGCGCTGCTGCGCGCGGCCGCCGGCCAGGGCGAGGTGCAGGTCTACGCCGACAAGCTCAACCACGCCAGCCTGCACCACGGCTGCCAGGCGGCCGGCGTGCGGCAGATCCGCTTCCGCCACAACGACCTCGACCACCTGGAATCCCTGCTGGCGGCGCGCGCCGGCCCGTCGGCGCCGCCCGCGGTGCGCTTCATCCTGACCGAAAGCGTCTTCAGCATGGACGGCGACCGCGCCGACGTGGCGCGGCTGGCGGCGCTGGCCGAGCGCTACCAGGCCTTCGTCTACCTGGACGAGGCCCACGCCACCGGCGTGCTGGGACCGGCCGGCATGGGCCTGGCCGGGCTGGCGCCGGGCGGCGTCGACCTGGCCATGGGCACCTTCAGCAAGGCGCTGGGCGGCTTCGGCGCCTACGTGGCCGGCTCGCGCGCGCTCTGCGACCACCTGGTCAACGCCTGCTCCGGCTTCATCTACACCACCGCCCTGCCGCCCGCCGTGCTGGGCGCGATGGACGCCGCGCTGGATCTGGTGCCGACGCTGGACGCCGAGCGCGCCCGGCTGGCGGCCTCGGGCGAGCGCCTGCGCCTGGCGCTGCGCGGCCTGGGCGTGGACACCGGCGACTCGTCGACCCAGATCGTGCCCGCCATCGTCGGCGACGAGGCCCGCGCCCTGGCGCTGGCGGCGGCGCTGGAACAGCGCGGCCTGCTGGCCGTGGCGATCCGCCCGCCCACCGTGCCGGCCGGCACCAGCCGCCTGCGCATCGCCCTGAGCGCGGCGCACCGCGACGCCGATATCGACCAACTGATAGACGGCCTGACGGCCACGCTCGCCTGATGCCGGCCGCCGCTTCTGTCCGCCCCACCCTGCTGTTCGTGCACGGCTGGGCCTTCGACGCCGCGTTCTGGGCGCCGCTGGCCGCCGCGCTGGCCGACTGGCCGCAGGCCGTGGCCGATGCCGGCTATTTCGGCCCGGCCCGCACGCCGGCGCCGGCCGGCCCGGTGCTGGCCATCGGCCACTCGCTGGGCGCGCTGCGCCTGCTGGGCGAACCGCCGCCCGCCTGCCTGGGATTGGTGGCGATCAACGGCTTCGCCCGCTTCGGCGCGGCCGACGACTTCCCCGAAGGCGTGCCGGCGCGCATGCTGAACCGCATGCTGAACCGGCTGGCGGCGCAACCCGACGCGGTGCTGCGCGATTTCCGCCAGCGCTGCGGCGACGCCGGCGCCTTCGGCGCGCCCCAACTCGAAGCGCTGACGCGCGACCTGCGTATCCTGCGCGACGCCGACCAGCGCGCCGCGTTGGCGACGCTGCCGATGCCGCTGCTGGCGCTGGCCGGCGCGGCCGATCCGATCGCGCCCGCGCCGATGACGACGGCGGGCTTCGGCGCCGCCGCCGACCTGCACTGGCGCGAGGCCGGCGGCCACCTGCTGCCGCTGACCGACACCGACTGGTGCGCGCAGCGGATCCGCGCCTTCCTGGCCCGCGTGGCGCCCGCCGCATGAGCGCCGATCGCCGCAATGCCCGGGTCGGCGCGCGCTTCGGCGCCGCCGCCGCGCGCTATGACGACCACGCCCCCGCCCAGCGCATCACCGCCCAGCGGCTGGCCGATGCGATCGGGCGGCTGCCGCTGCCGCCGCGTCCGCGCATCCTGGAGATCGGCTGCGGCACCGGCCTGCTGACGCAGGCGCTGGCCGCCCGGCTGGGGCCGGCGGACTGGACCGTCACCGACATCTCCCCCGCCATGCTGGCGCGGGCCCAGGAAGGCCCGGCGCTGCCCGGCGCCGCGCGCTACCAGGTGCTGGACGGCGAGCATCCGCAGGACCTGCCGGGGGGCTACGACCTGATCTGCTCCAGCCTGGCGGTGCAGTGGTTCGCCGACCTGAACGGCGGCCTGGGCCGCCTGGCCGGCCTGCTGGCGCCTGGCGGCCACCTGGCGGTGGCGACGCTGGCCGAGGGCACGTTCGCGGAATGGCGCGCCGCCCACGACGCCGCCGGCGCGACCGCGGCCACCCCGGCGTATCCGCCAAGCGGGGCCATCCGTCCGGCCATGGCCGATCTGGCCGGTGGCGTGCACAGCGAGCGGCTGATACAAGATCATCCTGACGGCCTGCACTTCCTGAAGGCGCTCAAGGGCATCGGCGCCACCACGCCCGCGCCCGGCACGGCGCCGCTGGGCGCGGCCGCGTTGCGGCGGGTGCTGGCGCAGTTCGACAAACAAGGCGCCACGGTGACCTACCACCTGGCCTACGGAATCTGGAAAAACATGACTGACTCCCCCGCCCAAGGCGTATTCGTCACCGGCACCGACACCGGCATCGGCAAGACCCTGGTCTCGGCCATCCTGGCGCGCGCCTGGCAGGCCGATTACTGGAAGCCGGTGCAGACCGGCGTGGCCGAGGAACCGGGCGACACCGAGACCGTCGCCCGTCTGGCGCAGCTGCCGCCCGAGCGCCTGCACCTGCCGGCCTATGTGCTGCAGGCGCCGCTGTCGCCGTGGGCCGCCGCGCCGCTGGAAGACGCCGAGATCGACGCCACCGCCATCGTGCCGCCCGTCACCCGCGCGCCGCTGATCGTCGAAGGCGCCGGCGGCCTGTACGTGCCGATCGACGATAGCCACATGATGATCGACCTGATCGCGCGCCTGGGCATGCCGGTGGTGCTGGCCGCGCGCAGCGGCCTGGGCACCATCAACCACACGCTGCTCAGCCTGGAAGCGCTGCGGCGCCGCGCCATCCCGGTGCTGGGCGTGATCATGAGCGGCCCGTTGTCGGCCGGCAACCGCGAGGCGATCGAACGCTTCGGCAATGTGCGGGTGCTGGCCGAGATCCCGCCGCAGGACCGGGTCGACGCGGCCGCCGTCGAGGCGCTGGCGCGCACCGTGCCGCCGCTGGCGGAATGCCTGGCGGCGATGCGCGCCGCGGGTTGACGGCAGCGGACTGCGCGCAACGCCGCGTGCGCCGCGCTCAGTCCCCGGCGGCTGTCCGCAGGAAGCGCTCGATGGCCGCCGCCAGCGCCAGCGGCGTTTCATTCATCGGATAGTGCCCGGCATTGGCCAGCACCTCGACCGTCGTGCGCGGATAGCGCCGCGCATAGGTCGCGGCCATCAGCGCCGGCGTGAACACCGGATCGTGCTCGCCCACCAGGGCCAGCACCGGATGGCGGCCGTCGATGCGGTCGCTGAAATCGGTCCCGACCCAGGCGGGCAGATAGGCGGCGAAGGCCATGGCCGATGAATGCGCGGCGGAATAGGCCGCTTTCCACGCCACCCACGCCGCCGGCAGGCGTCCGCCGGTGCTGCGGTCGATGATGGCGCGACGCGCGGCCAGGTCATCGGCCGCGCCGTCGAACAGCGCGCGCGTGGCCGTCGCCATGGCGATGCCGCCGCACGGCACCGGGGCCACCGGCACCAGCGCGCGCACCCGCTCGGGCGCCAGCGCCGCGACCCGCTCGATCGCCATGCCGCCCATCGAATGGCCCACCAGGCTAAAGCGCTCGAATCCCAAGGCGTCGGCCAGCGCCAGCGCATCGGCGGCGATCTCGTCGATCGAATGCTCGCCGGCCACCTCGCGCATGCCGCCGTAGCCGCGATAGTCCATGAAGACGTAGCTGAAGTCCGCGCCCGACAGCCAGGGCTCGATCGGTTCGAAGGCGCGCGCGTCGCCGAACCAGCCATGCAGCACGATGACGGGATGCGGGCCGTGGCCCACGCGATGGAAAGTGTTGGCCATGTCGACTCCTGGGGTCTGGCGAGGCGCCGCCGGGGCAGCGGACGCGATTGGCAATGCCGGCATCCTAGGCCCGGCGCGGCCGGCCCGCCTTCGATATCGGGTCATCCGCTGTAGAATCCGGGCCATGCGCAATACCCTGGTCGATCCCTACGAGGACATTCCGCGCGACGTGGTGGTGACGGCCTGCGACTATCCGGCCGGTCTG
Organism: Achromobacter sp. 2789STDY5608615; assembly: GCF_001298995.1. NCBI lineage: Bacteria > Pseudomonadati > Pseudomonadota > Betaproteobacteria > Burkholderiales > Alcaligenaceae > Achromobacter > Achromobacter sp. 2789STDY5608615. The sequence goes on from NZ_CYTY01000022.1 coordinate 96,041, forward strand.
ACCCTCCCGCCGCACGCCCACCGCCGCGGCCAGTTCGCCTACGCCGCGCGCGGCGCCATCAGCGTGGCCACGCCGACAGGCCACTGGCTGGTGCCGCCGCAACGCGCCTGCTGGGTGCCGGCGGGCATGGATCACCAGATGACCATGGGCGGCGTGGTGACCATGCTCAACACCTTCCTCACCGACGCCGCCGCGCGGGCCTTGCGCCTGCCCGCGCAATGCCAGGTCCGCGCCGTCTCGCCGCTGCTGCGTCACCTGCTCGACGAAGCCGTCGACCTGCCCGCGCTCTACGACCTCGATGGCCGCGCCGGCAAGCTGATGGCATTGCTGGCGGCCGAAATCGCCGCCATGCCGGCGCTCTCGCTGCACGCGCCGCTGCCCGCCGACCCGCGCCTGGCGCGCGCCTGCCGCGCGCTGTTCGCGGCGCCGTCGATCACGGCGGACCTGGATACGATGGCGGCCGCGGCCGGCATGAGCCGGCGCACCTTCACCCGCCAGTTCCGCGCCGAGACCGGCGTCAGCTTCGGCGCCTGGCGCCAGCAGGCCTGCCTGCTGGCCGCGATCGAACGCCTGAGCCAGGGCCAGCCCGTGACCCGCGTCGCGCTCGACCTGGGCTACGCCAGCCCCAGCGCCTTCACCAGCGCGTTTCGGCGCGTGCTGGGCCAGGCGCCCGGCGCCTACCTGGCCTCGAACGGCCGCGCCGCCTGAGACAACCGGGGCCGTCCTGCTCAGGTTTCGTAGGCGATGCGGTAGCCATCGCCCTGGCGGGCGATACGGGCAAAGCCAGGTTCGCCGAGATGCATGCCGGCGATCAGGAGCCCGTCCGCACTGACGCTGTCCAGCAGCGTCGCGCGCGTGTTGGCGGCCAGGGTCGGATCCTGATCGAATGCAATCGATACGTCGGGGCGGGCGATCTGGATCTGCGGAAAGTGCACGATGTCCCCCCAGATCAGCACACTCCGTCCGTCGGACTCGAGGCGAAAGCCGGAATGCCCGGCGGTGTGCCCTGGCAGGGGCACCGCTTCGATGCCGGGCAGGACCTCGCGGCCCGTGAACGTGCGCATCCTTGCCCGATACGCGCCGAACACCTTGCGGGCGAACTGGAAGTTGCCGCGTGCGCGCTCGCTGGCCCGCGCGAGATGGCCATCGTCTTCCCAGAATGCCACCTCCCGCGCATGCACGACCAATTCGGCCTGCGCAAAGACTTCGCGTCCCGCCGCATCCAGCAATCCGCCAACGTGATCGGGATGCGCGTGGGTCAGCAGCACCATGTCGATGTCGCCGGGTTGCACGCCGGCCAACGCCAGGTTGGCCAGAAGCTTGCCGCCCCATTGCTTGAATCCCCCCGCGCCCGCATCGATGAGCAGCGTGCGGCCCCTGCCCCGGACCAGGTAGCCATTGATATGGATCGCGCCGGGGTCGGAAACGCCCGCGTCGCGCTGCAGCTTGGCGGCATCCTCCGGATCGATGTTGGAAAGCGATTCAAGGGTGGTGGACAGGTATCCGTCGCTGATGGCGGTGATCGAGAACTCGCCGATCCGCAGGCTTGGCAAGGTCATGGGTTGCATGGCGATCCTCCAGGATGCTCAATGGCGCGCATGGATGGCTCCTGCCGCATGGCCGAAGCAGCGGATGCGCGCGGTCAGTTGCGTGGTGCGCTGGATGGTTTCATCCAGCCCCGCCATGAAGGCCTCCATCACGGCGGGCGGGCGGAATGGTTCGAGCCGGAATTGGACTTCCGCGAATACCGGCAGTCCGCGCCCCGGGTGAACCGCCAGGTTGATGATGTGCACGTTCTCCAGCGCCGCGCCGAGCACGTTGACGCACAGTGCTGTGCATGCCTCGGCCAACTCCGCCAGATCGCGGTCGGCCGGCATGCATTGCGCCGCGAAGAAAAATGTCACGTTGGGCATGGCGGCGCTACTTCGACGCATCGCGGCCGGCCCCGCGCGCATTCGTCAGTTGCGCCGTCATCGGCGCATAGCAGTGCACGCCGGGCGGCAATGACGGCGCTTGGACATCCGCGCCACGCGGGCACTGCGCCAACCACCGGCGCCCCGGAGAGTTGTCCAACGCCACCGCGTGCATGGCGGCGGGCGTCAGGCCCAACGCGACCAGCGGCTCGGCGCCGACGTCACTGACCAGCAGGGTTTCGTCCGCGGCAATGGCGGGGGCTCGCGCCAGGCCGGCATAGAGATTGCGGCGCCAGTCCGTGATGTGTGGCTGCCAGCGGGCGAAGTTACCGCCGCCCTTCTGGCGATATTCCTCTCCGAGCAACACCTCGAGCCCGTCGATCGAATGGACGGCGAGGTAGGTCGGGCAACCGGCGCTCAGCGCCTGGAAGCGTTGCGAGGTCCGGAAGCCGCTCACGGAAATGAGCGCGGGCAGCTTTTGCAGGCTATAGAAATCGTTCCACGGCCTTTCGCTGGCGGGGTCCGCGAAACTGCATTCGACGGTGTAGATCATGGGTTCGGTCGCGGCCGGCCACGTGGCGTGTCCGGCTCCTTGGTTGAGGTTTCATCATGGTATGGCCGGAGAAACTCGCGATAAAACGATTTTTCGGTATGCTTCATTGATCAAACGTCAAGCCAAGGCGGATAGTCCCCATGCGCCGCAGGATCCCCAGCAATACTTCCCTAATGGCCTTCGAAGCGGCCGCCCGCCATGGCAGCTTCGCCCGCGCCGCAGACGAACTGGCCGTCACCGAAGGCGCCATCAGCCGCCAGATCGGCCGCCTGGAAGCCTTTCTCGGCGTTCCATTGTTCGAGCGGATCGGTAACCGCGTCCGGCTGCTGCCCAACGGCGCCCGCTACGCCGTCCAGGTGCGCGAACTGCTCGACCGCCTGGACCGGGACAGCCAGTACCTGATCGGGCAACGGCAAGACAGCGCCAACCTCGACATCGCCACGGTGCCCACCTTCGCCATGCGATGGTTGATTCCCCGCATGCCACGATTCCAGCGGCTGCACCCGAACATCGCCGTGCATCTGGCCGAGCGCCTCGAGCCGTTTGCCCTGGCCGGCAGCGGGTTCGACGCCGCCATCCATTTCGCGCACCCGGCCTGGACAGGAATGCACACACAGCATTTGCTCGACGAAGTGCTGATCCCCGTGTGCCATCCCGCCCTGGTGAAAGGTGACGCCGGCCCGGCGGCCCTGGACGCCCTTCCGCGCCTGCATCGGCGGCAGAATCCAGACGCCTGGCAGCGCTATGCGCGGGAAACCGGTATCCCCCTGGCCAACGCGGCGCTGGGCGTGCGATACGACCTGCATGCCATGTTGATCGAAGCGGCATTGGCCGGCCTGGGCGTGGCGCTGGTGCCGCGCCTCTACGTGGAAGCCGAAATCGCCACGGGCCGGCTGATCGCGCCATGGCCCCAGGCAAAAACCGTCTCCAAGGCCTTCTGCCTGGTGCTCCCCGAGCCGCTCACGTTGAGCCCGCCCCCTGTCCGAGCGTTTGCCGAATGGATAAAGGAGGAGGCGCGCGAGGCGGCAGGAGTCGGATCCTAGCGCGCCAACCAACCCGCGCGGCCATGCAAAAAAAGAGGGTGCCCGCAGGCACCCTGAATCCACCCTACAACAGCACTACAACTGCAACTGCAAAATCAATCCCGTCCGGCTCAGGCGGCCTTCTGCTCCTTGCCGTGCTCGAACTGCGCTTCCTCGGTCGAGCCGGTCAGCGCGGTGGTCGAGGACTTGCCGCCCTCGATGGTCTGGGTGACGGCGTCGAAGTAGCCCGTGCCCACTTCGCGCTGATGCTTGACCGCGGTGAAGCCCAGGTCGGCGGCGGCGAATTCCTTCTGCTGCAGTTCGACGAAGGCGCTCATCTGGCGGCGGGCGTAGCCGTGGGCCAGCTCGAACATGCCGTAGTTCAGCGCGTGGAAGCCGGCCAGCGTGATGAACTGGAACTTGTAGCCCATGGCGCCCAGCTCGCGCTGGAACTTGGCGATGGTGGCGTCGTCCAGGTTCTTCTTCCAGTTGAACGACGGCGAGCAGTTGTACGCCAGCAGCTTGCCCGGGAACTGGCGATGGATCGCGTCGGCGAACTTGCGGGCGTATTCCAGGTTGGGCGTGGACGTTTCGCACCAGATCAGGTCGGCGTACGGCGCGTAGGCCAGGCCGCGCGAGATCGCCTGATCGATGCCGGCGCGGGTGCGGAAGAAGCCTTCCACGGTGCGCTCGCCGGTGATGAACGGGCGGTCGTTGTCATCGACGTCGCTGGTCACCAGATCGGCGGCATCGGCGTCGGTGCGGGCCAGCAGCAAGGTGGGCGTGCCCATCACGTCGGCCGCCAGGCGCGCCGAGACCAGCTTGGCCACGGCTTCGCGGGTCGGCACCAGCACCTTGCCGCCCATGTGGCCGCACTTCTTCACGGACGCCAGCTGGTCCTCGAAGTGCACGCCCGAGGCGCCGGCCTCGATCATGGCCTTCATCAGCTCGAAGGCGTTCAGCACGCCGCCGAAACCGGCCTCGGCATCGGCCACGATGGGCGCGAAGAAATCGATGTAGCCCTCGTCGCCCGGGTTCTTGCCTTCCATCCACTGGATCTGGTCGCAGCGGGTCAGCGAATTGTTGATGCGGCGCACGACCTGCGGCACCGAGTTGGCGGGGTACAGCGACTGGTCGGGGTACATCTCGCCGGCCAGGTTGGCGTCGCCGGCCACTTGCCAGCCCGACAGGTAGATGGCCTTGAGGCCGGCCTTGACCTGCTGCATGGCCTGGTTGCCGGTCAGGGCGCCCAGCGAATTCACGAAAGGCTCGCTGTGCAGTTGCTCCCACAGGCGGGTCGCGCCGCGGCGGGCCAGGGAATGCTCGACGGCGATCGAGCCGCGCAGGCGGATGACATCCTCGGCGCTGTAGTCGCGCTTGATGCCCTGCCAGCGGCTGTTCTCGGCCCAGTCTTTCTGCAGATTGCGGATTTCGGTTTCGCGGTTGCTCATGGTCATGCTCCTTGGTCTATGGCTGAAAAGGCAAGAAAACTTCGGGGTTGCATTGCGTGAATCGTTGGAGAAAGTCTATGCCTGTGCTGCGGAGCAATGTGGCCGCGTCTCTTATATAAGAGGAAAAATATTATTTATATAAATCAATAAGTTATTTCGCTCATTCCGCATTACGGAACGCAATTGTCATCCGTGAAATGGCCTCGCGCGGCGGCGCAGCACGAACTTTCACATGCCGGGAGCGGCGTTTCATGATGCGAAAAATGAAGCGTTCGTGACCGCCTACAATGCGGTCATCTCCACGTTTTCCGACGACCTTTCCATGACGCTGTCTCACGGCCCGCTGGGCCAGAGCGTGACCTACGTCTCGCAATACGACCCCTCGCTGCTGTTCCCCATCGCCCGCGCCCACAACCGCGAGGCGCTCAACCTGGCGAGCGGCCCGCTGCCATTCACCGGCGTCGACCTGTGGAACGCCTATGAGTTGTCCTGGCTCGACGCCAAGGGCAAGCCGCGGGTGGCGATGGCCACGTTCTCGGTGCCGGCCGACAGCCCCAACATCATCGAGTCCAAGTCGTTCAAGCTGTACCTGAACTCGTTCAACCAGACCCGGCTGGTCAACTCGGCCGCGTTGCGCGGCCGGCTGGAGCGCGACCTGAGCGCCGCCGCCGGCGCCCCCGTGGGGCTGGACTTCATCCTGCCGCAGCGCTTCGGCGAACTGCGGATGGGCGAACTCGACGGTATCTATATAGACAAGCTCGACATCGAGATCGACACCTACGAGCCGGCGCCGCAGCTGCTGCGCAACCGCCCGGGCGACGTGGTCGAGGAAACCCTGTGCTCGCGCCTGCTGAAATCCAACTGCCCGGTGACCGGCCAGCCCGACTGGGCCAGCGTGCAGGTCCGCTACCGCGGCAAGCCGATCGACCGCGAGTCGCTGCTGCGCTACGTGATCTCGTTCCGCCAGCACGCCGAGTTCCACGAGCACTGCGTGGAACGCATCTTCACCGACATCATGCAGGCCTGCGCGCCCGAGCAACTGACGGTCTATGCGCGCTACACGCGGCGCGGCGGGCTGGACATCAACCCGTGGCGCAGCAACGTCGAGACGACGCCGCCGGCCGACGTGCGCACGGTGCGCCAGTAAAAAAGCAGGCGTCGTCCGCCCCGAGGCGAACGACGCCCTTCACAGGCGGCGCCCCCGAC